>CAZTHE010000070.1:2857-20298 GCA_964613495.1 uncultured Acidobacteriota bacterium | reverse complement strand
GCCCGCGAGGGCGGCCATCCCGTCGAGCTGCGACGGGCCCGGGAGGACTACGCGAGAGCGGCCGAGGAGTTCCGGGAGGTGCGAGCCGAGAACCGTGCGCTCCTGAAATCGGTGACGGGGACGGAGCCTTCGAGCGAGGTGAATTACGTTTTCCCGTCTTTCCTGATCCGCCACGCGCCGGCCGGCGTCCTCGGCATCCTGCTGGCCGTCATCTTCGCCGCCGCCATGTCCAGTTTCTCGTCGGAGATCAACTCGCTGGCCAGCGCGTCGGTCATCGATTTCTACAAACGGCACTTCCGGCAGGATGCGTCGGATGAGCACTACCTCCGGGCGTCGCGCGCCGCCACGGTCTTCTGGGGCGTGTTCGCGACGGCGGCCGCCTGCTACGCCGGAAGGCTCGGCTCCCTGATCGAGGCCGTCAACAAGGTGGGATCGTACTTCTACGGCCCCATCCTCGGGGTGTTCCTTCTGGCGTTTCTCGTGCGCCGCAGCAACGGGACGGGCGCGTTTTACGGTCTCATCGCCGGAGAAATCGCGGTCCTGGCGGTCGCCCGGTATTCCTCCATATCGTGGCTCTACTACAACGTCGTCGGCGCGGCCGTCGTCGTGCTGGCGGGGGCCGCCATCAGCCTGATCACAGAAAAGAGTTAGCCTGTTGAGATCGGGGCGGCAATATCAAATGGAAGCATAGGGTTATCCGGAGACCGGAAACCGCCGAAAATCAAAATCCTGCCGGAGGTGCCGATCATAGCTCCAGACACCCCGTCCCTTCGGCTCTTCAAACCGGTCCAGAGCCGCTCATCGCCTATTCCGATTTAAATTCTTTTTCCAGAATTCCCCTTTCTTTGAGTTTTTTCTCCAATGCGGCGATCTTGGCCAAAGCACTCGATGCCGTGCCCAAAGCGACTATGCCGAAAATAAATCCCAATACCTCCATCACACATGCCTCCCGGAAATTCCCGTTTTAATCCCGCGCTATTCATGGAGTTTCGCCGCGGGGCGCTGCAGGCTGTTTGAAAAAGCGATTCCAAATTCCGGATTCCAAATTTCGTGTTATGGACAGTATCGAATAATCCTTCCTTCCAGCCCGACTCGCTTCTGCCCGCATCGGTGACCTGCAGGCTTATCCGGAATCCGGAATCCGGAATCCGGAATCTGGAATCTGGAATCTGGAATTCACATACACATGCCCGGATCCGCCGGCGCAGCGGAAGCTCCATGATGCATGCGGGGCGACCCGCGAGCGCATGCGGTTCCGCCGCGTCAGCGGACCGTGATCTCCGCCGCGGCTTCCGCCAGCCCTTGCGACTTTGCCGTCACCAGGATTCTGCCCGTCTGCCCCCGCTTCGCCTTCACGATGACCAGGGCGAGGCCGTTGAACGCCTTGCGTTCCGCGGAGGCGAACACGGTGAAATCCGTCGGGTCCCCGTTGTCCGTGGCCACAATTTCGCCCGGCCCGGTGATCTCGAAGCGGACGGTGTTTCGGGATCGCGGCACGGTCCGCCCCTGTGCATCGGCCACGCTCAGGGTGACAAAAGCAAGGTCGTGGCCATCCGGTGCGATAGCCGCGCGGTCGGGCCGGAGCAGCAAACGCGCCGCAGCGCCCGTGGTCTCCACCGTGTCCGTGGCCCATTCCTTCCCGTTTTTATACGCGACGACGCGCAGGACGCCCGGCCGGTACACCACGTCGTCCCACCGGAGCCGGTACTGGAGCGGTTCTTTTTTCAGGCGCCCCAGGGACTTCCCGTTGAGGAACAGTTCCGCTTCGTCGCCCGAGGTGTAGACGTGCACGGGCGTCGGCAGCCCGGCGCGCTCGGGCCAGTTCCAGTGCGGCAGGATATGCGCCATCGGCAGATCCGGCTTCCACCGGGACTGGTACAGGTAGAACCGGTCTTTTTTGAATCCCGCGAGATCGATGATGCCGAAATACGAGCTGCGCGAGGCGTCGAACGGCGTCGGTTCGCCGAGGTAATCCCACCCGGTCCAGACGAATTCCCCCCCCACGAACGGATAGCGGTCCTGCGCCGCGAACTCCTTGTCGGGCGAGGTGGCCCACGGCGGGAAATACAGGTCGTACGAGCTCATCTGGCGGGTCTCGTTGTCCTGTCCCGTGACCTTCCCGGCCACCGCGCCGACGCCCCGGGCGACGGGGAAGACATATTCGCCCCGGCTGCTGATCGTGGATGCGGTCTCGCTGCCGAAAACGAGCCTGTCGGGGAAATTCCGGTGGAATACGGGATACTGCGGCGGCCCCGCGACGCCGGATCCCGCTCCCTGATAGTTCAGGCCGACGGTGTCGACTGCGGCCGGAAACAGGCTGTCGGCGCGGGCGCTGTTCATGGCGCAGGTAGTGGGCCGCGTGGGGTCCTCTTCGCGAACGATGGCGTGGAGCTCTTTTGCCACCGCCGCTCCCGCCTCTCCCTGTCCCTGTTCGCCTACTTCGTTCCCGATGCTCCACATAATGACCGACGGGTGGTTCCGGTCGCGCCGGACCAGCATGCGCGCGTCCTGCTCGTGCCAGTCCGCGAACAGGCGCCCGTAATCCTGCGGCGTCTTTCCGCGGAGCCAGCAGTCGAAGGTCTCGTCCATGACCATCAGGCCCATTTGGTCCGCCAGGTCGAGCAGTTCCGGCGCGGGCGGATTGTGGCTCGTGCGGATGGCGTTGACGCCCATCTCCACGAGCATTTCCAGCTGGCGCTGCAGCGCGCGGCGGTTCAGGGCCGCCCCCAGGGCCCCCAGGTCGTGGTGATTGCACACGCCGTTCAGCTTCGTATGCTCCCCGTTGACGAAAAATCCTTCATCCGGGTCGAAGCGCAGCGTGCGGATCCCGAAGGGCGTCTCGTAGCTGTCCACGACGCTGTCTCCCCGTTGCACCGTGGTCACGGCGACATACCGGTTGGGTTTCTGCCGGGGCGGCGGCCCCCAGAGTTTCGGGTTGGCGACCGTCGTTTTGCCTTCGGCGACGGCGCTCCCGCCGGCGGGGACCGTCATCGCGGCCGGCGCGATCCGGGCGACGGCGGGGCCCGACTTTCCGCCGCCGGAATCCAGGCCGTAAATCTGCGTCGACACGCGGACCGCGGCATCCCGCGCGGTGCCGTTGTCGACCGTGACCCTCACCGCGACGGTTGCCGTCGCCGGCCTGATTTCCGGCATGGTCACGAAGGTCCCCCACTGCCCGACATGCACATTCTGCGTTTTCACGAGCCACACGTTGCGGTAGATGCCCCCGCCCGGATACCAGCGCGAGGAGTGCTGGGGATTATCGAGGCGGATGGCCAGCTGGTTCTCCCCGCCCGGCTGGACATGGGGAGTCAGATTCACGCGCCAGGAGGCATAGCCGTACGGCCAGCCGCCGGCCAGGCGGCCGTTCAGCCACACGGTCGCGTACGACATGGCGCCGTCCACGTCGAGGAAGATGGTGCGGCCGGCGTCGGAGGCCGGGATGTTCAGTTTTTTCCGGTACCAGGCCGCGCCGTAAAAGGGCAGCCGCCCCGTTCCCCCGTAGCCCTCCGCGGTGAAGGGCCCCTCGATTCCCCAGTCGTGAGGCAGGTCCAGGCGGCGCCACCGGCTGTCGTCAAAATCCGCCCGGGCATAGGAAATGCCGGACGGGGCATTGCCTTCCGGCCGGGCATGCCTGCGGGACGCGTCCTTGAGGAAGGGATTTCCCGTCGGCAGGATCCACGCCTTGATCTTGTCGTACGCGAGGGTCCCGGCGGCGTCGGGCGGGTCGCCTTTGACGAAGCGCCAGTCGTCGTTGATGGAGACGCGTTCGCGCTGCGCGGCGGAATCGGTTGTCCGCGGGGCCGCGGACAGCAGGACTGCGGCAAACCCGAATACGATCAGGATGTGTCGGAACGGCATGGCTCGGCTCCTTCGATGCCCCTATAGTACACCAGACGGCCGTGCGGCCGGGCCGCCCGAAATTTTTTCTTGACACGCCGGCGGCGATATACTATTAAATAGTACTATGAGACCGATATCAACGAGGCTGACGGCGCAACAGATCGAAATCATGAAGGTGGTGTGGCAGAAGGGGGAGGCGACCGTGCGCGACGTGTACGAAGCGCTTCGCGCCGCCCGCCCGATTGCCTATACGACCGTGATGACCACGATGAAGACCATGGAGGCCCGGGGGCACCTGGAAAAGCGGACGGAGGGGCGCGCGCACGTATACCGGGCCGTCGAGTCCCGGAACCGCGCCCTCGGCAAAATCGTGCGGGATTTTCTCGACCGCGTATTCAACGGCTCGGCGGAATCCCTCCTGGCGCACCTGGTCCGCGAAAAACGGTTGTCGGAGAAGGACCTGGAAGCGGTGGCGCGGATGATCCGGGAGAAAAAGTAGTCCGGCGGCGGTTTGCGAGCGGTGAATTCGAGCGGGTCACAGAGGCCGTTTAAAGGAGGCTGCGGTGGCACTTCCCGTGTGGGTTTCAAACCTGGTTGCATACAGCCTGCAGGTCGCGATCCTGGCCGCGGCGGGAACTCTGCTGGCGTACCTGTTCCGCCTGCGTCATCCGCGTGTCGCGCTGGCCTATTGGCAAGCGGTGCTGCTGGCGTGCCTGTTCCTGCCTTGTCTGCAGCGATGGCATCGTCCCATCCTCGGCGCGGCAATCTCCGGGTACGGGCATGCCGTCTTCCGGATCCCGGACTCGGGGCTCGCGGCGCCTGCCGGGCCGCCGCAGATGCCCTGGGATGTTCTCTGGGCGGTGCTCGCCGCCGGCATCGTTTTGAAGCTGGCATGGCTGTTGCTCGGGTTCGTCCGGTTGCACCTTTTCCGGAACAACGCCCGGGTTTTTATGGAGCCGTCGGATGCGGTGCGGGATGTGCAGCGGCGCACGGGAATTTGGGTTCCGCTGTTTCTCTCGCACGAGATCGACAGCCCCGTGACTTTCGGGTTCCGGTCCCCGAACATCATCCTGCCGCTCTCGTTTCAGGCATTGAGCGAGCCCTGCCGGGAGGCCGTCCTCTGCCACGAGTTGCTGCACGTGCGCCGCCGCGACTGGGTCGCCATCATTGCGGAAGATTTTGTCGGCGCAATCCTATGGTTTCATCCGGCGGTCTGGTGGCTGCTGAGCCGCATACGATTGAGCCGCGAGCAGGCCGTCGACCGCGAGGTCGTTCGGCTGACCGGCAACCGCCAACCATACCTCGATGCGCTGCTGGAGTTTGCGCGCACACGAGGGCGCCCGGGCGCGGTTCCGGCGCCGCTGTTTCTGAAGGAGAGCCATCTCGTAGAGCGCGTGGCGCTGCTATTGAAGGAGGTATCCATGAAGAGGTCGACGCTGATTGTCCACATAGTGTGCATGTCCCTTCTGCTGATGGGGACGGTGCATTTTGCTTCCGGATGGTTTCCTCTGACGGGATCGCCCCTGTCGCCGGAACGGCAGGATTCGACCGCAACGGCGTTGCCCCGGCCGTCCATCCGGGTTGGAGGCGATGTCCAGGAGTCCAAGCTGATTCGGAAGGTCGAGCCGGTCTATCCCGAGGAGGCCAGGCGGTTGCGCCTTTCGGGCATCGTCAAACTCGGAGTGACGGTCGACGAAGAAGGATTCGTCCGGGACGCCCGGGTGCAAATGGGCCATCCGGTTCTCGCACGGGCTGCCGTCGATGCCGTCCATCAGTGGCGCTATAGCGCAACGCTGTTGAACGGGCAACCTGTCCCGGTGGAAACCACCGTGACCTGCTTTTTCGGAACGGAGGAGACTCCGGCATTTATGCAGCGCGGAACGGATGCGGCCGGGGCAGCGATAGGATCGAGTATCTCGGCGCGTCCCGCTATTCCGGCGAATGCCCACGTGACGGTCACCGCCGAACGCCCGCAGAATGAGCCGCCGCCCG
This sequence comes from uncultured Acidobacteriota bacterium, assembly GCA_964613495.1. Taxonomy (GTDB): domain Bacteria; phylum Acidobacteriota; class UBA6911; order UBA6911; family UBA6911; genus UBA6911. The sequence goes on along the minus strand of CAZTHE010000070.1, from coordinate 14,463 downwards.
CACCCCCCGGGGAAGCCGGCGGCCAGGTCAGGGCGCCTCTGCGCGGACCGCTCCGCGTCGGCGGCAACGTTCAGGAGTCCAAGCTGGTCCACAGGGCGGCCCCTGTCTACCCGGAGCGGGCGATCCGCGAGGGGATCGAGGGAATCGTCCTGCTCCTGGTCACCGTCAACGAGGAAGGGTTCGTGTACGAGCTGCGGGCCGCGCAGGAAAACAACCCGATCCTCGAGGCGGCGGCGATCGATGCCGTGAAGGAATGGCAGTACAGCCCGACGCTCCTGAACGGGACTCCGGTGCCGGTGCAGGCGATGGTCACCGTCGTGTTCAACCTGAAATAGCGGCCGCGGCCCGTTGCGGCGGCCCGGGTGCCGGGATCGATTCCGGCGCCCGGGACCGGCGGCCGTGCCTCTCCCCGCCTCATTTCTCAAACAAATCCCGCGACAGCGGCGTCCCCGCTTCGGTACAATGGCCGGCATCATGCCAGGGCCGCGGCGGGACGTTTCGTCTCCGCGGCGCGGACCGGGAAATCGCGGACAACATTCTTATAAAGGAGGCGGTGCCGCCGTGTCCCGATACAAGATCTTTCTCGTTCTGGCTTTCGTCGCGGTGTGGACCTGGGCCGCGATCCACCCGGTTTACCCGCACGACTGGCTGCTCGAAAACTACCTGGTGTTCATCTTCCTGCCGGTCATTTTGATCTCCGGGAGGTACTTCAAGCTTTCCGATTCCTCGTACACGCTGATCACGCTCTTCATGATCCTGCACGTCATCGGGTCGCACTACACCTACGCCGAGGTCCCCTTCGGCGATACTCTGAAGAACTGGTTGGGCGCCGACCGCAACATGTACGACCGGCTGGTGCATTTCAGCTTCGGGTTCCTTCTCGCCTACCCGATGCGCGAGGTATTCCTGCGGATTTCGCAGGTGAAGGGATTCTGGGGATTCTATCTGCCGCTGGACCTGACGCTGTCGTTCTCCGCGCTGTACGAAATCATCGAATGGTGGGTCGCGCGCAAGGTCGACCCTGCCGCCGGCATCGCGTTCCTGGGCGCGCAGGGGGACATCTGGGACGCCCAGAAAGACATGGCCCTGGCCGGGCTGGGCGCCCTCATCGCGATGACGGCGACCGCCCTGCTGAACCTCCGGTGGAACCCCGATTTCGCGCGGGAGTTCCGCGCCAGTTTCCGCATCCCGAAGGGGGACCGGCCGCTGGGCGAGCGGAAGCTGCGGGAATGGCTGCACCGCAAATCCCGGCGCCGGACCTGATCCGCCGTGCGCCTCAGCCGATGGCGTCCGCCTCCCGCATCGCCTTTTTCAGGCCGTCGCGGCGCGTCCGCTCGAACGCGACCCGCGCGGCGGGGGCCTCCTCATCCGGGAGATCGCGCATCGTCCTTTCGAACAGCTCCCGCATCTCCTCCTTGAATTCCGGATGGCTGAAAATGTACATGGCGTTTCTGCGGATGCCGGCGAGGACCTTCTCCCCCACTTCCTCCGGCTCCATCCCCAGCTTGTGTATTTCCGCCAGTGCGTCCATGGTAGTCTGGTTCCTGGCCGTGTTTTCCGGGGAGGCGAGTTCCCGAGGCCGGACCTTTTCGCTTTCGTAAATCGTGCTGTGGATCAATCCTGGGCAGAAGACGGACACGCCGATCCTGTATGGGTACAGCGTGAGGCGGAGCGCCTCGCTGAGCCCGCGTACCGCATACTTCGCGGCCGTGTAGATGCCGGCAATGCCGGCGGGCAGGAAGGCCGCCATGGAGGCCGTATTCACGATATGGCCGCCTTCGCCGTGCCTGCGGATGCGCGGGACGAAGGTCTGGATGCCGTTGACGACCCCGCCGAAATCCACCCCCATGACCCAGTCCCAGTCGTTGTACGTGCACTCCTCGATCGGCACGAACAGGTTGATCCCGGCGTTGTTGCAGACGACGTGCACCCTGCCGAACACCTTTTCCGCCTCGTCGGCCGCCCGGGCGAACGCCTCCCGGTCGGTGACGTCCAGCCGGATCGCGTGCACATCCGGGTTCTTGCCGAAACCGGCCATCGCGCGGTCGAGGCTGTCCTGGCGTATGTCGGCGAGCACGACTCTCATGCCGTTTTTGGCGAAAACCCGCGCCATGCCCAAACCCGCGCCGTTCGCGGCGCCGGTGATGAAAGCCACTTTCCCTTCCACCTGTCTCATCGCGTTCTCCTGTCTCCGGGGCAGCTTTCGGTTATGCGGGACGTGTCCAATCCGCTATGCTACCCCTGAATGGAATTTTACAATGGAACGCGGGGGGAGAGCCACAGATGAACACCGCCAATCCGATCGACATGCTTTTCGGCGGCATGCGGAAACTCGGTCCGGGGAGCGATGCGGACACCCGGCACGTAATCGGCCTTCTGCCGGAACGGCCGCGCGGCGTCGTGGTCGACGCCGGCTGCGGGACGGGGCGCCAGACGCTGGTTCTGGCCAGAGAGCTCGATGCACGCATTCACGCCGTCGATACTTATGAACCGTTCCTCGCCGAACTGCGCCGAAGCGCGGCGGAGCAGGGAGTCGCCGGCCGCATCGTAACGCACCGCATGGACATGAAGGACATTCCCGGGACCTTCCCGCACATCGACCTGCTCTGGTCGGAGGGGGCGGCGTACAACATCGGCTTTCCCGAAGCCCTGAGGCGCTGGGCCGCCTCCATCCCGGATGGCGGCCACGCCGTCGTCAGCGAACTGTCGTGGACGGGCCGGGCCATCCCCTCCGCGGCGAGGGATTTCTTCGCCGTGGAATATCCGGCCATGCGGTCCGTTGCGCAGAATCTTCGTGCGGCCCGGGGTGCGGGATATGCGGTCGCGGCCACGCACGTGCTGCCGCGCGAGACCTGGGTGGATGGCTACTACGACGTGCTCGGCCCCAGGGCCCGCGGTCTGCTCGCCCATCCCGACGACGCGGTCCGGGAATACGCCGCGGCGATGATGCGCGAAATCGAGGCGTTCGAAGCCTCGGAGGACAGTTATGCCTATGTATTTTTCATTCTCCGGCGCGAACCATCGGGCGGCGGTGTAGAATGAGGCGGGTTGGACCGGGGGACGGCAGATGGAGTTTTTGACGAAAGCCCGTGAAGCCATGAACCGCTATGCGGATCCGGCGCACCTGCGGCAGCATGAGGACAAGGTGCTTTTCTTCCTGACGCTCCTGATCGGCGCGGTCGTGGGTGCGGTCATCGTGGCGTTCATCCTGCTGACGGAGAACCTCGGCTCGCGGATGTATCCGGCCGGAGGCGCCGCGTGGAGGCGCGTCCTCATCCCCGTGGGCGGTTCGCTGATCACGGGGTATCTCCTGATGCGGTATTTTCCCGCCGCGCGGGGCAGCGGCATTCCTCAGACCAAGGTCGCCCTGTTCCTGCATTCGGGATTCATCAGCCTGCGGACGGTCGTGGGAAAATTCGTCAATTCGTCCGTATCGCTGGCCAGCGGCATCGCCCTGGGGCGCGAGGGACCGTCCGTCCAGGTGGGCGCCGGCATCGCCTCCGTGCTGGGGCGCCAGTTCGGCCTGAGCCCGGAGAAAACGCGTTCGCTGGTGCCCATCGGCGCCTCGGCCGCGCTGGCGGCCGCTTTCAATACCCCCATCGCGGCCGTGCTCTTCACGCTGGAAGAAGTCCTCGGGGACCTTCACGCGCGGGTGCTCGGCGCCATCGTCCTCAGTTCCGCGACCTCATGGATGGTGCTGCACCTGCTGCTCGGGGACGAGCCTCTTTTTCATGTCCCGGCGTATCAGCTGGTCCACCCGGTGGAGTTCGTCCTGTATGCGGCGCTGGGGGCCGTCGGCGGTCTCGTGTCCGTGCTGTTCGTCAGGCTGCTGCTCCGGCTGCGCGCGTATTTCCTCCGGATGCCGTCCCGCACGGCCTGGCTCCAGCCGGTGGCCGGCGGCCTGACCGTCGGCATCCTGGGATGGTTCGTTCCGGCCGTACTCGGCGTCGGCTACAGCCACGTGGGAGACGCCCTCAACAGCCGCCTCGCGCTCGGGACCATGGGACTGCTGGTCGCCCTGAAACTGATCGCGACGGCGACCTGCTACGCATCGGGCAACGCGGGAGGCATATTCGGGCCGAGCCTGTTTATCGGCGCGATGCTGGGAGGCGCCTTCGGCGCCGGCGCCCATTCGCTGTTGCCGGACTACACCGGCAGCGTGGGCGCCTATGCCCTCGTCGGCATGGGGGTGGCATTCGCCGGCATCGTGCGCGTGCCCATGACCTCGGTGATCATGATCTTCGAGATCACGCGGGATTATTCCATCATCGTCCCCCTCATGATCGCCAATCTCACCAGCTACTTTATCTCGAGCCGTCTTCAGAAAAAGCCCATTTATCAGGCGTTGATGCATCAGGACGGGATCGAGGTGCCGACACCGCCCCGGGACCGCGAGGCTCCGGCTCCCGCGTCGCCGGATGCGGGCGCATCCGAAGATTCTCCCGCTTCCCCGGACCGGCAGGGCGGGGGAGTCCGTACGGCGACTGTCGGCGGCGTCGTGGCCGTGCTGGTCCTCATGGTTTCGCTGGCCGTTTTCCTGAGCTATCACTACCGCTCGCGGCGGGTGGAACGCGCGGAGAATTTTGCGCAGACGGGCAAGGCGCTGATGGCTGAGGACCGCTATCAGGAAGCGGTGGAGCGGTTCCGCAGCGCACTCTCCATATCCCACAGCAGTGCGGACCGCCTTTCGCTGGCCACGGCGCTGGTCTCGGCCGGCCGCTGGAACGAGGCCAATATTTATTTGAAGGAATTGGCCCGCGAAATGCCCGACAGCGGCCCGGTCAACCTCGGCCTGGGCCGGGTTGCGGTGCATCGGCAGGATTTTAAAGAGGCGACCCATTATTACCACAGGGCCATCTACGGAACCTGGCCCGACGAATCCCCCGCGGACGCGATCGCGATAAGGGAGGAACTCGCCGGAAGCCTGAGCGGGGCCGGCCGGCGGACGCAGGCCCGGTCCGAACTGCTGGCCATGGTTGCCGAGATTCCGGACGACCCCGCGGCCGGGAAGCGAGCGGCGCAGTTGCTGCTGGACTACGGATTGTATGCGGAGTCGGTCCGGCTGTTCCGGGAGGCCATCAAAACGAATCCGCAGGACGCGGCGGTGCATGCCGGTCTGGCGCGCGCCGCATTCGCGCTCGGGAACTTCGGGGACGCACGGCAGGCCTTCCGGACCGCCCTGCGCCGGGATCCCTCGGATGCCGCGTCCAGGGCGCAACTGGAGTTGACCGATCGGATCCTGGCGCTCGATCCCGGGCTGAAAGGGCTCAAGGCGTCCGAGAGGTACGAACGGAGCCGGGAGTTGCTGCAATCCGTGCTCGATTCCCTGGATTCCTGCCTGGCGGCAGGCGCGCGAACGTCTCCGGAGCCCGTGGCCCGGACGGCCGAGGAAGCCCGCCGGACACTCGCCCGCAAAAGATTGCCGCGTTCGCTTGCCGACGCGACGGAATCCAGCCTCGGACTGGCCGGCAAACTCTGGGATGCGCGCGCCGGCCTTTGCGGAGCGCCCGGCGATTCCGAAAAGGCGCTCGAAATTCTGATGCCCAGGCTGTTCCCGTAACGCGGCGCCGCCGTGCGGGAGCCCGGACCGCGCGCCGGCCCTGCGGGGGAAACATTATCGCCGCCGGCTGTCGATCCCTGCCGCCGCCGGCGACTTCCCGATTTTCTTCCTCCCGTCCGCCGGCCGATTTTCCTCCTGAGCCGGAGCCGGATTTGCGCTCTCTTCCGGTTGCGGCATCCGCCTTTCCCGGAACACCAGATAGGCGATCCCTCCCCAGAACAGAAGGGCCAGCACCAAAACTACGACGACGTCGAATTCCATCGAAATTCCTCCCGAGTTGCCCTGCGGCAATTTCTCCATGCCACTCTGCATGCCTCGGCAGAAGGAAACAATCGGGCAGAGGCTGTATTCGGAGGGAAACAAACCACCAGAGGCTGCCGGGACCGGCCGGAAAGACCCACGGCATGGGTCCGAACCCGGGTCCGGGGAACAACCGCAGGCCGGGTCTCATGGCTTTTCTTCCGCATACTCCCCTGCCGGGGGGATGCGCGCGCTGCCGGCTTTGTGATAGAAAGAAGCTGCCATGTATGTGTTCGTAACGGACCTGGACGGTACGCTGCTGGACGACGACTATTCGTTCGAGGCTGCGCTGCCGGCCCTGAATCTTCTGGATAGGCTTCGCATCCCCCTGGTTTTGTGCACCAGCAAGACCCGGGCGGAAGTGGAAGCCTGCCGCGCGCGTTTGGGCAATGACCATCCCTTCATCGTGGAAAACGGGGGGGCGCTCTACGTGCCCGACGGCTGCCTGCCGCAATCCATCAACGCCCCCCTGCGCCGCGACGGGTATTCCATCATCGAGTTCGGGTCCCCGTATCCCGAGCTCGTCCGGTGCCTGGCCCGGGCTTCGTCCGAGAGCGGCTGCACGGTGCGGGGATTCCACCAGATGGATGCCGCGGAAATCGGCGAACGCTGCGGCATGAGGCCCGAAGCCGCACTGCGGGCGAAGCAGCGGGAATATGACGAACCGTTCGAGATTCTGAGCGGGGACGCCGACCGGCTGACGGACTCCATCGAGCGGCAGAAGAAACGCTGGACGCGGGGCGGGAGCTTCTACCACATTCTGGGCGCAAACGACAAGGCGCACTGCGTGCAGTTGCTGGTCCACTTCTACCGGAGGATGTTCGATCGAATCGTCACGGTGGGCCTGGGAGACGGATTGAACGACGCGGGTTTCCTGAACATGGTCGACGTGCCGGTGCTTCTCGAGTCCGATGCGATTTCGGACCTGCGGAAAGAGGTGCCTCAGGGGCGCACGTTCCCGGGCGGCCCGCGCGGATGGAACTCCGCCGTGCTCGCAATCATCGGCCGGCACCCGCAGCCTACGGACATCGAGTCCCGGATGGCGGCTGCCATGAACGGTCCCCTGCCGAAAGCCGTCTCCGGCGCCTCCTGATGCGCGCCTCCCCCCCCCGGCCAGGCTTACAGATGCTTCCAGATCGGGCGGTCTTCTTCCTCCCCGGGGGACGGTTTGTCCGAATGAAGGTACCGTCTCAGGATCTCGCGTCCGTTGAGTCCCAGCGCGAGACCGGCGGCCAGCACGACGCCTCCCAGGACGAGGATGAAGGCCGAAAGAAACACGCTCCGGGCAAAATCCAGGTGGTCTGCGGCAGCCACGACGCCCCCGAACAGGAACAGGACACGCACGGCGGCGGCGAGTTTTCGCGGTTCCGGAAGGTTTTCATTCACCGCCCAGACCAGAATGCTGCGCCCGAAATACCGGCCGAGCCAGGCGCTGACGACGATGATCGCGGCTGCCACGAGCACTTTGGGGAAGAGAAACACCGCCGTTTCTATGATCCGGGTGGTCAGCGTCGAGTCGAAAGAACTCAGCGCGACCAGGAAGCCGGATCCCAGGATCAGCCAGAAAGCGGTCTGCGCCGCCAGTCGGGGCGTTTTGATCTTTTCGAGATTCGTAGCCAATCCGGTCTTTCTGAGGAATCGGTCCAGGGTGATCCCCTTGAAAATTCTCAGGATGATCCACCGGACGGATTTGGCGAGGATGAAGGCGACGGCCAGGACAAATAGGGCGGCGAGCAGCCCGGGGGCGTACACCAGGATCTGCGACGCGATTTTATCCAGCGTCTGCCGCATGATCTGTTCAAGAAGGCTGAGCATCGGTCTATCCCTCCATGCCTGAAATTGGCCGGCATTCCCGCCGGGCGGCCGCGAGTTCCGGCTAACCGAGCCATCGTTGAATGAACTCCGGTTTCTTCTGCTCGAACGACATACAGAGGCGCTCGATTTCCTCCTCGACCTCATCGGAGTCCAGGGTCCGCGTTCGAAGGACGAAGGACGCCACGCGCGCCAGGTAGAGCGGCGTCAGGGACCGCAGCAGGTGTCCGCGTTCGACCGGCTCCCTCTTGTACGAGGCCGCGAAGTCGAGAATGATCTGCGACCACAAGTCGTTATCGAGCACGAATGCGTCCGTGTGCGGACCCCGGTCCGCGAGCCGGACGATTGCGGCATAGGTTTCCGGCTCGAGCGCCCTCGACCAGACCTCGCCCAGCTCCTCGCATCCGCGTTTGAATGCGTGCAGCATCCGGTCGGTGTTCACCTCGATGGGATCCAGGCCGACTCCGAACCGGAAGCCGAACAGATCCGCATCCTCGCTCCCCTTCCGCTCCGTCCACACGGGCGCGTATTCCTGCATGAGCCGGAACACGCTTCCGACGACCTGGTGCAGCATCGCGCTCAGGTCCAGCCCGGGATCTTTCGCGTCGTGCAGCTTCGCGCCCAGGAAGCTCTGGCATACCCGGAATCCTTCCGCGATGGCGATCGTCGTCATCCAGATGTCGATGCCGAACCGGGCCGTGTCCGTCTCCCAGTCGTGTCTCTCTAGGTACCGCGCGAGGAGCCGGGGCGAGATCCCGAAATCCCCCCCGATGGGCTGCCGCACCCGCAGCCCGTACAGCGCCCGGGTGAGGGGATAGACGATGCTGTTGGTGATGGTCCCGTCGTATTTGTGCCGGCGATAGTACGGCGCGACAAAGTCGAAGCCCGCGTGCAGAACGGGCCGCAAAAGCAGGTCGATCCATTCCGGGGTGATGGACCGCAGGTCCGAGTCCACGACCGCGCAGGCTTTGACGTCCAGCTGCCGGGCCATGTGGAAGATCAGGCGGAACGCGCTCCCTTTGCCCGGAATCCCGTGGTACGGAAAGGAGAGCCGGTGCACCGGGAACAGGGGCGTCGATACCAGCAGCAGCCTCGAGTTGTCCAGCCCGGCCTTCAAAACGGATTCCTTGGTTCCGTCGCCGGAACCGCCGTCGGAGTTGACGATGACGGAGCGATACTGCGGAAAATATTTCTCCAGTCCCGCCTGCGTCGCGGCGACCACGTGGCCGATGGTCGCCGCGTTGTTGAAGCTGGGGATGCCGACCACGATGTCGGCGCCCCCGATCCGCTCGATTGCCTGGTGAACGTCCGGAGAAACGTTTTCCTCATTCATGGTTGAACCGTCCGTGGGTAATTCCGTACCGTAACGTCTGTGCCGCCGCACTCCGGCCCGCGGATCGCGGTGCCCGGGACGGCGCCCCGTCTCTCTAGCCGAGTATGGTCTCGTTTCCCGGGTTGACTGCCTTGATCAGCAGGTCCGAAAAATCGGGAATGGCGGACTGCACCAGATTCCAGTTCGGCATTAGGGGCAGACCGGAAGGATTTTCGATATATTCCCTCGCCGCCTGCCGCAGGCTGTCGGCAAACGTGGCGACCGCGAGCTCCTCCGCGTGCCGGTCGAATTCCAGCCCGTTCAGCATCGCGTCGGCGCGGTAGCGTTCGATGGTGTCCTCCGCGATGCGGATATACCGGACCTCCAGGTTCCTGAAATGGTCCTGGGTGAAAATGACTCCCTCCGATGCCAGCGTGCGCATGAGCGACTTGGCGATTTCGCACGCCATGCGATGCAGCCCCTTGGTAGGATCCTCGTTGGACAGGATCTGGTGCTTATGTTCGTACGTATCCGCGATATCCACCTGGCAGATGCGCGACAGGGCGCAGTTGCGGAATACCTCGGCCAGCATGCCCACCTCGAGGCCCCAATCCCACGGGATGCGGTTGACGCGGGCCAGGTTGACGTCCATCGCAAACTCTCCCGACAGCGCGTACCGGAAACTGTCCAGGAACCGGAGAAAAGGGGCGGAGGGCGCCATGCTCTCCATGGCCCGGATCAGCGGCGTCATGAACAGGCGAGTCACGCGCCCGTGCATCCTGTCGGTGACGCGGGCGTAGAAGCCCTTGCTGAATTCGAACCCGAGATTCGAGTTCGCCACCGGATAGACCAGCCGTGCCAGAAGCTTCCGGTCGTAATTCATGATGTCGCAGTCGTGCAGCGCGATGACGCTGCAGTCCCCCTGGGCCAGGATGTAGCCGTAGGCCATCCAGCAGCTGCGTCCCTTGCCGTTCTCACCGACGGACAGGTTTTTGCTCTTCAGCAGCTCGAACAGTTTCCTGACGGGATCGGCGTTCATCCACAGGACGTCGACCAGGCAGGGGAAGTCCTCGAAGAACGCCCGGGCCTTTTCCAATTCCGCCGGCCCCCCGTCTCCCAGAACGAGGACGATGCGCCGAAGATATTGCACCTGGCGGAGTTCCCCGGCGATGCGCGGCATGGAGGGGGACTCGAACTCGCGGAAAAGCGCGGGCAGGACGAGTGCGATACCCACGCGCTTCGAAATCCGGTTCAGGTCATGTTCGATTCTCGGAGCGCCGTCCTGCCTCAAACGATGAAGCGTAGCCACGATCCCGGTTTGATAGAAATCGGCCATGGAATGCCTCCACGCGCAGGTTAGCGGGACGGGGGCTCCCGGAACATCCCCGTGGCATGGGAGTCCGGCGCGAAAAACAGGGTAGGGGCGGGCTTACCCCGCATAATTTATGGGACTTCTGCTGCGGCGGGGGAAAAAGGGTTGATTCCATATTGCAGATTCCAGATGGCGGTGTGCCAAACGATCTCCAACACTCCTTCGTTCCGATCCGCTCCCCGCTCGCCCCAATCGGTGGCCCGCAGCCTCATCTCGGATCCCGGACCTCACATCAAACGATCAGCGCCGGATCCCTGTTGACCAAATCGGCGACCCACAGGCTTGTCCGGAATCTGGAATTCGGAATCTGGAATCGGTTTTTCTAACCGTCCGCACCGCCTCGCGACGAACCATCATGAACAATGCGGGTTGACGGCAATGCGAATCTATTCCTTGACGCCGCCGGCCGTCAGCCCGGAGACGATGCGCCTCTGAAAAAGGGCGGCCGCAACAATCAACGGAGCCGTGCTGACCACGATCCCGGCCGCCAGCAGCCCCCAGGGGATTTCGTAGGCGAACGCGCCGCTCAGGGTCGCGACGCCCACCGTCAGGGTCCGGGACGATTCCCGGTTCATGAAGGTCAGGGCGAGCATGAATTCGTTCCAGGAAAATATGAATACGAGCAGCAAGGCCGTGGTCAGCGCGGGAACGGACAGGGGAAGGACGATTTTCCGGTAGGTCTCAAGCGGCGTCAGCCCGTCCATTGCGGCCGCTTCTTCCAGTTCGTAAGGGATCTGCTGCATGTATCCCGTGAGCAGCCACACGGCGAAGGGGAGATTCAGCGCGGCGTACGGGAGGATGAGGCCCCAGGGATGATTGACGAGCCCTGCGAGCCGGACCAGTTCGTACAGGGGGAACACGAGGACGATCGGGGGGAAGAACGTCAGGATCAGCAGTGCGTACGAGACCGGGACGCGGAACCGGCGCGGCGCCCGGGCCAGCCGGTAGGCGACCAGGGAGGCGCAGAAGACGCAGAGGAGGGAAGCCAACGATGCGATGACGGCGCTGTTGCGGTAATACACGGCGAAGGGGCGGCGCAGAAACAGCTCCGCGTAATTCGCCAGCGTCAGTCCGGAAGGGACGAACGTGGGCGGAATCTGCGAGAGTTCCGCGGCGCTCTTCATCGAAGACACTCCGTACCAGACGAGGGGCGCCGCCGCGAACGCACAAACGGTCAGGATATAGATTCTAGCGGGCCATTTCATATTTTTTCAGCAGCAGGAAATAAAGGACCCAGGCGCTTGCGGCAA
>CAZTHE010000070.1:0-2847 GCA_964613495.1 uncultured Acidobacteriota bacterium | reverse complement strand
CGACCACCGCGACCACCAGAGCCGCGCCGTAACCGAAATCCAGGTACCGCATGAACGTGGTGTAGCCGTAAACCGATACCGTTTCCGTGGCGCCGCCCGGCCCGCCGCCCGTCAGCACGTAGACCAGGTCGAAAACGGCGAACGCCTGCACGATCCTAAAAATCAGGGCCAGGAAGATGAAGGGGCGCATATGGGGCAGCGTCACGTAGCGGAACTTGTGCCAGGCGCCGCCGCCGTCGATTTCCATGGCCTCATACATCTCCCGCGGAATGCTCTGCAGCCCGGCAAGCAGGACGATGAAGACGAACGGGAACGCCTTCCAAACGTCCGCCAGCGTCATCGACAGGAAGGCGGTATGCGGCCTCGCAAGCCATGCCACCGGGGAATCGCCGATGCCCGTCCGGGAGAGGACCGCATTGATCAGCCCGTACTGGTCGTTGAACATCCACATCCAGAGCACCGCCATGATCGCCGTCGGAAGCGTCCAGGGAATCAGGAGAAGGGTCCGGGCGATCCGCCGGGCCCTGCCGATCTTCTCGACAGCGAGCGCCGCCAGAAATCCGATCAGGAACTCCAGCGCCACGGATGCGACGGTGAAGAGGGCCGTGACGCGCAGCGATCCGAAAAAGCGCGAATCCGCAAGCAGACGGAGGAAGTTGTCCGCCCCGGCGAAACGGGGTTCGAATCCGGTCCCCAGGCCATACTGCATGAAGCTCAGGCCGAGGGTCCTCAGGACCGGGTATGCGAAGACCAGCAGCAGCAGGAGGGCGGCCGGCGCGTACCAGAGCGCGGATTGGACGCGTTCGGTTTTTCCGCCCATCGAACACCTCCTCCTAGTATTTGAGAAGAAGCCGCGTCTCCCCGGCCGCCTCGCGCAGCGCCCTGTCGCATTCCGCGCGGCCGGTGAGGGCCGCGCTCAGCCAGCGCTGCAGGATGTCGGATGCCTGCGCATACTCGGGGATGGCGGGCCGTGCGCGCATCTTTTGCGCGATCGGTTCGAATTCCCCGGGCAGGAGGCTTTTCCGCGAAGGGATGCGCCCCACGCGCTTCTGCACGCGGATCAGCTGTTCGTCGCGCGTGATGAACCGCACGAAGTTCCAGGCCGCTTCCGGGTTCGGACAGAAACTCGAGATGCCAAATCCCCACCCGCCGAGCGTCGCGGCGCTCGAACGCCCGGGAGCGTGCACCATGGGAACATAGGCGACGTCCGCCGCGACGGGCGCGTTGCTCTGCTGCATCAGCGTCCACACGTAGGGCCAGTTGCGGAGAAACACGGCCCGCCCGCTCTGGAACAACAGGCGGGTGTCCTCCTCGATGTAGCCGGTCACTCCGGGCGGGGAGATGGCGCCGATGGTGCTCTTCAGGAAATCCAGCGCGGCGGCCGCCTCCGGCCGGTCCAGGAATACTTCGCGCGTCGCCGGATCGATCCAGTCCCCGCCGAATCCCCAGAGGACCTCCAGGAAGGCCGTGACCAGCCCTTCGTACTGCTTCCCCTGCCAGAGAAATCCCCAGCGTTCCCGGGTCTGGAATTTTCGGGCCTGCGCCGCCAGTTCGCCGAATGTCCGCGGCGGTTCGGGGACGAGGTCCTTCCGGTAGTACAGCACTCCGGCGTCGGTGAAGGCCGGGACCCGATAGAGGCGCCCGCGGTAGGATCCCGCCTCCCACTCGGCGTCGAGCAGGTCGGCGCGCAAATCCGGGCCGACCCGGTCCGTCAGGTCCAGGAGCCATCCCGCGGCCGCGAACTTGGCGACCCAGACCACGTCGCAATACACGATGTCGAAGGCGGAATCCCCGGACAGGAAAGAGGTGGAATACAGGTCCTCCCGCGTGTTGGTGGAGGGCGGCCCTTCCACGATGCGGATGCGCGCCTCCGGGTCCCGGCCGTTGAATTCGGCTGCGAGCTGCTTCCAGATCCCGGTCCCGTCCGGCTCCATCAGGACCGTCAGCCCGCCGCCGCGTTCAGACGACGCCGGCCTCAGGCTGAGAAACAGCAGCGCCGCCGTCAGGAGAGCGGCGCAGGCTTTCGCCGGTGCTCGCGTCAAAGACATGGATGTCCTTCGGATCAATGCACAAACCTATCGTGTCCGATTCCGGCGCCGTATCCGCCAGAAGCATGATGGACCGGTCTTCCACCCGGGCGTCGATCAGGAACCGCGGACCCAGGTTTTCGACCAGTGCTACCCTTGCCGGAACCGTGCCTCCGGTCCGGACGGCTTCCGGCCGGATCCCGATCGTCACGGGTCCGGAGAAATCGGTTCCGGTGGGGATCCTCGCGGGACCGAGGCGCAAAACGCCCGAGTCGAGCGGCGCATCGAACAGGGTCATGGACGGGGATCCGATGAACGATGCTACAAAGACATTGCGCGGCGACCGGTACAGGATTTCCGGTTTTCCCATTTGCTGGACGGATCCCCGGTCGAGGACGATGGTCCGGTCGGCGAGCGTCGTAGCCTCCAGCTGGTCATGGGTCACGTAGAGGACGGTTGCCTCGATCCGCGCGAAAAGCTCCCGGAGTTCATGCCGGACCTTCTCGCGTAGAATGGCGTCGAGGTTGCTGAGCGGCTCGTCGAAAAGAAAGAGCCGCGGATTCCGGATCAGGGCCCTCCCGACGGCCACCCGTTGCCGCTGGCCCCCGCTCAGTTCCCGAGGCTTTTTGTCGAGCAGGTCCTCTATTTGCAGCATGCGTGCCGTCCGGCGCACGCGTTCCTCGATTTCCCCGCGGGGCGTTTTTTTCAGCACGAGATTCAGCGCGAGGTTTTCGCGGCAGCTCATGTGCGGATAGAGCGCGTAGGATTGGAAGACCATGGCGACGTCGCGGAAGCGGGCGGGAACGCCGTTGACCTGCCG
>CAZTHE010000069.1:0-20384 GCA_964613495.1 uncultured Acidobacteriota bacterium | reverse complement strand
AGCTGCGTCGTAATTTGGAGATTTGCGAGCCCTCATTTCCCTTGATGCCGTGGCGAAATCGCCTTCCGCCTTTTCAATCCATTCACGGGTTAGGGGCTTCATAGAGCACCCTTCCGCGGTTCATGATTTCGGCAAGAAAGAAATCATCATCCTGCAACCTGCTTCTTATCTCGTCCTCAGTACGCACGACAAGATCAACCGGAATACGCGGGCTGATCCGGCTGAGGATTTCGGCGGCCTTTTTAGGCCCCGATTCGCCACGCTCCATAATCACCAGAATATCCAGATCGGATTCTGCTTCCGGATTGCCGTAGGCATACGAACCAAAAAGGATGATCCTTTCCGGCTGGCATTCCGCAGTAATGCGATCCCGCAAATCCTGGATACTCTTTTCGTCAATCATAATTAAGCTCGCTCAACGATTATACTATCAGGTGCCGTTTATATTGCCTCTGTTTTTTGCATTGCCTGCAGAACGGACACGAGCACCATCAGCCGCTTGCTCCAGGAATCCAGGGCTTCGCGCTTTTCCTTTCTGAGGATTCGGCCTCGGGAAAAGCCGCACCGCGGCTTTACCGGGGGCCGGCGATAAGCTCGAATGCGCCGATATCGCAGCGTCCTCCCCATGCGCGGTTCTGCCCCCGCTGATCGGTTGCGAGGACGGCTCCCGCAGGATCGGTGCAGCCTGCCGGATCACCGCCGTCAACCGCGGGGCTGAGTGCGGGCAAGGCATACGTAAAGGCGGAGCCGCCATTATAGGCAATCGGCTTGAGCGTTATATCGACGACGACCCGATCCCCGGATGCGGTGAGGTGACAGGTATCATCGCTGCTGATATTGTACCCTTCGGAATGGATCGCCGCCTCGCAATTAATGCTCGATGCATTTCCGGCGATCAGGGTGTTTTTGATACGAACGGGGTCCGAGGTATTGAGGTGCGCATAATTGCCTGAAGGCAGCGCTCCGGGCCGGTAAATTGCCCCGCCCAAGCCCGCTCCCGGCAAACCGTTCGGTCTGTTGCCGCCCCTGCTGATATTGACTCCCTTCTGCGGAGCCGCGCCCATTCCCCCCTTTCCCGCCAGGGCGCTGTTGCCCGCAAAGGTGCAGCTCAGGATCCGCACATCCGAAGAGCTGAAAACCGCGCCTCCGTATCCATTCCCTCCGGGTCCCCCGGGGCCCGCGTTCATGCCGCTTGCCGCGGTGTTCTGCTCGGCATTGGCATCGGGAGCGCCGGGCAGCAAGTATGCTTCGATGCCGCCTCGAACGCCGCCGTCGCCTCCGGTCCCGCCGATCGCCCGATTCCCCGAAAAAGTGCTGTTCACCAGAAACAGTTTCCCGGAATTGTACACACCCCCGCCCAGCCCATCGCCGCCCCTGCCGCCGGCGCCGGCTTCCGCATACTGGTTCGGCGCAAATCCACCCCTGCCGCCGGATCCCCCTTTAACGGTGTTGTTCAGAAAGGTGCAGTTCTCGACGGTCACGACACCGCCTTCGTTGATTAAACCCGCGCCTTGCGCCGTGTCGCCCGTAGCTCCGGGTGCCCGGACCTTGCCAGCCGATCCCGGTTTACCCTTGACGCTGCCGTCCGCAATCGTCAAATTTCGTATCCTGACGTTGGCGCCGGATTCGATATGAAACACCCGCACGGTTTTGCTCCCGCTGACTGTGATGCACGCTGTCGCCGGACCGTTGAGAATCAGGTTCCTGCCGATTGTCAGGGTGCTCTTCAAGGCTATGGTGCCGCCGAGTCCCGGCGCGAACCCGACCGTGCTGCCTGGCGCGGCCGCGGCAATCGCCTCACGCAGAGAGCAGTCTTTGTCGCAGTTGCCGTCGTCGGTGTCTGCGAGTTTCGTGACGATATATGTGAGAGATGCCCCGGGATTTATGATCACGGCCGACTGAGCGCGGGCTGCGAAAAAGCCGGCGCAGGCAAGCAGAATGCCGCAACAGGCCTGGGTACGCATGGGCAGCATCGGAACGGTTTCCTCAGATAGGGATGTAAATTCCCCGGCTCCACCCTGTTATGGACGGCAGCCTCTATCGCTCCACAATTATAGGATGCTTGAGGCGGGTAATCTGTGTCAAATCCCATGATCGTTCCATGGGATCCTGACTCCTGCCCGGGTTGCGCCGCCGGCATTCCCTCGACCGCGGGCGACCGCATGCACGGGACCCCGGGTTCGGCTATAATCCAGTGAGGAGCATTGCCATGGCATCCGGGTTTCCGCCGAATCTGCTTGTCGGCACGTCCAGCTGGAGTTCGACCGACTGGTGCGGGACCTTCTACCCGGATCGGACGGAGCCCGGCGAAATGATCCGCCTTTACTCGGCCAAGCTCCCGACGGTGGAAATCGACTCCACCTGGTACCGGATGCCCGATGCGAAGACGGTGCAGGCATGGAAATCGAAGACGCCCGCAGGATTCGTCTTCTCGGCCAAAGTCCCCAGGGTGATCAGCCACGATAAATACCTGGAAGGATGCGAAGCCGAAGTAAACGAATTCGTCTCGGTGATGTCCGGGCTGGGCGAGAAGCTCGGGCCGATGATTCTGCAGTTTCCGTATGTGGCCAAAGGGAAGGACCCGCAGGAATACCGGACCGGAGCCGATTTCGTGCGCAGGCTGAAGGGATTCGTCGGACTGCTCCCCGGCGGTTTCCAGTGGGGAATCGAGATCCGCAATTCCCTCTGGCTGCAGCCTCGGCTCCTCGACGTCCTGCGCGGCAGAGGCATTTCACTGGTTTTCATCGACTACTATACGATGGACCCGCTCCCCGAACTGGCGCGGCGGTGGGATGTTTTTACGGCGCAGTTCGTCTATATCCGCTTCCTGGGCAATCGCAAGGAAATGGATACGGCGGTCCGGCGGGCCCTGGAATCGGGAGTGCGGCGGCGCGGCTTCGAGTCCCTGCTTGTGGATCGTACGGCACGGATGAATGCGTGGATCGCCCCGGTCAAGGAGATCCTGGCGAAGGGCCTTCCCGTCTACGTTTATTTCAACAACCACTACGCCGGTTACGCTCCCGGCTCCGTCGAACTGTTCGGGAAGCTGTTCCACTCGGAATGACCCTCCGGATGTCCGGATCGCGGGGTTTCCCGGGCGCCTTCGGCGGGGCAGGCGCAGGCCGGCCGGAATGCCGCAGGCAGGATTCCACGATAAACCCCATTATCCGCGCTCGATCTGATATGATGAGGCGGTTCACCGGATCCGTAAGCGAATCAGACTGCATGCCGCGAATCCCGCCGCATCCCGCCGGGACGCCGCCGGGGAGGGAGTTGCGATTTTGTCTCTGGACCGCAGGTACGAGGAACTCAGGGAGTTGATGCGGCGCGGGCAGCAGAGGGGATATCTCTACTACGACGAAATCGGCGAGGCGTTGCCCGGGCGGGTCTGCACGTCCGGGGAACTGGAGGAGATCTTCGCGCTTCTCGGATCTGCCGGCATCGACGTGGTCGATCCCGACCAGGAGGAGCCGGACGGGAACTCGCGCGAGAGTGCCGGGGGAGAAGGTCATGAATCCCGGGCGGATATCCGCCACGGTGTCCCGGGATTACCCGTCGATCCGGAGCGGCAGTATTTCCGGGATATGGCTCCCATCCGGTTGCTCACCCGGGAGGGCGAAATCGCGATCGCCCGGAGGATGGAACACGGGCGGGAATCGGTCCTCAACGCGCTGTCGGCATCACCGCTCGCCATTCGCGGGATCCTCGATCTGGGGCGCCGGCTCCGAAACGGTCAGATAGCCGTCGCGGATCTCGTCTCCGTGGACGAAGAAGAAGCCGGCGAAGCGTATCTGGCGGAGAGGACCGCATCCGTGCTTCGCGCAATGGAGAGCATCCGCCGGCACGAACGGGCCGCACAGCGCATCCGGCAGAAGATCGGCGGCCGCGGCACCGATTCAAGGCTGGCCCGGAAGCACGGCGGCATGCTTGCCCGCCATCGCATCCCCGTGGCGATGAAGGTCCGCGCGCTGGGGCTCAGAAGCGTGCACCGGGACAGGCTGGTGGAAGTCATCCGGAATGTCGTCCGCAGGGCCGTGGCATGCGAGCGCGCGATCCGCGTGTTGGAGACCGGGCGGCCGAACTCCCGCTCCCCGGAGGACGCCCGGTCGGTCCGGAGAGAAATCCGGAAGCTGCGGAGCGAGATCCGGCGGCTGGAGGACGAGTCGCTCTCCTCGATTCCGGAACTGAAACGCACTCTGGCGGCCATCCAGGCGGGCGAACTGGAATCGGATATCGCCAAGAAGGAAATGGTCGAGGCCAACCTGCGCCTGGTCATTTCCATCGCCAGGAAGTACGGCAACCGGGGCGTGCATCTATTGGATCTGATCCAGGAAGGGAACATCGGGCTCATGCGGGCCGTGGACAAGTTCGAATACCGCAGGGGATACAAATTCGGGACGTACGCCACATGGTGGATTCGCCAGGCCGTCACCCGTGCCATCGCCGACCAGTCGCGGACCATCCGTCTCCCGGTCCACATGAATGAGGCGATCAACAAACTGATGCGCTCTTCGCGAAACCTTGTCCAGGAACATGGCCGCGAACCCACGGCGGACGAAATCGCCGGAGACATGGGGCTCCCGGCCGGCAAAATCCTCAAGATCCTGGAAATCACCCGGTCCACTGTCAGCCTCGATTCGCCGGTCGGGGAGGACGGGGATGCCCGCCTGGCCGACCTCGTCGAGGATTGCGGCGTGACCTCGCCGATGGAGGCGGCGCTTCAAGCCAATCTGACGGAAAAAACCGAAGCAGCCCTGAAAACCCTGACGCCCCGCGAGGAACAGGTGCTGAAGCTCCGCTTCGGACTGGGCGGCGCCGGAGAGCACACGCTCGAGGAAGTCGGCAACCGCTTTTCCGTCACCCGGGAACGCATCCGCCAGATCGAGGCGAGGGCCCTCGGCAAGCTGCGAAATTCTACACGGAGCCGCCTGCTGACGGCATTCCTCGAAAGCCCCCGTTTCCGGGCGTGATCCCGCGTCCTGCGGCCTCTCTCCCTGGAGAAACATCCATCCGAAATTGGGATTTCAATCCGTTTGATGCTATACTGCCGTCAGTTCGCAAACCGCACACGCATCTTACCGGTGGGTGAATCGCGATTCTTTTGAGCTGAGAGTGCGACTTGGCTCATGTTGCCAGGGAGTGTGTCTCAGTTGAGCTTTGAACAGTTTTCTTTCGATCCGAATATCAATGCCGCAATCCGAGCCGCGGGTTTTTGCCGGCCGACCCCGATTCAGCAGCAGGCGATTCCCCGCGTACTCGAAGGCCGCGACCTCCTGGGTCTGGCTCAGACCGGGACCGGGAAAACGGCCGCATTCGTGTTGCCGATATTGCAGCGGCTGGGCCAAATGCGGGTTTCCCCCCCACGCGTCCTGGTACTGGAACCGACGCGGGAACTTGCCGAACAGGTTCACCAGGCGATCGCCGTCCTGGGCGGGAAAGGCAGGACGCGCAGCACAACCGTTTACGGCGGCGTGAGCAGGGGCGCGCAGATCCACCGGACCCGTCGCGGCATCGAAATCCTCGTCGCCTGTCCGGGCCGGCTGCTCGACCTGGTGGAAGCCGGGGAGATGGATCTCTCCTCGATAGAAATCCTGGTGCTCGACGAAGCCGATCGCCTCTGCGATATGGGCTTCCTGCCGGACATACGCCGGATCTTGCGGCGGCTGCCGGCGGATCGGCAGACGCTGCTGTTTTCGGCGACGATGCCGGGGGACATCCGCATCCTCGCGGACAGGATACTCCGGGATCCCGTTCATGTGCAGGTCGGGTCGGCCGCGCCGGTGCAGACGGTGTCCCACGCGCTGTATCCGGTCCCGGAAGCGCTCAAGTCCGAATTGCTGCTCGCGGTATTGAAAGAGACGCCGACCGGAAGAGTCCTGGTTTTCACAAGAACCAAACGCCGCGCGTGCAGGCTGAGCGCCAGGCTTGCAAAGAACGGCTACCGGGTTTCCGCGCTGCAAGGAGACATGAAGCAGAACCACCGGCAGTCGGCCATCGATGGATTCCGCGGCGGGAAATACGACATCCTCGTCGCCACGGATATCGCGGCCCGGGGGATCGACGTGGTCGAAATATCGCACGTGATCAATTTCGACATGCCCGATACCCCGGACGCCTACACGCACCGCATCGGGCGCACGGGAAGGGCCTGCAATACGGGCGAAGCGTATACCTTCGTGGTCCGGACGGACGAGCCCGCGGTGAGGCAGATCGAAAAGATCCTGGGCGCCCGCATCGAACGGCGCCGCCTCGCCGGTTTTGCCGAAGGCGCGGACACGGCTGACCCGGCTTCTGCCGGCAATCCGCGAAGCAAGCCCCCGAACCGGCAGGAGCCCGCCGCGAGGTTCCATCGCGGCGCTACCGGGAGAAAGCGCCGGGCGCGTGCCGGCGGCATGAACGCGCGATAGGGAAGACGGATTCGAACGGGCCGCCGCATGCGGCGGCAGACATTCAGGGGAGGGTAACATGTCGGGAAAAAACGGCGACAAGGCAAGGTTCTATCGTGAAAAGAAGAAAAAGAATCTGCGGCAGAGGCGCACGCGCGAGCTCGAGAGGCGGTTGTCGGCAAAACGCGCCGAATCCCCGGACGCAACCGCCGCGAGGGAGTAGGAATGTTCTTTGCGCGTCCGCTCCGGCCGGATTCGCCGGCGCGCGGCGGCTTCCCGATGCCCGGCGGCGCGGAATATTTTCGCCGGCATAAATTTCCTTGCTTTTGGCAGGCGGATGCTGTATGATGTTGGCCTCGATAGGGTTTTTGTAAGATTTCGTAGATGAAAGGCGCTGCAGACCCCTGAAAGGAATGCAGCTTTTTTTTTGCCTGAACAATCGCGGATGATCGCCGAAACCAACCAATAATCAAAAGCCCCCGATAGGGGGATTCAGTTAGGAAAATAGATGAAAGAACAAGGCACAGTGAAGTGGTTTAACAACGAAAAAGGATATGGTTTTATCAGCCGCGATTCCGGCGACGATGTCTTCGTGCATCACAGCGCGATCCAGGGATCCGGATTCAAGTCGCTCAACGAGGGCGACACCATCGAGTTCGAAGTCGCCAAGGGTCCCAAGGGGCTGCAGGCGCAGAATGTCGTGAAGCTCTAGATCTCCGGATCTTGCGTCGGGGGCTCCGGGTGTCCGGAGCCCCCGTTTTCTCCCCTCATCCGCGCGCCGTTTCCTTCCAAAGCCGTCCTCCGTGCATTTCTGCTCCCGAGGCCGCACAGGGTATTTGGAAGTCTGACGCGTCCGTCCGGGCCGCGCAAAGGCCCGCTTTCAGAAAGGATTCCGGAATATGGCACGCGGTGAAGCCCTGGTGACTTGCCCCCAGTGCGGTGCGCAGTCGCGCATTCCCCTGACGGTGCTGCAGCACGACAACTATCACTGCTCCCGCTGCGGCAATCATATCCCGCTGGCCGCGGTCCGCGTTTCCGGCGACCCCGTGCCGCATGCAGCGCCGCGGGCGCGGTCCAAACGCCCCTTCCAGCGTCGCCGGCGGCATTAGACGCCCAAAAGCGCGCGGTTCCGGGCCGCGCGATTCTGATCGACTCCCCCGCCTCCCAAGATCAAAATCCTCGAGACGCCTGGATAGAACTCCGGCTGTTGTACTATAATTGACATACTAACATCGTCCTCTGTTGCACAGCCGACCACAGAATCAGGGCCGGATAGGAAAGCGAGGATGGCGCCATGTCTATTGCCCGCTCCGGATCGATTGCCGCAATAGCCCTTCTGAGCCTGACGGCCGTCTTTTTCAAGGCCGCCGGCCCCGGCAACCCGGCGTACGGGGAGCCCCAGGCCCAGGCCAAACCAGGCTTGGAGGAAGAGGAGATGCGGCAGTTCCTGCTGACCGCCAAGGTGATCGCGGCCAAACGCTCGAGCAAGGGAGTCACCCGGCCGTACCGACTGACCCTGTCCGACGGGCGTCTCACCCAGGACGCTGGATTCCAGTCGATCGATGTGTGGAAGAGCAGAGAGACGATGAGCGACGGCACCGTGGAGGTCAATTTCCGCGATTCCTACCACTTCAACATCGCCGCCTTTGAGATCGCCAGACTCGTGGGTCTCGGTCCAATGATGCCCGTGACGGTCGAGCGCAAGTGGGAGGGGAAGACGGGGTCTCTCACCTGGTGGCTCAAGGTGGTCATGGACGAGAAGGACAGGAGGGAAAAGGACCTCCGGAGCCCCGACGCGGAAGCCTGGAACCGCCAGATGTACCGCAAGCGCGTGTTTGCCAACCTCGTCGGGGACCGCGACCCGAACCTGACGAACGTGCTGATCGACGAGAACTGGAAAATCTACATGATCGACTTCACCCGCGCCTTCCGTCTCGTCGACGAAATCGAGGAGTCGGACCTCGAACGCTGCGACCGCCTGCTGCTGGAAGAACTGCGCGGCCTGGATCGCGCATCCATCGAGCGGGCGGTCCGGCATCACCTCAACAGGCTCGAGGTCGACGCGGTCCTCAAGCGGCGCGACAAGATTGTGGCCCACTTCGAGCAGCTGGTCGCTCGGCAGGGCGAGGATGCCGTGCTTTACTGAACACGGCGTTTTTTTGCGGCAAGGCCCCGGGTTCCGCCGCGTTTCGGGGAAGTACCTGTGGGATTCGGGCGCCGGAAGGCGTATAATAGAGTTTGCATCGAACCTCCAGATCCGCCATCCCCATCCGCCGGCAAGAGCTTCGATAAACCGTTTCGCCCATGGCCCGAAAGGAGACGCCCGCATGCCGAAGGAACTTGTCCAGCAATTGAGATACCTTGGAATCATGCCGCAGCATGGATACGTCGAATACGGATTCCGCATCGAAAATGACGACAAGAGCGTGCGGCAGGTCATCCTGACGATCGAAAACGGCCTGTTCCGTGAGAACGACCTGAAATTCCAGGAGGCGCCGGATCTCTGCTATCAGAAGGTCCTTACGGACATGAGCGCGGAGGAAGGCGGCGCGGAGCTGCCGGAACGCATCCCCGTTACCCCGGAGGACATCGCGCATTACCGGGATTCGCACCCGAGGCTCCGGACGCGCAAAACGTCGATGCGGGCCGCCGGATAGCATCCGGCGGCGGTGCCGAAATGCCGTTCGGGCGGGCGGCGCTTGTCTATTCGGCGGCCGGGAACGGGAGATCCGGGATGGGCCGTGCGGCAAACAGCGCGCGGCACGGCTTCGCGATGATCCGGGCCCACCGGACCGCGAGCGCATGGTCCGATTTGTCGGCGGCGATTCCGGTTTTGGCGTACATCTGGCGGTAGAGTTTGGAAATGAGCAGGAAAGCCAGCCGGGCGCGAACTTTCCGCACGCAGCGCGAGCGGCGCCAGATCTTCCCCATGCTGTAGAACGAGTCCCATACGCGCTGGGTGCGCCGGCGGATTTCCTCCGCGGACATGTGCGGGTGGGGCACGTACAGTTTCGGCCTGTGGTGCGTCGGGATCAGCCACGGCTTGACCCGGGCGGCCGCCTGCGGGTCGGTAGTGTCCTCCAGCACCCTCTTTTCCCACTTTTCAAAATCGACGGTGCCCGGGAAAAGGGTCAGCGGCAGGAATTGCGCAAAGGTCAATCCGGCGCGGTCCGCAAGTTCGGCGGTCGCGTCAAAAGTGTCCGGCGAGTCGCCGGGCAAGCCGAAGATGAAGGACCCCAGCACGTGGATGTCGAACCGGCGGAAACGCTGGAGCCGCTCGACGAGGTCCTCTCCGGTCGCGTTGAAGCTCTTGTAAGTGCTTTTCAGCCCTTCCGCCGTGATCGATTCCACGCCGACCAGGGCGCCCATGATCCTGGCCTCGCGCATCGCCTGCAGAAATGCGTCGTCCTCGGCCGCCTCCATGGTGATCTGGGTATAGAAGACCATGTCTCCGGAAACGCGTGCCAGCTGCCGCATCAGGTGAAATCGTTCCTCGCGGAGGGCAAGGAGGTTCCGGTGGCGGGACGGGTCTTCGCGAAGCGATTCGCGCCTCAGGTCGTCCAGGCTTACGGAATAGAAATTATCGTCCGCCAGTGCGATGAACCGGTACCCCAGGCGCCGCAGCGCTACGACTTCCTCGATCACGTCCGCGACGGGGCGCTGCCTCGGAAACCGCCCGTCCGTCCTCCAGACCGAACAGAACGAGCAGTGTTTGGGGCAGCCACGCACGGTCTGCACCGACGCCCACATATAGGAACCGGCCGGCATGAGGTCCCACCGGGCGGAGGCAAAATGTTTGGCGTCGATCATGCCCCCCTCGTACAGGGGCCGGACCCGGCCGCGCTCGCTGTCGGCGAGCACCGAGGCCCAGACGATGTCCCCGTCGCCGCGAACCACCGCGGCGGCGCCGCCGCATTGCAGCGGTTCCTCCGGATACAGGGTCGCATGGATGCCCCCGAAGACCGGCACCCCCCCGCGCTGCCGCACCATCTGTCCCACCGCATACCCGCGGTGGGCGTTGCTGGTGTGGATCCCGATTCCGACGACGTCCCCGGGGCGAACCGCCTCAGGGTCGAACGGCTGGAGCGTTTCGTCGGTAATCCGGGGATTCCCGTAGGCCGGGGGCGTCGCCCCTGCCAGGACATAGAGCCATCGCGGCGTGAGGACGCCGGTCCCGAAAGATACGTCGCTGGGATTTACCAGGTGAATCTGCATGGGGTACTCTCCGGAAAGGATTTCGGGCCGCTACCAGCGCGCCGGGCGGCGGCCGCCGCGGCCGCCGGAGCCGGGACCGCCGCGGCGTTGCGGCTTGGGCCGGGCTTCGTTGACGGTCAAGTTGTTGCCTTCCAGCGAGGTTGCGTTCAATCCCTCGATGGCGCGGAGCGCATCCTCCTCCGTCGCCATGTTCACGAAGGCGAAGCCGCGCGACCTTCCCGTCTGGACGTCGCGCATGATCGTGACCGAATCGACCGCACCCTTCTGGGCGAATAGTTCCCTCAGCTGCTCTTCCCCCACCGATGCGGCGAGATTCCCCACAAAGACGTTTTTTCCCATGTTTCCATCCTCCGGAATGCCGGAACAAAATGATGGCCGGCATATGCATTTCAGTCCTGCGATGCTGTCGCTTGCCAGATACGATGGATTGCGGCTCAATGCAGGATTGAGTGGGAAGGGACGGGTGTTCGAGTAGCGACCGTCCGCGCCGCGCAAGCAGAGGGCTATCCTCCACCATATGCTTTGCAGGATAGCATTATTCCGCGGGATTGTATACCGCCATCCTGGCCGGCCGCGGGAATCGCGCGATCAGGCCGGCTGGAAGGCGTCGTGGATGGCCTGCACGGCGCGGACCGCGTCGGGCTGCTCCACGACCATCGAGATGTTCAACTCGGACGAGCCCTGGGCGATCGCTACGATATTCACGTTTGCACGGGCCACGGCGGAGAACGTCCTGCCCGCGATGCCCGGCATGCCGCGCATCCCTTCGCCCACGACGGCCACGATGGAGACCGCGTCGTGCACCTTGACGGCGTCGACCGTTCGGCGCGCGATGTCCGCTTCGAATTCCTGCCGCAGTTCCTCCACCGCGCCGCGGCAGTCCTTCTGGGGGATCACCACGCACACGTTGTGCTCCGACGATGCCTGCGAGATCATCATGACGTTGACGCGCACGCGGGCGAGCGCGGAAAAAATCCTCGCCGAGATGCCTGGGACGCCGACCATGCCGCTGCCCTCGATCGCCACCAGGCTGAGGTGGTCGATCGAGGTGACGGTCTTGACGATACGCTCCGTCGAGTTCGCATCGCCCGAAATCAGCGTCCCGGGGTGGGAGGGATCGAACGTGTTCTTGATCCGGATCGGGATGCCACGCTCGATCGCGGGCACCATGGTCTTCGGGTGGATGACCCTGGCCCCGAAATAGGACATCTCGGCCGCCTCGCGGTAGGAGATCCGGGGCAGGACCCTCGCGCCCCGGATGTGTCTCGGGTCCGCCGTCATCACGCCGTCGACATCCGTCCAGATCCATATCTCTTCGCTGCCGAGCGCGGCGCCCACGATGGAAGCGGTGTAGTCCGATCCGCTGCGCCCGAGCGTCGTCGTGAGGCCGTCGGGAGTCCTGCCGATGAATCCGGTGACGACCGGTACCACGCCCGCCCGCGCGAGCGGCAGCAGAAACCGGCTGGCGCCCTCGTTGGTCGCCACGAAATCGACGGCAGCCTCGCCGAAGCGGGCGTCCGTGCAGAGGAACGTCCGGGCGTCGACGTATTGCGCCGGAACGGCGCCGTCGTTCAGGATGGCCGCGATCTGCATGCAGGACAGGACCTCCCCGAAGGAGGCGATGGCGTCCAGCGAGCGGATGCTCAGCTCCCTCAGAAGGCTGACGCCGCTATAGAGGTTCGTCAGTTCGTCGAACAGCAGGGAATGGCCGCGCACGAGCTCGCCGCGGCGATCCTCGTCGCGGACCAGAGCCAGGGCCGCCTCCAGATGCCGGCGCCGCAGCGCCTCGACGTTCCGGGCGACCCGGTCCGCCTCCCGCCGGACGGCCAATTGCGCCGTTTCCAGGAGCGCGTCCGTCACCCCGCCCATGGCCGAGGCGACCACGACCGGCTGCCGCGCCCTGTGCGACCGGATGATCGACACCACCTCCTCCAACCGTTGAACGTCCCCCACGGATGTCCCGCCGAATTTCATTGTGATCATCGTGTGCCGCCCCGTGTGCCCGTGTATATGTTCATAAATTTCAGATTTCAGATTCCAGATTCCAGATTCCAGATTCGAGATTCCAGGTTCCGGATTTCAGGAGTCGACTTTGAGGAGCGGGATCGGGTCCGAAATCCGAAAATGGAAACCCGAAATCGATTTTCCCGCGGTTGTCCGCGCCTCCGCGCCGCGCGCCTTGAGGAATCCTGCGGGTTAATCGTGGCTATTTTCGGGGAAATCGCGTAAATTCGCAATGTTTACCTGTCGCCCGAGGAGGCTTTTGTGAAGATCTTTGTGCCTGGACGCGTCTGTCTGTTTGGCGAGCATTCCGATTGGGCCGGAGGCCACCGGCGCATCAACTCGGAGATCGAGAAGGGGTATACGCTGCTGACGGGGACCAACCAGGGCCTCTATGCGGACATCGAGCCGCACCCGACGTCCCTGGTCCTGAGCTCCACGAGCCCCTCGGGGGAGCGGAGCGGCCCATACGCCATTCCCATGGAATCGAAGGCTCTCCTGGAAGAAGCGCAGAAGGGAGGCTTCTGGAGCTATATCGCCGGCGTCGCCTACCAGATGAGGACGCATTACCACGTGCGCGGACTGGTCCTCGACAACTACCGGACCGATCTGCCCATGAAGAAGGGGCTGTCCTCGAGCGCCGCCGTCTGCGTCCTGACCGCGCGCGCGTTCAACCGGGTCTACGATCTCAAGATGACGACCCGGGGAGAAATGGAGATCGCCTACGCCGGGGAGATCACCACCCCGTCCCGTTGCGGGCGGATGGACCAGGGTTGCGCGTTCGGCAGCCGGCCCATCCTGATGACCTACGACAGCGACCGTCTCGACGTTCGGGAGCTTCGCGTGCGCGAGGAACTTCATTTCGTGCTGGTCGACCTCGGCGGAGAGAAGGACACGCTCGAGATCCTTTCGCGCCTCAACCGGGCCTACCCGTTCGCGGAAAACGAAATGGAGCGCAACATCCAGAACCTGTTCGGCGCGATCAACAGGCGCATCGTGCACCAGGCGGCGGAGGCCCTGGAAACTTCCGACGCGCGCCGCATCGGCGAACTCATGACCGAGGCGCAGTCGCTGTTCGACCGCTACGCCGCTCCCGCCTGCCCCGAGGAACTTGCCGCGCCGCTGCTCCACCGGGTCCTGCAACATGCCCCGCTGCAGGCGCATGTCTGGGGAGGCAAGGGCGTCGGCTCGCAGGGCGACGGGACCGCCCAGTTCATCGCCCGGAGCGCGGCCGACCAGACTGCCGCGATCGAAATCATCGAACGGAACCTAAAGATGTCCTGCCTCCCGCTGACCCTGCGGGCCGGCCAGAAAGTCCGCAAGGCCGTGATCCCGGCCGCGGGCTTCGGGACGCGCCTTTTCCCGGCCTCCAAGGCGACCAAGAAGGAGCTGTTTCCCGTCGTCGACCGGGACGGCATCGCCAAGCCCGTCATCCTCCTGCTCGTGGAGGAGGCCGTCAGTGCCGGCATCGAGGAAGTCATCCTCGTGGTCCAGGAGGATGACCTCGGCGACTTCCGCGCCTTTTTCCAGGAACAGGTCCGCATAGAAAATTTCAACAAGCTGCCCGCGCACTTCCGCGAATACGCGCGGCGGATCCTGGAAATCGGGCGCCGGGTCTCGTTCGTCACGCAGACGGCGCAGGAGGGATTCGGGCACGCGGTCTACTCCTCGCGTGCCCAGGTGGGCGAGGAGCCGTTCCTGCTGATGCTCGGCGATCACCTCTACCGGTCGACCACGGATGTCTCCTGCGCGCAGCAGCTGATTGCCGCGTACGACCGGCACCGGGTGAGCTGCCTCGGCCTGCGGAGCACGCCCGAAGGCCAGCTTGCGAACTTCGGCACCGCGACGGGCTCCTGGCTCGAGGAAAACCGTTTATTGAACATCAGCGAATTTTCGGAAAAACCGACGGTGGATTACGCGCGCGGCAATCTCCGCGTGCCCGGCCTTCCCGAGGGGGAATATCTCACCGTATTCGGCCAGTACGTCATCAAGCCGGAACTCTTTCATTACCTGGAGGAGCACATCAGGAACAACGTGCGCGAGCGCGGCGAGTTTCAGCTGACGTCGGCGCTGGACCGGCTGCGCAAGGAGGACGGGTTCCTCGGGCTGATCGTCGACGGGCAGCGGTTCGATATAGGGCTGCCGGAATATTACCTCGACACCCTCCGCAATTTCTCATCCTGACGCCGGGTCGGTGGCGGCTCCGGGCCGGGTTCGCCCGGGACGCAATGCCGCAGGGCGGAGAAATCCTTGTGTTAAACCATGGCATGACTCCGGCAGTCGTGCTATTATTCCGCCTGCATTTTTCAGCGCGGTGAGCGTAGCTCAGCTGGTAGAGCTCTGGATTGTGGCTCCAGCGGCCGGGGGTTCGAATCCCCTCGCTCACCCCACCCTCTCTCCTGCCGGGTCCGCTCAATCAAATATCGATTCCAGATTCCAGATAAGCCTGTGGGTCACCGATTTGAACAGGAGTGAGCCGGATTGGAAACGAGGATCATTGGGGATCGTTTGGAAATACGGAATCTGGAATCTCGAATTTGGAATCCGGAATCGGGTTTTCGAGCCGGCTGCACCGCTCCTTGGCGAACCCTCATGAATCGGGTCAAGCGGTTTGCGTAGGGTCCGGGATGTTCACGGGCGGCTGCTGCGCCGCGTGCGCGGCCGGGAACTGGGCCTGGGGCATCACCAGCCACGCCACCAGGTAGCCCACAAACGCCGGCACCAGCGGGACGGGCAGGATTACCAGCAGGACCCAGATCAGGCGGACCAGGGTGGAATCGACGCCGAAGTATTCGGCGATGCCGCCGCATACCCCCGCGATCTTGCGGTCTGTCGCCGACCGCATCAGGCGCCGGGCGCCCCGCGCCGGCTCTCCAGCCGGGACCTGCTGCGGTTTGCCGCAAAAGGGGCAATAGATCGAATATTCGGCAATGTCTCTGTGGCAGTTGCTGCAGACCATCCGTCTCCTCCCGCGGAACCTGGAATCGTCCGCCTTGCACAAGAACATACGTCGCGGTCTTGAGAAAAGTTCCCCCGCGGTCCGGCGACCGGGGCCATATCGTATCTGCCGGCAACCGGGCCGGCGGTGCCGAAACCAGAATGAAGCAGCGCCCATGGAAACAGGGCGCTGCTTTTGGGGGGGCGGGTTAATGAGGCAGATCAAATCCTGAAGAGATCTCTGCAACGAGTTCCGTCATGAGCGGCGTGACGGCAACAAATCTGGCGCCGTGAGCATGCATCAAAGCCAGAAGGTATTTGCCGGCCGTATCGACAAACTCGACATCGGTAAGGTCGACGACTAATTCCTTGCTGGGACGCGCCGCAGCCTGGCGCCAGCATTTTTCCATTTCCGCGACCCAGGCACCCTTGACCACGCCTTCCAGTTTCATGCAGACGGAGTCGGCACTCTCTCGAGAGGTGATTCTCAGCATCGGGTTCTCCTGAATTTTTGCCCGGGCGTCGGAGACTACTTGAGGTGCAGATCGCTGATCTTGGACGAACCGCCGATCTTCTTGCTCCTCAACGTGGCCATGACGCAGGCCCCGATAACCAGTGCTCCAATTGCTCCGAATACGACCATTTTCTTTCTCCCTTAACATTCGTCTTTTGCATTACTGCTACTGCACCGATGATCAACGCACGAACCGAACCAACCGCAAATACGAGGACACCCACCGGATGGCTATGGTATAAGTGATTAAACATCAACTATTTGCGTGATTACGGCGCTTGGCCTGGTGACCCGTGAAGTCCTCGCTGGCGGAGAGTTCCTGCCGAAATGCCGGCAGGTGCCAATATTTCGGCAGGGCGCGGAGGCGTTTATCGGGTCGGGCGCAGCGTGGGCCGGGAAACGCCCAGATCAGAGGATCGGAATCGCTTTTATGATTTTCAATCCAAGGGGGTGCCGCTTCCTTGTTTCGATCGGGAAATATGCAGCTTTTGCATGCGGAACTGCAGTGTGGACCGTTTCATGCCCAGGCGCGCGGCCGCGCCGTGCGGTCCGCCGACGACCCATCCGGTCTCCCGCAGCGCGTTCAGGATATGCCGGCGTTCGGCCTCTTCCATCGTTTGCGGCGTTCCGGCATGCATTCCGGAGGGGGGAATCAGCTCCGCTAGCGGCACCCGGAGCACCGGGCCGGGAGACAGGATCACGGCGCGTTCGATGATGTTCTGGAGTTCGCGGATGTTTCCGGGCCAGGAATACTGCCGGATTTTTTCCATCGCCTCCGACGGGATGGTCTCGATGCGTTTTCCCATCCGCTGCGCGACCTGCTGCACGAAATAGCGGACAAGCATGGGGATGTCCTCGATCCTGTCGCGCAGGGGAGGCATGACGATCGGGAAGACATTGAGACGGTAAAACAGGTCCGCGCGGTACCTCCCGTCCCGCACCATGCCCTGGAGGTCCTTGTTCGTCGCCGCGACGAGCCGGACGTTCACGCGAAGGGTGCGCGTGCTCCCGAGCCTCTCGAACTCCTGCTCCTGCAGGACGCGCAGGAGTTTGGGCTGGAGCTCGAGCGGGATTTCGCCGATTTCGTCCAGAAACAACGTTCCCCGGTCGGCGAGCTCGAACCGGCCGATGCGCTGGGTCACGGCGCCGGTGAAGGCGCCCTTTTCGTGGCCGAACAGCTCGCTCTCCAGGAGGCCGGTCGGGATGGCGGCGCAGTTGAGTTTCACGAACGTGCCCTGCCGCCGCGCGCTAAGGTTGTGGATCGCGCGCGCCGCCAGCTCCTTCCCGGTCCCCGTTTCGCCGCAGATCAGGACCGTCGAATCCGACGGGGCCACCACCTCGATCTGACGGAGCACGTTCTGCAGCGGGCGGCTGGCGCCGATGATCTCCTCGAAAAAGTAATTGCTGCGAATCTCGTCGGCGAGATAGAGGTTTTCCTTCGCCAGCTTCGCGTTCAGCTCCTCGATGCGCCGGTAGGCGAGGGCATTGTCCAGGGCGACGGCGAACTGGCGGGCCACGTCCTCGAGCTGCCCCACGCTGACGTCATTGAACGTGTCTTCGCGCCGGCTGGCGACGTTCAGCGTGCCGAGGACGCGTCCCCGGGAAATCAGCGGCACCGCGCAGATGAAATTGAGGCCTTCCTTGAGGACGCTCGGGGCGACTTCCGGGTGCAGCCGTTCGATTTCGGCCCGCCGCCAGATGACGGGCATGGCTTTCCGATACGCCTCGCCGACGGTCGTATTTTCGACCGGGATGACGTCGTTTTCCTGGAGGAACCCGCCGCCGTCGGGGAAGTCGAGGGAATGCCGCCGCAGCTGGCTGATTTCGGGATCAAAGAGGGCCAGGCTGGCGAACTCGACCTTCAGCGCTTCGCGCAGGCAGACGGATATTGCGGCGAAGAGCTCGCGCGTGTCGAGTTTGGCGACCACGGCGTTGTTCACCTGCAGGAGGAGCCGCAGGTGATCCCGTTCGCGGGCCAGGTCCTGGCGAGAAGCGGCTTCGGGCTGCGCTCTTTCCTGATCTTCCCGGGCCATCGAATCCTCCGGGCGGCGGGCCGCCTTGGCCCGCGCCGTAGATGCATACGGTGCCCGATGCGCCCCGACCGCAGGGCGGCATCACGCATTTATTTAACTCCAAAAGCCGGCCGGAGACAAAAAATTCAGCAGGCGGGTGTTCGCGATATGCGGGGCCCGGCGCGTCCCCCCGAAATTTTTTCCAATCCCATTAAACTTCCGGCTCCCGAATTACGCTATATAATATGAAAACAGTCGGTTTTCGGATGGAGCCCGAATCCATCCGGCAGCCTCAATCGAGGCTCGAAAGGACATTTTCCGGACGGGAGATTGGACCATGGCTGTGTTTGTGACGCTGTACAAGTTTACCGACAAGGGCATACGCGACATCCGGGAATCCCCCCGGAGGCTCCGGGAAGGCATCGAGGCGTTTGAAAAGAAGGGCGGCAAAGTGCTCGGGGCCTACTATACGATCGGGGAATACGACCTGGTAACGATCGGCGAGATCGACGACGAGCAGGCGGGAATGGCCCACACGCTCGAGCAGAACTCCCTCGGGAACGTACGATCGGTCACTCTGCGCGGCTACACGGCCGAGGAGTTTGCGGGCATCCTCACCGAGATGTCCTGATCCGCGGCCAGGCCCGCCGCTCCGGACGGCCTGCCCGGATGCCTTTTCCCCGTCCGGCGCCTTATGCGGCGCGTTCCCCCTTTTCCCGGTTCAGTTCGTCAAACTTCCTGCCCGCATAGCGCGCCGCGAATATCCAGAGGACCAGGATGGCGGCGACGACGAGCGACAGCCACCGGATAGCGGAAAATCCCTGGAAAAAGGCCGTCAGCGCGAGACTGATCCCGACGGCGATCGATTTCGCGAAGCGCTGGACGAACATGTCGATGAACGCCTTGGCCTTGTATTTCTCTTCGCGTGTCGCGGGGACGTACAGGGCTTCCTTCGCCGACTGGTTGATGGAGTAGCTGAACGCGTTGTCGGCCGTATTCAGGAAACTCCCGGTCCACAGCGCGGGGAACAGGAAGAATCCGGCGGATCCGCCGAGTGCGGCGACCGGAAGGACCAGGAGCGCGATCCCCACCCCGAAGCGGGTCATGACGAGGCTGGTGAAGAGCAGCTGCACGATCATGGCGGTCACATTGGTGATGGCGTACATCAGGGAGAAGTGCTCTCCCGTGCTGCCGGCCACGAAATGCTCCACGCTGGACGTAAACTGGAAATCCATGATCGTGGAGACGATTTCGTAGAAGCCGACGATGGCCACGATCGCCAGCAGATAGGGGGAGCGGAACACCAGCCTGGCCCCTTCGAGCGCGGCGTTTCCCGTTTTCGCCTTCTCCGGCTGCAGGGTTTGTTTCGCGGCCTGCGGTCTGCGCGCCGGGATCCTGCGCGCTGCGGCGTAAGCCAGTCCGATGATGACGATCATGACGCCTGCCAGTATCAGCATCCAGGCGTTCGCCGGGACGGCGCGTATCAGGGTCTTGAGCGAGATCGCGCCGAAGGCGCCGCCCGCGACGCCGCCGAAACCGACCAGCCCGTACAGGCGTTTGGCCTGATCCCCCTCGACGCTGTCGTTCAGGAAGGCGAAGAAGGTGGGGACCATCAACGTGTTGAACAGGTCTCCGAACAGGTAGAACGTCCAGACCGTCGATCCGCCGGGATGCGTGAGCAGGAAGAAATAGACCAGGAGAGATGCGATCGAGAAGGCGGAGAAGATATAGGTGAGCTGCTGCCGGAAATACCGGCGGCAGAGAAGCGTAAACACGGCCACCGCGATCGCCGCGACGAGCATGTTGGCGATTTTTGCCAGGAGTTCGGCCTGCGAACCGAGCATCTGCCAGCCGAAGAAGTCGAAAGGGCCGGCGGCCTTATAATGGTCGATGAACACCGATTTCTTGATCGGCTTCAGAATCCAGAAGCTGGTAATGACGAGGAAGAAATACCCGGCCATCAGCAGCGAGAACGGCAGTTCCTCTTTCCTGATGCTGAAGATTTTTCTTATTTCGCTCAAGACCGCACCTCCGGGCCCGGGGGCTCAAAGCCGGTTCATTTGCCGCCGAGAATCGGCGGCGCGTATTGGCTTGAAGGCGCCATTTTATGACAAACCCGCCCGGTTCACCACGGCAAGTTCCGATGGAGACCGAAATTGGGCGCTGTACGGGAAACGCCGGAGCCGCCGTAAACAGGAGCCGAACCGGTAACCGGGGCACATGCGGTTTGACCATGCGGGCGCAGGTTGTGTATGATTCATGGACGCACCCGTAGCTCAGTTGGATAGAGCGTCGGACTTCGAATCCGCAGGCCGCCCG
>CAZTHE010000068.1:16744-20666 GCA_964613495.1 uncultured Acidobacteriota bacterium | reverse complement strand
CAGGCCCTGGTCCATCATGGCGTCGGCGACCTTCAGGAAGCCGCCGATGTTGGCCCCGTTGACGTAGTTGCCCGGCGTCCCGAACCGCTCGGCGCACTGGACGCAGGTGCCGTGGATGCTCTTCATGATCATGCCCAGCCGATGGTCGACTTCCTCCTTGGTCCAGGGAAGGCGCATGCTGTTCTGCGCCATCTCGAGGCCGGAGACCGCGACGCCGCCCGCGTTGGCGGCCTTGCCGGGAGCGTACAGGATCCTGGCGTCGAGGAAGAGCCGCACGCCTTCCGGGTGGGTCGGCATGTTGGCGCCTTCGCCGATCACGTACACGCCGTTCTTCAGCAGGTTCCGGGCATCCTTGGCGTTGATTTCGTTCTGGGTCGCGCTCGGGAACGCGCAGTCGGCCTTGTGGTCCCACAGCGGATTGTAGTCCAGCGAGTGGTTCACGGGCGTGTACACGGCCTTCGGGTATTTCTCCGCATAAACCTTGATGCGGCCCCGCTTGGTGTTCTTGAGGTCCATGATGAACGCGAGCTTCGCGGCATCGATCCCCTCTTCGTCGTAGATGTACCCGTCGGAATCGGAGACGGTGACTACCCTGCCGCCGAGCTGCAGGATCTTCTCGATGGTGTACTGCGAGACGTTGCCGCTCCCGGAAACCAGGCAGGTCTTGCCTTCGAAGGTCTGGTTGCGCGTCGTGAGCATTTCCGAGGCGAAATAGACGCATCCGTAGCCGGTCGCCTCCGGCCGGATCAGCGATCCGCCCCAGTTCAATCCCTTGCCGGTGAGGACGCCGGTGAATTCGTTCCGCAGCCTCTTGTACTGGCCGTACATGTACCCGATCTCGCGGCCTCCGACCCCGATGTCGCCGGCCGGAACATCGGTGTTCGGCCCGATGTGGCGCGCCAGCTCCGTCATGAAGCTCTGGCAGAATCGCATGACCTCGTTATTGCTCTTGCCTTTCGGGTCGAAATCCGACCCGCCCTTGCCGCCGCCCATCGGCAGCGTGGTCAGGCTGTTCTTGAAGACCTGTTCGAAGGCCAAAAACTTTAAAATTCCCAGGTTGACGGAGGGATGGAAGCGCAGCCCGCCCTTGTAGGGGCCGATCGCGCTGTTCATTTCGATTCGGAAACCGCGGTTGACCTGGATCTCTCCCTGGTCGTCCATCCAGGGCACGCGGAACATCACGGTGCGTTCCGGTTCCACGATGCGTTCGAGGATCTTCGCGGAACGGTATTCGGGGTGCCGGTCCAATACCAGCGAAAGCGACTCCACAACTTCCTGGACGGCCTGGTGAAACTCGGTCTCGCCCGGGTTCTTCGCCTGAAGGCGAGCCATGAAAAGATTGACGTAATCTGCCATCGATTTGCTCCTTTACTTTATCGAGGGGCCGAAAATCACATTTTTCAGCTGTAACACAATTCTCTTAACACGCAAAATCCTGCTCCTATCTGCTGCAGGAGTCGCACGAATGCTCCCATAATTTTTGGGGATCGCGACGTTCCAGGCTGGCATTCACCCTGTCTGAGCGATTGCCTTCGTGACCAGGGATCTTGTGCGGGTCGGCACACACATCCCAAGGAAAACCAGCGGGACGAAAGCATACCACAGATCTTTGCCGCCCCGGCGAAAATACTTGGGACATGGATGCGGATTTCTGGCAGGGGGGATTACGGCTCTTCGGGAACGGATTCGGTCTCGTCGCTCCAGAGGTCGGCGATGCGGCGCGCCCCGATGTAGCGCATGGTGTACCAGATCTTGCCGAGATCGCTTACGACCACCTTTTTGGCCTTGACGGCTGCATGAATGAACTTGTCGTCCCCGATATAGATGCCCACGTGGTTCGGACGCGTGCCGCCGGGCGAGGAGAAGAAAACCAGATCGCCGGCCTGCAATTCCTCCCGGTTGACCTTTTCGCCCTGCGTGAACTGCTCCCTGGAAGTGCGCGGCAATTCGATGCCGAGCTGGGAAAACAGGCTCTTAACCAGGCCGGAGCAGTCGAAACCGGTTTTTTCCGACGCGCCGCTGCGACGGTAGCGCACGCCCAGCAGCTTGAAACCGGCCTCCACCAGGCGCAGGCGCGCGGGCTGCGCTTCCGGATCGGGCACCGGGTTCATGCTGCGCAGCTGCGAGATGTACTGGGCGGCCAGTTGCTCGTTTTTGGAAGGTTTCGAAGCCGCCTTCGTCGCGGCCGCCGCCGCAATCCCGCTCCCGGGGAGGATGAGCTTCTGCCCGGGCTTGAGGTTGGACCGGGTCAGCCCGTTGGCCGCCTGCAGCTTTTTTACCGTCGTATCGTGTTCCCGGGCGATCCGGCTCAGTGTGTCGCCTTTTCGGACCACATAGGCCTGCGTGGTTTCCTGCTCGGGCTCCGCCATTCCGGCGCTCCTGATGGGGCCCACGAACGGCTCTTCCCGTGCCGGATCTTTCTTTCCGGCATCCCGGCCGGTTTCCGGGGTTCCCGCCTTCGCGGGTCCGGCAACGGGCCCCGCGGGCCGCGGGCCGGGAAGGATAAGCTTCTGGCCGGGCCTGAGGTTCGACCGGGTCAGACCGTTGGCCGCCTGCAATTCCTTTACCGTCGTCTGGTGCCGGCGGGCAATCGCGCTGAGAGTGTCGCCTTTTCGGACTACGTAGGCAGGGTCGACGGCGGTTTTGGCATATCCGGGTGCGGACACGCATAGCAGGACAAGCGCTGCAAAAAAGACGTTAACGCGACGGTGTCCCCTCATCGAGCCCTATCCACCCGGTGCATCGTGTGCGCGAGCCTTCCGCGGTTTCCAGGAACCCGCGGAATACGAAACGCCCATAACCGTGCGGCAACGTCCGCATTTCGCACGGCGATCTAAACGAGTGGAAGATATCATATAAAAACCGGGCTCAAACGCAACCGAAAATTGAAGAAAGTGTGACGGGGGGCACCACACCGATTTCAGATTCCAAATTCCAGATTCCAGACATGTGGGAATTCTTCTCCCCGGGGTCACTCCGGATCTGCACCTTAGCCTTCCTGTGGAATGGTAACGCTTCCGTCCGACGAATCTCCTGCTAATCCGGAATCTGGAATTTGGAATCTGAAATCAGATCGGGAGGGTCATGAAGACTGTGGGGATCGACAGGCCGGCGGAGTCGAAGACGAAAGGCCCCTTGTTCCTGAAGCCGCACGACTCGTAGAACGCGACCGCGCCGGGGGTCGAATAGACGAACATTTCCCGGAACATCGCCCCGGGGACCATGGCCCTGAGGTTCCCGAAAAGCGACCGGCCGATGCCCCGGCGCCATTGGGCGGGATCCACGTACAGCAGCCGGATCTCGTTCAGGTCCAGGCCCGCGAATCCCACTACCCGTCCGTCTTCCTCGTAAACCGCAATATAGAAAAGTGCGGCACGATCGGTCATGGTGCGCGGCGATTCGGCTTCGCGAAGCCTGGAGCGAATTTTCGGGGGATAGGCGGGGTCGGCGTCGAGGCAGCCGCGCAGGATCGCGCAGCATGCGGATGCGTCCCCGGACCGGAACGGGCGTATCATGGCCCCAGTGTATCCCAATCCGGTGAAATCATGGAAGACCGGGACGCGCCGCGTGGTATATATTCAGGCTGCGGCATGCAGCGGCATCGGGAACGGGAGGATGGGACTGTGACGAAAAGAAGGGTTTTCGCGGTTGGCGTGATTCTGTGCTATGCGGCGGCGTTCTTCTCCGGATGCGCCCGCCGTGGTTCCGAGCCGGGCCCGATGGCCGAACTCGGGCAGCCGGCGCCCGACTTCACTCTCCCGGACCTGGGCGGCCAGCAGGTTTCCCTGAGCCAGTTCAGGGGCAGGATCGTCATGCTGGACTTCTGGGCGACCTGGTGCGGCCCGTGCCGCATGACCATGCCGGTAGTGGAAAGCCTGCAGAAGGAGTATGCCGATTCGATGGTCGTGCTGGCCGTCAACCT
>CAZTHE010000068.1:3348-16734 GCA_964613495.1 uncultured Acidobacteriota bacterium | reverse complement strand
GCGTTCCTTCTGGTCCTGAAAGGAGCAGATCACGCCGATGGTGCCCCGGTAGCCCTGGGCAATGACATTCTCTATGTCGTTCTTGATGGCTTCTATTTCGTCCAGGTTGACCCTGCGGCCCGAGTTCCCTTGGGTTTCAACCTTCAGGAAACGCAGGACATCGTGAACGACTACATCCGCGCACACGGCATCCATTCGCGCGTCCTGCTCGACGAGGAAGGATCCGTCGGCCTGATGTACGGGGCAGAATCGATCCCGCTGCAGATCCTGATCGACAAGCAGGGCGTCGTCCGCTACGCCATGCCGGGCTACGGTCCCAGGATGGCGGCCGTGCTCCGCGCCGAGATCAACAAGCTCCGCTAGGCCGCCGTTTCCGGACTACCTCGGCCAGCGCGGCGATGAATTTCGGGTAAAGGTTGAGAGACGCGGCCCGGCGGAATTCGCGGATGCCCGATCGCTCCGCCAGCTCCCGGTACTCGATGTCGATCTCCTGAAGCGTTTCGATGTGGTCCGAAACGAAGCTGACGGGGACGGCCAGCACCCGCGTCTTCCCTTCGCGTCCCAGCCGCGCCAGGATTTCTCTGGTGGACGGGCCGAGCCATTTCACGGGACCGACCCTGCTCTGGAAACCCAGCGTCCGGGGATGCGCGCCGCCAAGCCGCGCATGGACCTGATCCACCAGCCTCTTCGTCTGCTCCAGGTACGGGTCCCCGTTCGCCACGTAGCCGGCAGGGATCGAGTGGGCGCTGTACAGCAGATGCACCTCTTCCGGCCGGCCTCCGGGGAAACCGGCAAGGCCTTCCCGGATGAGATCGGCCATCGCCTCAATATAGAGCGGCTCGTCGTACCAGGATTCGACGGCCGCGATCTCCATCCTGGCCGAGACTCCGAGTTTGGCGTCCAGCTCCCGGAAATGCTTCAGGCAGGAACCCGTCGTCGTGACCGAATACTGGGGGAAGAGGGGGAGCAGGACGAGGCGCGAAATCCCGTCCCGCAGGATACGCCCCACCGCCTCTTCGATGGACGGCTTCCAGCAGCGCATCCCGACATAGACGCGCGCGTCTTCGCCCCCGGCGCGCAGCGTTTCCTCGAGCGCGGCGGCCTGCGATTCGGTGATCCGGCGCAGCGGCGAGCCTCCGCCGATCTGCCGGTAGAGGGCCCGCGACTTTCCCTGCCGAGTCGACGCGATCAGCCACGCGAGCGACTTGCGGAGCGCGTCGCTCTTGATATGGATGATTTCGGGATCCGAGAACAGGTTGTAGAGAAAAGGCCGGACGTCTTCGAGGCTTTCCGGCCCGCCGAGGTTGAAGAGCAGAACTCCCGTTTTCATCGTTTCGCCGCCTCCATCCGCTTTGCTAGAGAGTCTTCGAAAAGACCGGCCCGGTTTTCGGCTGCTGCAGGTATTTGTCGAAAACCATCCCGACGTTCCGGATGAAAATGCGGCCCAGCTGCGTCACGGCGATGCTTTCGGGGTCGAGCCGCACGAGCCCGTCAGCCTCAAATTTCTTCAGCCGTTCCAGCTCGCCGGCGAAATATTCGTCGAACCGGACGCCGAATTCCCCCTCCACTTCGGCCTTGCGGAGCACGCAGTGGCACAGCAGCCGGCCGATGACGGCGCGGCGGAGCACGTCGTCGCCGGTGAGCTCGATTCCCCGCATGGTGGGGAGCTCCCGCCGATCGATCGCGGCGGAGTAATCCGGCAGCGCCCGCCGGTTCTGCGCGTAGACCCGGTCGATGCCGCTGATGGAGCTCACCCCCATCCCGAGCAGGTCCGCCCCGGCCTTGGTCGTGTATCCCTGGAAGTTCCGGTGCAGCGTCCGGTTGTCCTGCGCGACGCACAGCTCGTCGCCCGGGCGCGCGAAGTGGTCCATGCCGATGTAGCGGTAGCCCGCCGCCGTGAACCGTTCGATCCCGGCGCGGAATATCTGGAACTTGTCCATCCCCTGCGGCACGTACCGGGCGATGGCCCCCTGCTGTTTCTTCAGCCACGGGACGTGCGCGTAGCTGAACATGGCCACGCGGTCCGGGCCGAGCCCGATGACCTTGTCGACGGAATCGAGGAAGCTCGCGGGAGTCTGCAGCGGCAGCCCGTAAATCAGGTCGATGTTGACCGACTCGAACTCGAGCCGGCGGCACAGGTCGAAAGTCTCCCGGGTCTTCTCGTACGGCTGGATTCGCCGGACGATCTTCTGCACCTCGGGGTTGAAATCCTGGATGCCCATGGAAATCCGGTTGAAGCCCAGCCGCCGCAGGATTTCCAGGTGGTCTTCCCGGGTGACGCGCGGGTCGATCTCCACGCCGATCTCGGCGTCCGGGGCGAAGCGGAAGCGCTCTTTCGCGAAACCGAACAGCTGCTCCAACTGCGCGGCGCTCAGGTAGGTGGGGGTGCCGCCTCCCCAGTGGAACTGGACGACGGGGCGCGACGCGTCCACGATCCGGGAGAGCCGGTCGATTTCCCACTCCAGCCTTTCGAGGTACGGGACGGCCACGTCGTGCTTTCTGCTGATGATGACGTTGCAGCCGCAGAAGAGGCACAGGCGCTCGCAGAAAGGCAGGTGCATGTAGAGCGAAAGGGGACGCGCGGGCCGGGCGTCGTTCGACTGTCGCAGGGCCCGCTCGAAGTCGGCCGGGCCGAAGGAGTCGAGCCATTCCGGGGCGGTCGGGTAGCTCGTGTAGCGCGGGCCGGCGACGTTATACCGGTCGAGTATTTCCGGGGTGACGTTGAGGATTTCACCCTGGATTCTGATATCGAGTCGCATACGCTGATTTCCGTTTGCCCCGGCAAAGGGGGCGCGGTGGAAGTTGGACTACAATACCCTGTAGAAATGAATGACCACGCTGTTCGCCTTGCGCATTCCCGTGGATATTATGACCGATTTATTGAGCCAATCGTATTTGGTTCCGGCCCGGACCTCCATCGTCGCGGTGGTGCGCATATAGTACTCCGAAGGAGGTACATCTTCGCCCTTTGCGAGGCGATCGAGCACCTCCCGCGGCGCGGTCCGGATGCCCGTGTT
This sequence comes from uncultured Acidobacteriota bacterium, assembly GCA_964613495.1. Classification (GTDB taxonomy): domain Bacteria; phylum Acidobacteriota; class UBA6911; order UBA6911; family UBA6911; genus UBA6911. The sequence continues at coordinate 13,717 of CAZTHE010000068.1, read as the reverse complement.
TTCGACGAAGATGATCGAGCCGTCGTCGGTCTTCAGGCTGTATCTGGCCACCAGGTCGGCGGTGCCGTCTTCGCGCACCGTCTGCCAGTCCGCGCCGCCGCTCAACACGGCACCCTTGATTTTTGGTCCCGAAAAGGTCCCGCCCGTGATATTGACGATCCGGCGGATTCCGTATTTGGTTTTGCCCAGTTCCTGCGGCGGATCCAGGGTCGCCGTCACCTCGAACAAAAACTCCAGTTCCGGCCTGGGCAGCACATCCTCTCCGGGAGCATTCCTTGCGGTTATCCCAAACAACAGGAGGATGAAAAGCTTCGAGAAGGTCTCTTTCATGGCGCTTGCCTCCAATAGTTTACCAGCCGGGAGTGGCCCCAAACGGCACATTGACCATCACCGCTTCGATGGAAAGTATCTTTCCGTCGACGATCTTGAACATCTCGGCCAACAAAAGGGACCGGGGCTTATAAAACCGGGTTGGCAGTTGATCGAAGGGCGTCGGGAAATATTTGAAGTTTTCCCTTTTCCCAGGCATGTCAAAAGCGACGATTCCGAAGACCAGTCCCCTTTCCTCATCCGCCATCAAAAAGCGCCGGTCCCTGACTTTTGTAATGTAGGCGTATACCTTGTTGTCGAACTGTTCCCTGCACCCGGTGGCTATCGTGGACGGGTTGTTCGTGGTCTGAGTGCCGTTTTCAAAGCGGTTGCAGTCTTTGTGAAACGGCACGATTTCGCCGGTGTTTTGCTCTATGCCTTCAAAATAGCTGTTTGCGATTTTTATCAGCACATCACGGGGAGAGCGGCCCGGTTCGGGGACGACTTCGGCATAGACGGGCCTGGGTTCTTTCATCTCCTCCGGGCTCGCGAAGGACGCCTCATCCTTTCTCGCCACTATGGTTTCGATTTCGGTGATTTTGTCTTTTTCAACCTTCAAACGAACCATGAAATTGGCCAGGAGCACCGATTCCTTCACGACGCCAAAGACCATAACCTGGCCGGTCGAGGGGTCTGCCATAGCCTGTTTGTAGGTTATTTCCTCGGCGGTTTGAAACAGCCCGTTGCCCAGCGGAATCGGGTAGCCGTTCTCGGTTATCCTGACGTCCCCGGCAACCGCCAGCCCGGACGGATCATTTTTTACAAGCAGGCCGAGATACCGGTCCATCACGGCGATAAGATTCTTCGATTCGCTTGCGCTATCCCAGGCACGGGCATCCCCGCAGACCGAAAAACCGCAAAACAGGGAAAAACAGACAAAGGCAAGGACGTTGACAGGAAAATGTTTCATGCATTTTTCTCCTTTACAGCAAAGCAAGGCTATACCCAAAATCCGCATCCCGCGACTGGATTCCTTGGTGCATCCAGTCCTTTCGATCGCCCTCCGGAACGCCGTCCCCGCAAAATCCCGGGGACCGGGATCACGGGAGACTGTTGCCGGCGGCGTCGCGGATTTCGATCGGGCCGAGGTCCAGTTTTCCGAGTTCCGGTCCGATCCGGGCCCGGTCGCCGACGGCCACGATCACCATCTCTTCCGGCCGCATGTGCTTCCAGGCGATGTGTTCGACGCCCGCGACCGAGACGCGCTGAATTTCCCCGGGCAGGCCGTGGTAATAATCCGGACTCAGGCCGTGCACGAAGAGCTGCCCGATGCTCGAGGCGGATTCCGGCGTGGTTTCAAACAGGCTCGGCAGCGAGCGCGCGATCGAATCCTTCGCCTTCGCCAGTTCCTCGAAGGTCAGGATCCCCTCGCGCATCCTCTTGATCTCGCCGAAAATCTCCGAAACGGCCGGCGCGGTCACCTCGGTCTGCACGGAGGTCCCGATCAGGAAAGGACCCGGGCCGCGCCGGAAGACATAGGCGGACGAAGCCCCGTAGGTGTAACCGTGGGTTTCGCGCAGGTTGAGGTTGATCCGGCTCGAAACCAGGCCGCCAAAGGCGGTGTTCATGACTTCGATGCCGGCATAGTCCGGGTGGGAGCGCGCCACGCCGACATGCCCGATCCGCAACACCGTCTGCGGGGCGCCGGGCTTGTCGACGATCACAATCCGCCGGCCGGTCTTCCCGGGAGCCGCGGGAATGCGGGAATCCGGGCCGGCAGCCTTCCACGTCCCGAAATACTTTTCGGCCAGCGCGCGAAGTTCGGCTTCGGTGAGGTCGCCGGCCACGACCAGGGCGGAACTCGAGGCGCCGTAGCCGTCGCCGTAGAACTGCCGGAGCATCTCGCGGGTCATTTCCCGGTTGGATTCCTCGGTGCCGATCTCCATATGGCCGTACGGGTGCGCCAGGCCGTACACCGCCTGGAAAAAGACCTTGGCCGCCAGCACGCCCGGATTGTCCTTCTGCTGCAGGATCCGGGTCAGCCGGTCGTGGCGCAGCCGCTCCATTTCTTCGGGCGCGAACGCCGGGTCCAGAAGCACGTCGGCCATCAGCTCGAACGCCGCGTCGACGTTCTTCTTCAGGGTGCGCGTCGTGACGTAGGAATAGTCCATCGACGAACCCATCGAGAGCGGGGCCCCGATCTGGTCGGCGTCGGCCGCTACCTGCAGAGCCGGGCGCCTGCCGGTCCCCTCGTCCAACATCGCGGCGGTGAACGACGCCAGTCCGGGCCGGTCGGGCGGATTCCGGTCGCTGCCGCACAGCGTGATCACGTTGGCCGAAACCACCGGGAGCCCGTGCTGCTCGACCAGGTATACCTGCAGGCCGTTGTCCAGGCGGAGGGCCGCGGGCACCGGCAGGTTCATCGCCGGCATCGGTCCCGCCGGCGGCGCGGACACCCGCCACTCCTGGCCGGCGATGCCGGGGTCTTCCCGAACCGAATCCCCGCCGGCTTCGGAAGACTTTGGAACGTCCTCGACCTTCTTTTCCCCCGGGACCCCCCGGATCACCACGCCGCACTCGCGCCGCAGCTTTTCCCGCGCCAGATTCCTCAAAGACCCGGCGGTCTCTTTGGCATACCGCTCCAGGTCGCGCTCGAGGTATCCCGGGTCGCCGACAAAGTGGTTGTACATGTTGAGCCGGTCGGCAAAGCCGCCGAAATCCTCCAGCGCGCGGATGACGGAGGACTCCAGCGTGTTGCGCGCCCGCTCGATTTCGGCCTCCGTCGGCCCCTCGGCCCGGAACCGCTCGAGTTCTTCGCGGATTTCCTTCTCCAGCCGTTCCGGATCGACTCCGGGTTTGCCGGTGGCTTCCATATAGAAGACCGAGCCCAGCGCCAGCGACAGCTGGTGCGCGGTGACGTCCTGGGCGATCCGCTTTTCGTACACCAGGCTCTTGTACAGGCGGCTGGATTTGCCGCCCCCGAGGATTCTGGCGATCAGGTCGCACGCGGCGTCGCCCTGCGTGAAGATCGGATCGGTGATCCAGGCCAGGTACACGCGCGGCAGCTCCACCTGGTCCTCGACGATCACCCGCTTTTCGGCCGTGATCTCCGGCGGCGCCACGGCGGGGCGCGGCACGCTCTTCCCGGCGGGGATCGGGCCGAAGTATTTTTCAACCAGCTCCTTCGTTTTGGCGGGATCAATGTCGCCGGCGATGACCAGGCTCGCGTTGTTCGGCGCGTAGTAGAGGCGGAAAAAGTCCCGCACGTCCTCCAACCGCGCCGCCTCGATGTCGGCGTGCGACCCGATGATCGAGGCGTGATACGGGTGGTCCTTCGGGTAAAGCTGGTGGAACAGCTCTTCCTGGACGAGGCCGTAGGGCACGTTTTCGATGTTCTGCCGCCGTTCGTTGCGGACGACGTCGCGCTGGTTTTCGAGCCTCTCGCCGTCCAGTTTCTCCAACAGGAATCCCATGCGGTCGCTTTCGAGCCACAGGGCGAGCTCCAGCTGGTTGGACGGAAGCGTTTCGAAGTAGTTCGTGCGGTCGAAATCCGTGGAGCCGTTGATGCTGCTCGCGCCGGCCGATTCCAGGTAGAGGAAGTGCGCCTTCTCGCCGACGTGCTTGGAGCCTTCGAACATCATGTGCTCGAAGAGATGCGCAAACCCCGTGAGCCCGGGACGCTCGTTGGCCGGGCCGACGTGGTACCAGACGTTCACGGCGACGAGCGGCAGCCGGTGATTCTCCGCCAGGATCACCTCCAGGCCGTTCTTCAACCGGTATTTCTCGAACTTTGGCGCACCCGGGTTCAGGTTCTTCGACACATGATCCTCCCGCTGGTTTTGGGGGGCTCGGGCGGCCGGGCCGGGGCCCGCTCCGCCGCATCGCCTTCCCCCTGACATGATACATGAAATCGGGGACGTCCCACCCGTTTCCCTGATTCTTTTGGGCGATGACGGCGCCCGCGGGACTCCGGGAAATAGGGTAAACGGGTGGTGGGACGTCCCCGGTTTTTGTGATATTTTTGGGCGGATGGCGAAGGATCTGTATCGGGAAATCGTCGAACTGCGGTCGAAGGGACTGCGGGCCGCGCTGGCCACGATCATCGTGACCCGGGGGGCCACCCCGCGCAAGGACTCGTCCAGGATGCTGGTTTACGAGGATGGGCGCCGGTCGGGTACTATCGGCGGGGGATTCACGGAAGACGAGGTCTGCCGCGAGGCCCTGGACGCCCTCGCGACCGGGAAGCCCAGGCTGTTGAGCTACGATCTCACCGGCGTCGATCACGAGGAAAACGCCCTTGTCTGCGGAGGTTTTATGCAGGTCTATGTGGAACCCGTTCTCCCGGACCCGATTCTCTTCATCCTGGGCGCCGGGTTCGTGAGCAGGGCCGTCGCAGAGGCGGCCAAACCGCTCGGCTTCAGAATCGCCCTGGCCGACGACCGCGCCGAATTGGCCAGCCGCGAGAAGTTTCCTGCCGCGGACGATATCTACGTCGGCCGCTGGGAAGAGGTTCTGCCGAAACTGCCGGTCAACGGTTCGTCCTACCTGTTCATCGCCACGCGCGGGCCCAGGCTGGATCTTCTGTGCCTCCGGTACGCGCTGAAGACTCAGGCCAGGTACATCGGCATGCTGGGGAGCCTCGGGAAAAACCGGTCTCTGTTCGAGCTGCTGCAAAAAGAAGGGACGGATCCGGCTCAGTTCCGGCGCGTCTGCGTGCCGGTGGGCCTCGACGTGGGTGCGGAGACGGCCGAGGAGATTGCCGCCAGCATGGCCGCGGAACTGATCGCCGTTCGGAAGAACCTCGATATCCGGTCGTTGCGGGATGCGGTGCACGGCGTCCGGCACGCCGCCGCGCTCCCCGTCGCCTGAAGAGACGAATCGCCCGGGACCGATCCGCTGCCTGAGCCCTGAGCGGTCCAGCATGTCGTGCGGCGGTCCGTGCGCTTCTGCTATCGCGAAGGCCACGCCTTTCCCTGGCTGCAGAAGCGCCAGACCCACCGCCACTATGACGCCCGGAAGCACTCCGACGGCAATGACTCCGAGCAGGGTGACGATGGACAGCCGAAATTCCTTGCGGCCTATTTTGCGAAGCCTGACGAGGCTTGGGAGGTCGAAGAGGTTGACGGCGGAGTGGACCAGAACGGCCGCAAGCACCGTGACCGGCAGCGCAGATGGCCTGTGCTGATATCCGGCAATCGGAGCGCCGGAAGGCCCGCGGGGATGGGTCCGAGCAGGGCGACTCCTCGCTCCCCGAGGCGGAACAAGTCGGAGGCCGCGGCGCCCAGCGCTACGGCCAGGAGCGGCGCCGGAAACCTGGGCGCTGCGCGCTTGAGAACCTAAAGCCCGGCGAATACCGCCAGCCCGGTTGCCAGCGTCCATCCGTGCGTTTGATCCAGATTGGACACGAAATCCGCCACCTGGCGAAAAAATCCGGATCGCTTTACGCTAAAGCAAGCCCTCCAGAGGCGAAATCCCTTCCGTGGTCTCATCAATTGAATTATCAGTGAATGCTATTTCTTTTCCGTTCTCCTTTCTGTCCACCCTCTCTGAAGAGCGCGGTGGAACGAACGGTAATTTCAATTCCCGAAGAGATCTGTTCCCAAAAATTTTCTAGAAAGTCATTGACAATTACTACTGTGTAGCATACAGTGTGTGTTACATAATGTCTGACAAACGGTAGGTGCCAATGAGTGCTGAATTGTTCGAAAATCTCCGCCTTGAATTGAGGCGAGGCTGCTTGAGCCTGGCGGTACTGTCCCAGCTTCGGATAGAGCATTATGGCTATACGTTGCGTAAGGCATTGTCTGACAAAGGATTAGAGATTGATGAAAATACCCTGTATCCGCTGCTTCGCAGGTTGGAAAGTCAGGGACTCCTGGTCAGTGAATGGCGCGAAGAAAACAAGCGCAATAAGCGCTTTTACCGCATTACTCCGGTCGGCGAACAGATCCTCAATCAACTGCTGGGTGAATGGCAGGGAATAAATCGTGCATTGGATCAAATCCTTGAGGCAAAACCATGAAACTTCTCAAAAGCTATCTCAAGGCTGTGAAATGGTATCTGCCGCGCGGGCAGAGAAACGACATCATTAATGAACTACAGGAAAACCTGCTATCCAGGATGGAAGAGACTGAAGCCCGACTCGGTAGGCCGCTGACGGAGGTCGAACAGGCGGCTATTCTCAGGGAACATGGGGAACCGATGGTGGTGGCAGGCCGCTACGGGGCGAACCTCAGATATGTGGCTTTCGGACGCCAACTGATCGGTCCAATGCTCTATCCGATCTATATCTGGATCCTATGGCTTCATTGGGGAGTGACATTTTTAGTTCACCTATACATGGCGATCTTCAAGGAGAGCCTTGGAATCGGGGCCTTTCTCATCGCCGCGCTCTGCCAGTTTATTGCCGTAACCGCGGTATTCATAGTATTGGACATCTATCATCGCAAAGCTCTGCAGTTCTGGTGTTTGCATCTTGAGCACATAGATCCAATCCCGCGCTGGAAGTCCGCCTTCGGGCTGATTTTATGGTCCGTTTACAGCACTTACTGGGCGCTGATTCCCTATTTCCCAGCGCTAATTTTCGGCAATGCTTCCGGTTTGAGACTTGCGCCTGCATGGCATGAATTCTATTGGTCAATCCTGCTGCTATTATTGGCCGGTGTGGCGCAGAGAGCCATTAATATTGTTTATCCGGGCTGGAACTGGCTGCAACCCTCTGTGCGCCTTGTTATCAATATCATCAGCCTTTCCATGCTGTATTCCCTTCTGAATGGCTACCCCTATATTCTCGTCGACAGCGCCGCAACAGCTATGTCGGAGGCGGCGCGCATGGCCTCCATTTTAAACGCGGTCATAAAGGTCACTCTGCTAATCGGGTTCTCCATCTACTGGTCCATCAATGTCTGCTTTCTGGTTGGGCTTTGTATAAAGCACGCCCGGTATCGTTGGATCCATCGGCGAGATCATGTGGAATTTACCCGATAGGGTGAGGAGACAATTGACATGTCGGATCATCAACGGCTTCATGCGCTTGATGCTGTCAGAGCATTTGCGCTGCTGGCAGGAGTTGTGCTGCATGCCAGCATGTCGTTTTTCCCGATAACGAGCGGCACACCGTGGCTCGTTGCGGACAGCTCCCAAAGCCGCATTCCGCAGGCAGTGTTCTTTGTCATCCATATCTTTCGAATGGCGACCTTTTATTTTGTTGCCGGCTTTTTCGCACACATGCTCCTTCATCGAAGAGGGGTCTCCGGCTTTTTGCTGGACCGGGCCAAACGAATCGCTGTTCCGTTTATCGTCGGATGGACAACCATGGGACCATTGGTGGTCCTGGCATTGATTTGGGGTGCGAGGATTTCCGGAGGGGCCTCGCTGCCGTCAGATAATCTTCCCGAAATGGATTTCCCGCTGTTTCATCTCTGGTTTCTCTACTACCTGCTTCTGCTGTATTCAATAGCCCTGCTTCTTCGCCTGATTTTTGTGAGGTTCCTCGATGTTGATGGCAGGATTCGAGGGCTGCTGGACCGCTGGATTCGCCGGTTGGTACAGGGATACGCAACTACGCTGGTTCTGGCAGCGCCCTTAGTCCTATGCCTGTATCTCACACCCGATTGGATAATGTGGCTGGGAATCCCCACGCCGGATATAAACTTGACTCCGCAAATTCCCGCACTGGTTGGATATGGAACGGCCATGGTTTTCGGCTGGCTTTTGCACCGCCAGGTTGACCTGCTGCAGGTTTGGAAAAATCGCTGGCTGCTTCATCTCGTCGGCGCTGTTGCTCTCACTTTCCTAAGCTATCACATGATCTCAACCTCTCCAGGTTCCGAAGCAACGGTAACAGGATCCCATAAGCTGATATATGCCGCCTGCTACTGCGCTGCCGTCTGGAACTGGGTGTTCGCCTTAATCGGTGCGGCGCTTCGATTCTTTTCCGGAGAAAGCAAGGCATGGCGATATGTTTCGGATTCTTCCTACTGGCTGTATTTGGTTCATCTCCCTCTAGTGTTGGCATTACAGGCGGTGATGATCCGGTGGGATCTGCACTGGAGCGTCAAGTTTCTACTGATTATTGTCATCGCAACGGGGTTGCTGCTGTTGAGCTACCATTTTCTGGTTCGGTTCACCTATATAGGCGAAGTGCTGAACGGACGCCGGATTCGACAATCCCGGATCAAGGAGATCCCCCAAAACAAGCCCCATGAGGCAGTTTTTGCACCGGAATCGCGGGAGCCCATTGTCGCGGAGCTATCCGGCATACATAAACGCTATGGTTCTACCATCGCGCTGGATGGCATCGATTTGCAGATTCCCTGCGGCAATCTGTTCGCCATACTCGGGCCCAACGGAGCCGGCAAGACAACCGCTATTTCACTGCTGCTTGGGCTTCAGGAACCCGATTCCGGAACAGTTAACCTCTTTGGTGAATCGCCCTATCTGATCGAGGTTCGACGTCAGACCGGCGTCATGATGCAGGAAGTGGCACTCACGCCTGAGCTTCGCGGCAGAGACCTGATAGACTTGTCGGCGAGCTATTACCCAAAACCGATGCCACTCGAGGAAATCATCAAATTAACCGGGATCACATCGTTTGCCGGACGGCCCTATGGAAAATTGTCCGGGGGACAGAAGCGGCAGGTGCAATTTGCCATGGCGATCGCGGGTCAGCCGAAACTGCTGTTTCTGGATGAGCCAACTGCGGGACTCGATGTTCAAGCGCGCGAGACAATGTGGGCGCTGCTGCGCCGGCTAGTGGCCAATGGAACCTCTATTGTTTTAACGACTCATTACCTGGAGGAAGCCCAAGCGCTGGCGGATCGCGTTGCGGTCCTGGCCAAAGGCAGGCTGGTAGCCCATGGAAGTGTGAACGAGATTCGCGCCCTGGTGGCGCGCAAGCGGATATGCTGCCTTACAAGCTTGAATCCCTCTCAAATCGAAAATTGGCCGGAAGTACAGGATATAAGCCGGGCGGGGAATCAGTTGCACATCACTGTAACAGATGCGGAGACAGTCCTTCGCCGTCTGCTGCAAGAAGATCAGGATCTCCAGGAACTTGAAGTCAGCCGCGCAGGACTGGCGGAGGCATTTACGGAAATAACCCGGGAGGCTGCACAATGAGAGCTCCATTGCCAATAGAAAACATGGGTTCTCAAACATCGTCTATGTCGGCAGGCAGAGTGATTCGGGCCTATCTGATCGAAGCGAAATACGCCATCTTCTCCATGCTGCGAACGCCGGCATTCTCCATTACGATGCTGGGATTGCCGATCTTTCTGTACCTTCTGATAGGAGTATTGGTCTTTGGCCCGAAAACGGCGGAAGATCCGAAGACGGCTGTTTTTATGTTCAGCGGCTTTTTGGTATTTGCGGTTTCGGGTCCGGGATTGTTCGGATTCGGGGTCAGCCTTGCGAATGAGCGGCAGTACGGAATACTGGCACTTAAGCGGGCTCAGCCAATGCCGCCGGGCGCATATCTGCTGGCAAAAATGACCGTGGCGATGACTTTCTCTCTCATTGTCATGCCGGTGTTGATTTTTTTGGGCATGTGGCTGGGGCACTTGAATCTGACAACGGCTCAGATTGCCGGTCTTGTTGCGGTCAGCATATTCGGAGTGTTGCCGTTCTGCGCCATTGGATTTCTGATAGGCACGCTTGTTTCCGGCTCTGCCGCTCCCGGAGTGGTGAACCTTGTCTTTTTTCCCATGCTGTATCTGTCTGGAATGTTTTTCCCGCTGCCAAAAGTACTGCAGACATGGGCTCTTATCTGGCCGACTTTCTATTTGAATCAGCTTATCTGGAACGCTGCCGGCATGGAGAGCGTTTTCAATCCCAAAATCTGCATCGCTCTTCTTACCGGATTGATAGTGTTGTGTGCCGGTCTGGCTGCAAGGAGGCTGGCGCGCATAGGATGATTTTCTCTCTCACGACGGATAAGGCCAGGTTCTTTCGAGCATCGGCAGACACGACACGGGGGATCTCTAAGAGGTTTCCCCTCTGTCCTGGATACACCCTTGCCTTATTGCTAGCTATCCGGTTCTTCTCCTTCATCCGGCCACTC
>CAZTHE010000068.1:0-3338 GCA_964613495.1 uncultured Acidobacteriota bacterium | reverse complement strand
CCGGCAATCGCCTTGATCATGGCCGAATAGGCTGACTGGGCCGGGTAGGGGAAGCACTCTTCGGTTTCCGGCTCATCCTCGGACGCCGGGACCGGCTCCATGGTATCGATATAGTCTCTGGCAGTCCGCGAAATCTCTTTCGCCCCGGCAGAGGCCGCGGCGCCGGCGGCCGTGGTTTTCCCCGCGGCGCCCAACACCTCTTCCGAGAGCGCCTCGTAATCCTTCTGGCCGATCGCCCGCCTGTCGTAATCGCCGATGGGCACCCCGTGGTCCACGGTCTCCCTGAGCCGGATGTTGTAGCGGATGACCGCATCGTAAACCTTGTCGTCAAATTTCTCGCGGACTCTCTTCAGCACTTCCTGGGAATAGCGTGTCCTCGCGTCGAACATGGTCACGAGGGCCCGGGGCGCGATCTTGTGGCCGGATGTCTTCTCGATCAGAACCATCATCTCCGTCAGCTTGGCGACGCCCCGAAGGGAGAACAGGCTCATGTCGATGGGGATGATGGCTTCCGAACCGGCGCGAAGCGCATTGAAGCACAGGTGCCCGATGCTGGGAGGACAGTCGATGATGGCGAAATCATAGGCTCGGGACAGGCGTTCGATCGCGTCCAGAAGCCTCTTTTCCCTGCCGTCCACCAGCGCCAGCTCCTGTTCCACGGCGCACAATCTCGTGTCCGACGGCGCGATATCGAAATTTTCCTTGACCGGTACGATGACGTCGTCGAGCCCGACCGGCTTCGTCCGCGCCGGGGCGATCACGTGATAGATGTTTTTCTCCGGATCGCACTCCACGTTGAGTCCCATCGTCGCGTGGGACTGGGGATCGAGATCGATCAGCAGTACCTTCCGTCCCTTCGACGCCAGGCAGGAGGAGAGATTGATGGCCGTAGTGGTCTTCCCGCACCCCCCTTTTTGATTCGCGATCGCAATGGTTCTCATTCGCTCTCCTTTCCCTCTATCGCCTCACGAAAAATGACGGACCGCGCAAAGCGCGGCCATGATTGCGGCTATCCCCCGGATCCGTATGCCGGTTTCCGCCGAATGCAGCCGATGAGCCGTCTCAGGCGCGATCGAAGAGGATTCCGATCCCTCCCGGCATCGCCACGGTGCGGTAGGCAATGCAGCAGACCTTCGGGCTCGTGCTGCGTTGGGCGACGCATCTGGACAGGGGAGAGAAATCCGGGGCGACGAGAAACAGCCTCGGTTCGGCGGCGAAATTAATCGCGCGGCCCTGATACATGCGCCGGACAATCGACGCATTGCGGACGACCCAGTCGGAACAGGCGATGCCACGAAGGACCGATTCATCCTGCCGGGCGACTTCGGCGTTTATGATGCAGAGCCGGTCCAGGCTGTCCACCGCCACGAGATCGATTCGGCCAAACGGCTCGCACGGAATATTCGCATCAATCGTGCGCAGACCCTCTTCGAGGACACCCGGAACCGTGTTCAGAAATCCCAGCAGCAGCTCCCGGCCGACATGGGGAGAGTCTCGCAGCAGGAATGGCACCCTGGATGGAGCCCCTTCAGAAGGAGCTTTCGCGGGCGCAATCTCGAAAGGCTTCGCCTTTTCGACCGGTCTGTCCGGCGACTGCGAGAGAAACAGGTGGGAAACTTCCTCGAGGCCTCGGGCCGGCCGCAGTTCCGTTCGACGGCTTTCTTCGGGGGAGGTCTCTGCCGTATTCATTGGTTTCGGATCCAAGTTTTCAAGACCAGGCGCGGATGCGCGAAAGATGATTGAAGTCACCGGCTATCGGCATCGAATCCAATCATGGCGCCACAACGATCCGAATGAAAAAACTCAAAATTGCCAGTGAATTGGCTCGATTGCCGATACCGGTTCCATCTTAACAGCAAAATCGGGAAAAACAACTATTGGTTGGGGTAAAAATGGTATGGACCCCTATATGTCGCGGTGGAGCCGACCCCGTTCCGAATCATCCCCTTCCCGGGCGCAGAGAATCAACGGCCCCATGGCCGTTCATGAAGGATTCGCAGCCGGTTTGGAAAACCGTTTCCGTTTTACTTTTTCGGATAGTATCTCAGCAGCGCTTCGGGCATGCCCCCCTCGGTGAGAACGACGCGGCTGCTGATGAGCCATCGCCCGTCGGCCTTGACCAGTTCGGACCTCTCGCGCCCATACTCGGTAATCTTACCCTCCGTGGTCACCAGCTCCGACGTGATGCTGTGCCAGAGAAATGTGGCGACGGCCTTGTCCCCCTGCAGATCGATCTTCATGTTCGTCAGCATCATCTCGGACACGCCCTTCGGGATGGCATCGGCGGCTTTCGGCTTTTCTTCCTGCCCGCCCACGCCTGCCTGTGCGTACATCGCCTTGATCTCGTCGATGCCGCTGGCCACCATGCCGTTGACCTCCAGCCTGCCGTCAGGAGTAAAGAAGGACGCAAAATCGTGCTTGCTGTCCGGCCTGAACTGCGCGTAGTAATCGATGAAGAGATCCTCGATGGCGGCGCGCTCCATCAGCGCGGTCAGCTCCGGCGGCGTGGTCTGAGGCGCCTGGGAACAGGCGGCCATGAGCGCCAGAACGGCAACGATACCCGGAAACATGATCTTTTTCATTTTTCACTCTCCTTGCGTGAACCTGTGTGTAAAGGGGGACATCCCCGCCTGCATCGATAACCGCAACGGTGCCGGATCCACACTCCTGGCCGCGCTCAGAATATTCAAACAAAACGCGCGGCATCCACCGCCGTTCCGGTCCAGGATCATAGGGCGCTCGCCCGATCCCCGATTCCGATATAATATGTCACCTTCGATGCCTTGGGACTATTTACGGGCCGATTTTACGGCAGAATCCGGATGCGGGAAACAGATTTTGGATAGACTGCCGCCTTATTGCAGGAAGGATGCATGGAGGGAATGTGAGAACCTTATCGACACCCGGCTTGCTGGCCGCTTGTTTCATGATGATGCTGGTTGCCCCGGGAGAAATGGAGCCTGCCACGGCTCAAGATCACACGCGCGTGAAGAACCCCGCCGTTCCGGGGGAACAAGCGCCGCCGGCCGCCCCGGGACAGAACAACTTCGGCGGGCCGATCCTGGCGCCCGGCGCCGGCCGGCAGAAGCCGACGATCCGCGTACCGCGTCCGGATCCGAAAATCACGACGGTTTTGCTCGATGACATCTCGATGAGCGACCCCTTCATATATCCCGACGAGAAATCGCGCACGTACTACCTGACGGGCACCGGGGGACGTCTCTACGAGAGCAAGGACCTGCAGACGTGGACCGGCCCTTTTTCCGTCATTGATCTCAAGGGCACATGGATGGAGGGGAACTTTGCAGCCGCGGCCGAGATCCATCACATCGGGGGCA
>CAZTHE010000067.1:16160-21083 GCA_964613495.1 uncultured Acidobacteriota bacterium | reverse complement strand
CAGCGCATCGGCCAGTGGAGGAGTCAGGATTTCGGTGCTGAGTCCCATGAGGAGCCCCGGATTGCGGGGTTTGAGCTCCGGCACGATTCCCGCGGCGGCCGCGTCCAGGGCGCCGGTCAGGTTGAAGGACAGCCTCCCGGTCTTCTGCGCGGGCTTGCGCGATTCGATCAGGGCCGTCGTATTCTCCAGCAAACGCCCCTGCCGGACCACGTCGAGCTTCACCCGGGTGCCGACAGGGGTGTTTTGAACGATCTGTATAAACTGAAGAGCGCTCCGGATCTCATGCCCGGCGACGCCGCGCACCAGATCGCCGGGCCGCAAGCCCGCCGCCTGCGCCGGGCTTCCGGGCACGACGCGTTCCACGGCGACTCCCCCGCCGTCGGGGGATGCGGTGTTCCCGAGGAATACGCCGAGCCAGCCGGCGCGTATGTCGCCCCCCGCCTTCAGGATCTTCTCCGCGGAGGAGAGCATCTGGGGCAGCGGGTAGACGACGGTCTGCATGTCCCGCGGGTCCAGGCCCGCGACAAAGCCGATGACCCGGTGGTCCCTGGTCAGGATCGGCAGCCCGATGCCCGGGAAGGGACGGCTCATCTGCATCACCCGGGCCCCGGGATCGAGGGAGGCCGGACGCGTGCCGACCGAAACGATCTGCGCTTCCCGGAACTCCGAATCGCCCGGATTGTCCGGGATGGGGGCGGTTACGACCACGCCGTTCTTGAATTCGCAATCCACGCAGACGGGGGTTTTGCCGAGCCTGCCTTCCAGCAGCTTGACGACCGCCACGCCGTTGCTCTGGTCGATGCCGATCAGCCTGCCGTTCCACTTCTGCCCCCTGGTCCCGGTGACGATCACCCGGGCGTTCGCCTCATGGAGATCCACCCAACGGTATCCCAGGAACGTCATGATGTGGTTCTCGTGATCGAGCACAATGCCGGTGGTAGGGAAATCGTGGACGATGACGGGACTGTAATTGGTGACGAGCCGCCCGTTGATCTCGACGGCATTACCGGCGCCGCGGGTCTCGAAGACGATGTTCACCCGGACGAGCGACGCACCGGCCTCATCGGCGCCCGGCTGCGGCAACTCCGATCCCGGCGCCTGCGGCACGGCCGGAGCCAGCAGGCAGAATGCCAGAAGCGGGGCGAGAAAGAGGCTGGGATGTCGCGGCGTGTGTCCCATGGCGGATTCAGTGGCTCACATTCATGATGAAGTATTCTTCGGACATCTGACCGTATCGCACGGGAATCACCTTGGGCAGGGCCAGCCGCACCGGGACGGGATGGTTGTCCGGCCCCGGCATCAGATACTCCACATACTCGGCTTCCTGCACGCCCTGCTCCGGGAGCGGCGCGGGATCGACGGCCGCCGGCCGGGGCTTTCTTGCCGGCTTCGCGGCCGCCGGCCGCATCTCCCTCTGCGGGAGAGCCGCCTGAACTACGGGCTCGGGCACCTTCGCGGGTTCTTCGACTTCCGCTACGGCCGCGGGAGGTTCGTTGCGGACCGAGGGAGGAGCGGAGGCGCGATCCACGGCCGGGCGCAGCGACGCGTAAAAAAGCGCGATGCCGATGACGGCCAACCCGGATGCGGCCAGCGCGCATATCCGCAGGGAAGGCCATTCGAAACCGTAGATCCAGAAGCTCCTGAGCCCCGGGAAACGGCCATGGGCCTTGCGAATCCCGATCTCCTTCAAAACGGACGCCTCGAAGTTCACGGGAGCCTTCACGCGCTGCAGCTCCGAGACCATCCGGCGCAATTGCTGGGCGTCCGCGAGCTCCTTCCCGCAGCGGATGCACTGCCGGGCATGCCGCTCCAGGTTGAAGCGCCCCGAAAAATCGAGCCCCCCTTCGAGATAGTCTTCCAAAGTCCTGTGAAAAGTCTTGCAGTCCATGGCCATGCTCTACACGTAATGCTCGAGTTTCCTTTGAAGCAGTTCCCTCGCACGGTGCAGCCGTGACTTCACGGTTCCCGTCGAACAGTTCAGCACTTTGGCGATCGTGTCGTACGGCAGCTCCTGCACTTCCTTCATGATGAAGGCCGTGCGGTATTTCCTTGGCAGCGACCGGATGGCGTCCCCGAGAATCCTGCTGCTTTCCTTCCGCAGGACCTCTTCGCCGGGGCCCCGCCGGACATCCGTCAGCTCGAACTCCCGGCCTTCTCCGTCATCCGATTTCCTGCTGCCGAGCACGTTTCTGTAGAAAACCTGCCCTCGCCGCTTCCGATAACGGATCTCATCTATCGCCAGATTCGTCGCGATCCGGTAAATCCAGGTGGAAAACTGATACAGGTTGCTGTAGCGGTGGATGCTCCGGTACACCCTGAGGAAAGTCTCCTGGCACAGATCGACCGCGATGTCGTAGTCCCCCACCATCATGTTCAAATAGTTGGTGATCGAGTCCTTGTACCGGGTGACGAGCTGGGCAAACGCCTCGTCGTTGCCGGCGATGAACTCGCTGACCAGGCTGTTATCGCTGGCGGAGGCATCCTGCCGCAATCCCAGATCTATGCTGCGCATCCCGATCGATTCTTCCGCGGTTCCGGAACCCAAAATCCCCCTCCGGCATTCAAAACGCAGGACTTGAAAGCTCCGGATTCCTGCGTGTGGCCAGCCGTCGCTCTCACTCCGGCCACGCCGCTTCTGTACGTCACTCGGGCCTTCGGGTTCCGATTTATTTCATATCCATCCAGTTGCCGGCCACATTGAGGTCCACTTTCAGCGGCACCAGGAGTTCGGCCGCTCCCTCCATTTCAAGGCGGACCAGGCGGCAGATGACCTCCTCCTCGGCCGGCGGAGCCTCGAGGACGAGTTCGTCGTGCACCTGAAGTAGAATTTTAGCCGATAGCCGCCGCTCACGCAAAGCCCGGTGTATCCGGATCATGGCGATTTTGATGATGTCGGCCGCCGTGCCCTGGATCGGGCTGTTCACGGCCGTACGCTCCGCGAAGTGCCTCGTGTTGCTGTCTTTAATGTTGATGTCCGGGATCGGCCGGATACGCCCGAAGAGGGTTCTGGTACACTCCTGCTTTCGGACCTCCTCCAGGGTCCTGTCGAGCCAGGCCCGCACCCCGCGATAGCGCTGGAAATACGCATCGATGAAGGCCTGTGCCTCGTCCCTGGAAATTCCCAGCGTCTGGGACAACCCGAACGCCGAAAGCCCGTACACGATGCCGAAATTGATTACCTTGGCCCGTCTGCGGCATTCGGCCCTGTTTTCCAGTTCGGCTTCGCTGAACACCTCCCGGGCAGTCCGGTCGTGGATGTCTTCTCCCGCCCGGAAGGCGCTCACCAGCACCTCGTCTTCCGAAAGGTGCGCGAGTATCCGCAGTTCCACCTGCGAATAGTCCGCCGCGATGAAAATGTTGCCTTTTTCGGGGACGAAGGCGCCCCGGATCAGCCGGCCCAGATCGGTCCGGATCGGGATGTTCTGCAGATTCGGGTCGGAACTCGACAGCCTGCCGGTCGCCGCTCCGGTCTGGTTGAAGGAAGTGTGGACCCTCCCGGTTTTCGGGTGAATCAGGGCCGGCAGGGCGTCCACATAGGTCGACTTGAGCTTTGCGATCTGCCGGTACTCGAGAATCAGTTTCGGGATCTCATACGTCCGGGCCAGCTCCTCGAGAACGGCCTGGTCGGTGCTGTACCCGCCGGTCTTGCGCGTTTTCTTCAGGACGGGTAGGTTCAGCTTTTCGAAAAGGATCTCGCCCAGCTGCTTCGTCGAGTTGATGTTGAATTCCGTTCCGGCCTCTTCGTAGATCCTCGCGGTGAGGCCGCTCAGCTGCTTTTCCATGGCCGAGGACATCTGCTGGAGCATCCCCCGGTCGATCCGGATCCCTTCGCTCTCCATGTCCGCGAGCACCGGGACCAGCGGAAGCTCGATTTCCTCGTAGACCTTGCGCAGCCCGAGGCGGTCGAGGCGGGCGCTCAAAATCTTGTGCAGCGCCCGGACGGACTCCAGGCGCCGGCAGAGGCCTTCGGCGATCTTGTCGGGCTCGGGGAGCAGGGTCCCCTGCGACGCGGCCTGACCGGCATCCAGCGACACGTGGAGCTGCTCCAGGGCCCAGTGCCTCAGGGAATAGTCTCCCGTATTGGGGGAAACCAGAAACGCCATGAGCATGACGTCGTCGGGCGCGCTTTTCACCCGGATGCCGCGCGTCCGATGGGAGAGAAGATACAGTTTGGAATCCCAGCACACGGCCGGGACGCGTCCGTCTTCGACGAGGCGGCGCCAGCAGCCGGCCAGCGTCTCGTTTTTCAGATCGATCAGGCAGGCGTCGCCGGAATCTCCCTGCACGCAGACGATCTCGACCGTCTGCCGGTTCAACACCCCTTCGGCGTGATATAGTTCCACGAACATCACGGATTGACGGCCCATCGCCTCCGCAAAATGCTTTGCGTCGGAGGTCGACAGCCATCGGGCCTGAAGCGGTTCCTGCTCGCCCTCCTCCTCGACGAATTCCCGCATGAGGGATTTGAACTCCAGCTCGGAAAACAGTTCGAAGGCGGCGGCGCGGTCGGGCTGCCGCAGCACCAGGGCCGGGAGATCGAGGTCGATGGGGAGGTCCCGCCGTATGGTCACGAGCTCCCGGCTCATGCGGATGAGTTCGGCATTATCGCGCAGACTCTCCTGGTAGGTCTTTCTCCGGACCTTTTCGCGGTTTTTGAGCGCGTTTTCGATGGTTCCGAATGTCTGGATCAGCTCCTTCGATCCCTTTTCCCCGATGCCGGGCGCGCCGGGAACATTGTCGGACGCGTCGCCCCAGAGACCGAGGAGATCCACTACCTGGTCCGGCTTCACGCCCATCTTTTCCACGACTTTTGCTGAATCCAGCAGAACATCTTTTGCGGCATCGTAGACGACAACGCGGTCCGAGACCAGCTGCAGCATATCCTTGTCGCTCGTCACGATCACCGACTCGAGCCCCCGCTCC
>CAZTHE010000067.1:7325-16150 GCA_964613495.1 uncultured Acidobacteriota bacterium | reverse complement strand
ACGTCGTCCGCCTCGTATCCGGCGTGGCTGATGACGGGCACGCAGAATGCCTCGCACACCCTGCGGATGTAGGGAATCTGCAGCACCAGGTCTTCGGGCATCGGCTTGCGGGTGGCCTTGTAGGCCTCGTATTGCTCGTGGCGTACGGTCGGCCCCTCGAGGTCCAGCGCGACTCCGATGTAGTCCGGCTTTTGCTCCTGGATCAGCTTGCGCAGCATCGAGGTGAACCCGAAGACGGCGTTTGTCGGCAAACCCTTCGAATTGCTCAGGCTGCGGATGGCGTAGTACGCCCGGTAGATATGGGACATGCCGTCGATCAGATACAGGCGTTTCGGGCTCATGGTTTCCCTTTCGTTTCCTGAATACGGTATGCGCTCAGGCTCCAGCGGTCGTTTTCCTCGTCGTGGCACAGGATGTACACGTTGCCGTCGCCGGCGCGCACGCGAAAATAGGCCGCGGACGGGCCGTACCACTGGTCCTCGACCGATCGGACCTCCAGCGTGCGGCTCCCCAGGGTGAAGCGCTGCGGGCGCTGCTCCGCCTTGTATCCCGCGTAGCATTCTACTTTTATTTCGCTCATGGGGCACCGGCCTTCTTCCGGGCGCGGGGATGGCAGGACCGGTATACGCGCAGGAGCTGTTCCACGGAGACGTGCGTGTATTTCTGCGTGGTGGAGAGGCTCTCGTGCCCCAGCAGCTCCTGGATCGTGCGCAGATCGGCCCCGGCGCCCAGCATGTGCGTGGCGAACGTGTGCCGCAGGGTATGCGGGTGGACTTTCAACCGCTCGGCCAGGTGCCCGACGTACCGGTCCACCAGGTTCCCCACGCTGCGGGTGGTCAGCCGCGTCCCCCGGGCATTGAGGAACACCGCCTCCGGCGCCTCGGCGCGGGACTGCCGTCGGTTTTTCGCCAGGAGCCGTCCCCGTGCCGGGATGTATGCTTCGAGGGCTTCCAGCGCCTTTCGCCCGAACGGGACGATGCGCTCCTTCCGCCCCTTGCCCACCACGCGCACGAGCCCCTCGCCGAGGCTTATGTCGCCCAGATCCAGCGACACGAGTTCCCCGGCCCGGAGCCCCGAGCCGTAGAGCAGTTCGAGGATGGCCCGGTCCCGTTTCCCGAGGTCCGCATCGGTGTCCGGGGCTTCGACGAGACCCGCGACGCCTTCCAGCGTCATGGTCTCCGGCAAACGGCTCTCCAGTTTCGGTGAGGCGACGATCCGGGCGGGATTGGCGTTAATCGCTCCCTGCAGGCACAGGTATTTCATGAACGAGCGCAGCGCGGCCAGTTTGCGGGCGGCGGAGGACTTCTTGTTGGACCTCCGGTACAGCGACCCGAGGAATTCGCGGATGGTGAGGTTGTCGATCTGCTCCAGTTCCGGAGCCGGGCGGGGATTTCCCTCGGGCGTGGTGGTCAGGAAGGAGTAGAACTGCCCGAGGTCCGACTCGTAGTTGCGCACGGTGTGCGGCGACGCGTTCTTCTGGAAGCGCAGGTACTCCAGAAATTTCGCGATCCAGGAGGACAGGGTATCCGCCATTTTCCCCTCACCGCCGCATCCGCGGCGCTACGTGCCGAGCGACTCGATCCACTCATCCATCCGGAAGAGCGCCTCCTGAACCTGGATGCGGTGCCTTTCCTTCTTGTCCCGGATATCCGGCCGGAATCCCGCCGGCGACTCCGACAGGATGCCGAAACTGACATTGGCCGGCTCGAAACGCTCCGGCGGCGCATGGCAGATGTAGTGGACGAGGCTGCCGCACGCCGTCGCGCGCGGCGGGACCACGGGCGCCTGGCCCCGCGCCAGCCGCGCGGCGTTGATCCCGGCCAGCAACCCGGTGGCCATCGACTCCACGTAGCCTTCGACGCCGCAGATCTGTCCCGCGAAAAAAAGCCCCGGTCTCCCCAGCGCCTGGAGATCGGCCGATAGAAGCCCGGGCGACTGGATGTACGTGTTGCGGTGCATCTGTCCGAAACGCACTAATTCGGCATTCCCGAGCCCCGGGATCATCCTGAAGACGCGCGCCTGCTCCGCAAATCGCATGTGATTCTGGAAACCCACGAGGTTGTAGCAGCCGCCCATGAGGTTCTCCAGGCGCAGTTGAACGGCGGCATACGGCCTCCGGCCGGTGCGGGGATCGGTCAGCCCCACCGGCTTCATCGGGCCGAAACGCAGCGTGTCCACTCCCCGGCGCGCCAGTTCTTCGAGCGGCAGGCAGCCCTCGAAGTACATCGCCTTTTCGAAGGAATGCAGCGGCGCCGATTCGGCGCTCACCAGGGCCTCGTAGAAGCGCGTGTACTCCTCTTTCGTGAGCGGGGCGTTCAGATAATCCTCGCCGCCTTTTCCGTACCGCGAAGCGGCGAAGAGCACCGAGCGGTCCAGCGTCGCGGCATCCACGATCGGGGAAATGGCGTCGTAGAAATACAGGTTGCTCCGCCCCGCGAATGCGGCGATGGAGGACGCCAGCGCATCCGACGTGAGCGGCCCCGTGGCCACAACCGCGATCCCGTCCTCCGGGAGCCGCACGACTTCCTCGCGCAGGACCCGTATCCGCGGATGGCGCCCGATTTCCTCCGTCACGCGGCGGCTGAACCTTTCCCGGTCGACGGCCAGGGCGTGCCCTGCCGGGATCCTCGTCTCCTCCGCGATGCGCAGCAGGAGGCTGTCCAGCCGGCGCAGCTCTTCTTTTAAAAGGTACGGCGCCGTTCCGGGGAGGTCCGATTTCAGGGAATTGCTGCAGACCAGTTCCCCCAGTTCGCCGGTGGTGTGGGCCGGGGTCGTAACGGCCGGCCGCATCTCGTACAGCCGGACGTCGACGCCCCTTCGCGCAATCTGCCACGCCGCTTCCGAACCCGCGAGGCCGCCGCCGATGACCGCAACAACCGATTCCATTTGAGGATTCTATCAGATAACGGATTGCCGGATCCGGATTTCAAACTGCGGCGGCCGGCCCGCATTCCCCGCCAACCGGGCAGGGCGGCACGAAGAACGGCCCGCTTGCGGCGATTTCTTCGCGGGAATGAAACTTGTAGTGCGGCGGCGCATCAGATGGGAATGCAGGGGCACTCGCGAGATTGAACGCCTCGCGGGGCGGCCGCCGGCAAAGGAGGCTGATATGCAAAAGGCACTGTTTGTTTTTTCCTTGATGCTCTTGATCCCGATGGCAGCGATGGCGCAGGAAGAGTACCCCAAGGCCGAGGTGTTCGGCGGCTACTCCTACCTCAGGGCGAATCCGGACGGGATGAATCTGCACGGCTGGAACGCTTCCGTCACGGCCAATGTCACCGACTGGTTCGGGGTGGAGGGGGATTTTTCCGGGCATTACGGCTCTCCTTCCATCTACGGCTTCGAAATCCCGTACGTCGACATCGACATCAACTCCCACACCTTCATGGTGGGCCCGAAGCTGACCTATCGCTCCGGATCGGTCGCCCCCTTCGCCCATTTCCTGATCGGGGCCGCCCGGGCCGGCACCTCGGCCTACGGGTACAGCCTGTCCGACACCGCGATGGCCGCGGCCGTCGGCGGAGGCATCGACATCAACCTGAGCGAATCCGTCGCGATCCGCGCGATCCAGGCGGATTACCTGATGACACGGTTCAATGTCGGCTCGCAGGTGCTTTTCAGCGGCTTCGACGACCGCCAGGACAACCTGCGCATCTCCGCGGGCCTGGTGTTCAAGCTGGGAAAGTAGGCCGTACCCGCATTACCGCAAAGAACAATGGGGCCCCCGGCAAATCCCCTAGGACGGGATGGGGGCCCGTTTCATAAAGCTCGGGCCATAGGGTACTGATCGTTCAGGGTCCCCCTGTGCGGAGGCTTTTAAGGCAGAGATCTGGCCGCTATTCTGTTGCAGCCGGAACCGAAAGATTGCGCAGCAATTTCACTGTTTCGTCCAGATCTCTGGAAGTTATGCTGTACTTTTGGGATGCATCAAAGTAGCTATTTTTCAAGTCACGTTTTCTGGAATACTTCTCCTCGTCGGACAGCGAGGCATCCTGCTGGATCCTCTCGATTTCCCCTGATATTTGCCCGTTGAGTTTCGCCAAATCCGCCTGTTCCGAGTTAAATCGAACCAATTGATCGTAGTACCTGTTGACCAGCGCATTCAGCTCGCCCAGATATTTACGGGCTCCGGCATCCGTAAGTTCAGCCTGATCCTTCTGCATGGCCATCATGGTGTCGTAGGCCAGTGCCTGATTTATTTTATATCCCTTCCCGTGCCGGTCGGCCATGTTTCTATCGAGTGCAGCCAAAAAATCGCGGTTCAGCCTTTTCACCGCTTCGAGTTCGTGATTGGCCCGAGTCCCCCTTGCCTCCCATTCGTTCGCTTTGACCACTCCGATCCCGTGTTGAGAATCTTTTGTCGAAAGCCCGCGATACCCATAAACACCCAGCGCAAAAATTACTGCGACTATCGGCAGTGCCAGTCTTAGAGCCGCGCGGCCAAGTCTTGCGGATTTGGAGTGGACTTTGTTCACTTCAAAATTTTGAGACAGAGGAGCTCCGCACCTGCGGCAACTGGAGACATACCCGGAGTTGATGATTCTGCACTTGGGACACCTGACTGGATTCATTCATTAATGCCTTTCCGTGATATCGACCCAATATGGGTTCGCGTTGCCGATGCAGGAGTACATTCGTGAGCCTTGCCGACTAGGGATCGAGCCCGCTGGTGATCTCTCTAAACGATTGTTGCTCCAGCGGACCGAGCCCATTTCCCATGTTTGCGAGAGAACCGTCGTAGGTTGCGATATTGCTGTTCCCGCGGATATCAAAATTTGTGTTGGCTTCCGTAAAAATGGGGGCTCCACTGGCATCCAGTGAGACACCGGCAACGACCAACCCGCCGAAGATGCCGTTGTTCATGCCGTGGGTCCAGAATTCGCCTTTGCCGATCACCAGAACGAGCCCGTCCCACTGTATGGCCCCTCCCATGGTGAGCGCCCCATTGACGACTAGCAGTCCTGCTCCGTGGATATCCCCTGTGGCGCTGAGGTCTCCCGGTGCATAGGTAATTTTTGGATTGGAGGGAGTCCCGACGTTGGCGGCAGTGAGGGCATCGCCGGGGGAGATCGTATAGTCCGCCATGGCAGGCACCTGGTTGTAGACAAAGTCGTAAAGCCAGGCAGGATCCGTTAAAACGGCCTTCCCTGGATCGGCAAGAGCAGCAGCAGTGATATCGGCAATGCATTGGTCGCTGGTGGATCCCGTGCAATTTCCGGTGATATTGCCTTTCCCGCCTGTCGCCGCTTTCAGGATGGTGTCGGGATCATAGGCGTCCGTTGTATTGGTGTCTATCGTTCCGATGCCGGGTCCAGCACTATTTCCGATGATGTCAAAAGAATTTCCGGAAAAATTGGCCGTGATGTTGCTTCCAATAACAACGGCCGGCGAACCGAGGTTGGCAAACGGCATACCCTGGCGGAACCTCGATTCATAGATGGCGACCGAATTGCGACGTACATCGGTTCCCGAGCCATCCGCAATTGTTCTCGCGATCCCGACGGAACGGACGATTATGGTCCCATCCCCGTCGACGAATGGATTGTTCGCCGAATCCCTGGCCAATTCCGAAGCCTCGCCGTTGTTGTCGGTAACCTTAACGAAGTATCGCGCAGTAATAAGGGTGCCGGATTCATACGGATTCGGGGCGGTGAAAACATTGCCGGTTTTGGGTATCAGCACCGTTCCCGGAGTCGAGCCCACGAGACCGGTATTGATTAGGCCGTCGTCAGGCAGGGAACCTACAGAACCGGAAGGATCCGCAATGTTCAGAGATCGAAAAGCAGACCAGGGAGCGAGGTTGCGGAAACCGGCGGAACGCGCGGCCGTTAAATATGAGCTTGTATTGGCATAAGTCCCGTCGGGACCTTTGAGCGCATTGTCAAATGTAAGGCCACGGAACACCTCACGCGCATGATCTATGCCCGCACGGGCCGCAAATCTTGCCTGAAGCATGCTCTCGCTGTTGTCGCTGATCCTGAGATCCTCGACGCTGCTCAATCCGAGATAAGCGGAGAACATGACCAGCAGCGCGAGCACGATCATGACTAGAATCATGGCGATTCCACGCTCGTCCTTCAGCGCCCCGCACCGCGTGCCGATAGATTCAGCGTTCCTGGACAGATCCGGTAGAGAGTTGATTGCCTGCATAGTTATATTCCAATCGGCTTTACGCCTAAAATGGGGCAGGAGGCTCCTTATAGGCAGGCGTTTGACGGATAAGACCGCCCGCATCTACGAGAATGTCTACCCGCAGCCCATCGCCGGAAATAAGCTTGACGCGTCCGGCAGAACCATTTCCCGAAACCGGCACGGTCCCATCCGGCTGAAAGGTGACGTACCCTCCGGCAAAAGTCACCGCACCGCCCTCGTCGTCCGTATTAAGCAGGATGCCGGGGGGCAACCCGTAGGGTCCCCGGATCGACGTGCCGTCTGTCAACTCCACCCTATAGGAGTTATCGCCCAGAAAGCGGACCCGAAGCGCCTCATTGCCGGATATAGCCTTAAGCTTGGCGGAATGCAGATGGGTGTAGATCTGCTGAGCCGCAAAAACGGTGTTGTAGTTGTTCCGCATAATCGTCAATGCCGGCACCATCATGGCGGCAATGATCGCGGCACCGCAGAGAACAATCATCATTTCAAGGAGCGAAAAACCCGCATTCCTGAATCCGCCCGCAGCCTTTCCATTCATGCGCATCACCCACGATTCGGCAGAGTTGAGACACCATTAAGAGTGAGGCCGAAAATCTTTCCCGTGCGCGGGTTGGCCACCGCCGAAGAGCCCGTAATGGTAACCCGTATCGCCCTTACATCCGGCCCGACCGTTGTGGCATTCCCGGTTTCGTCCAAATACTCAAAAGACAGGCCGGATATGAAACGTGCCACAATCCGGACTGTCCCATCCGCATCGACGGCTTCGATGCTGCGATCGCTCGGGTTATGCCGGATTGTAATTTGTTCATTTGCATCCTGTATGTCGCCGTCCGGATCACCCTGGTCGCCTCCAGCCGATCCGGTCAGGTCGCTGCAGAGTTGAACCTCGGTCGCATCCGATATCGTTACAGGCGCATATGCAGCCGACAGTGGATTGTTCCCGGTCTGCACGATATACCGCTGCAAAACTCCCATGGCAACCCGGGTATTTTCCATCACGCTCAAGACCTCCGTTTGGTATCCGGAGGTGCCCTGAACGTCCGTCAGCATCATGAACAGGCCAGCAGACAGGCCGAGGAGGATCAATGTTGAGACCAGGAATTCCGCAAGTGCAAACCCTTCCTCTTCTGCTTTTCCTGCATCGCAGGATAGTGGTTCCACGCCTTCTCTTCTTCCCTTTGTCATCACTTCCTGAAGCTGAATATGGTGGTTACATTCAGCACCTTATTTTGGCGGACGTTGATGTTAGCCGAAGTCCCAGAACCGATCGGCGTTACGGTGACCGTCACCTGCACCGCACGCAATACCTTGCCCGCCCTGGGATCCGGTACGGGGCCGACCGTCCAGGTCACGTTATAGCGGTTCAATTTGCCGCCGTCGGCCGGATTGACTATTTCCACCTGGAGCGGGCCATGGCTCCCGGCCGTGAGGTCTATATCATTCTCATTTGCCCTGTACAGACGTGCCAGGGTTTCCAATTGATTGGTTGCCGCCAATCCCGCAGTGTCCTTCGACCTGGCCAGCGTAGTGGATTGGACGGAATCAACCATCATCGGCCCCACGAACATGAAACCGAGGCCGAGAATACAGATGGCCATCAAAGACTCGATCAGGCTGAAGCCCTCCGAGCAACCGGATCCCGGTCTGAATTGGCGGCCGCTTCCCGCATTAGCCGGGCGTTTTAAAATCACTGTCATGTGCGTATATGTCCTTGAATCGGATCATCTCAGTCACGCCTTGCTATCGCCCTGACAAAATTCTCATTGACAACCTGGGCAAATGGCCTCCAATTCATGCCGGAACCGGATTCAGGCGAATATTCCGCACAGCCTGAGACGACTCTCCGACGGAAAAATCCATATGGATCGTTTTCGACGAATGACCCAGTGAACATTAGGATTATTTTGCATTCAGGAAGCGGACACAGAACACCCCGAGGGGGAATCAAGCCTCATCCGGGATAGAAATTCCCCACCCATGGCAAGGATTCCAGCAGCGGCGCCTCTTCGGGCTTCGGCCACTCCACTCCATATCGCCACATATCCTTCGTTTCTTTTCCACTATTCTTAAAAATCGGAAGCTATCACAATCGTGAAGCATCAAACGCGGCGGGGTGGCGCAGACGGGCGTGAATATTTTGATTCCAGATTTCAGATTCCAGACAAAAAAAAGCGTGGACGGTTGGACGAGCGTCGGGCCACATCCAAACGCGAGGGTGCAGCGCAACCTCGATCTCGCATCCCGCATCGGCGATCAATCCGAGATCCGAGATCAGACTCCGGGTTCGCCGCCGGCCCCGGAAGCCTCTCGCGCAATGCGGACTATTCCCCGATCTCGCATCTCGCATCTCGGATCGTCGATCAGTTTAAAAACTTCGCGTAGCCGGAGACCAGGACCGGGTCGAATCCCTTCCCCAGGACGCAGCCGACCGTCATCATGTGATCGTAGTCCTCGAGCATGATGACGCGGTTGGTGAAAAACGGGGCGCACACGCCCTGGTGCACGCCGCCCCGGATGTCGACGAGGTACAGCGGGCCTTTGATCTTCGTGGCCCTGCAGGGCTGTTCAAAAGGCTCATTCTCTCGCGGGGACCAGGCCACGCGGCACTTTCCCGCCTCGAAGAAATCCTGCGTCGTGAAGCGGCCGCATCCCAGGACCCAGGCCACATGCGT
>CAZTHE010000067.1:944-7225 GCA_964613495.1 uncultured Acidobacteriota bacterium | reverse complement strand
GGCACGAGGACGCCGTCGCGCTCCATGGTGCCGAACGTGCGGCCGACGTGAACCATGCGGTCGTAGTTCTGCAGGAAATTCATGTTGTTGGAACGGAACCGGCACTTGTCGCCGACGATGCGCTCCATCAGCTCCTCGGTGAGGCTGAAAAGGTACAGGTTTTCCTTGATCTTGATGTACTGGGCGACCTCGTCGGAAGCCGGCATGAGCTCGAAAGGATCGCCGATTTTTTCCACGGCGGAACTGGTCCTGGGCCAGGTGATCCGGTAATAGGCGGTCGAATAGTAGTCGTGCTGGGTGAACATCGACGTGTTCCAGTGCCACTCGACCCTCGTGCCGACCATCTGGGTGGTGAAACAGTGGCGTTTCATCGGCAGTTCCATCCCTTCGACTTCGATGGCGCCGAAGTCGTATTCGCTCCTGACGAGATAGGGGAGCTTCGGATGGTCCCCGATGGAGCAGACGGCCCTCGTGACGAGGCGCTGCTCCAGGTCGATGACGAAGAAGTGGTTCACCCTGTTGGGCGTATCGAGCGTCTCCAGAAGATCGTAGTCCACGAGGTAGGTCGTGTCGTCGCCCTTGAGGCACTCGTATCGGGCCGATTTCGGCGCGTCGCCGGCAACGTTCCATTCGCAGGTCTCCTTGCCGGTGAACTTCAGGTCGAAATCACGGCCGCTGTCCATGATGAAGCGAAAGCGCCGCCCTTCCAGTTCCGAGCAGTGCGGCTGCGTGAACTGGTCGATGGCGTATTCCCTGCGCGGATAGTCTTTGAGATTCAATGTGTTCCCCTCCCTTCCCATGTGTTAATTCAACCGCCGGAAAGCCCCTCCTCTTTCGGGCGCGGTTCTCCGTGGCCGTCATGAATCGCCCGCCCGAACGGCCGGAACGATTTCAAACGGCTCCGAACCGCACCCGACGCGGGAATCGAGACAACGCGCCGGAAGACCGCGGGTGCGTCACGCGAGGGCGGCGTCGATGGCGCGCAGCGTTTCCAGGGCGCCGCCGGCGATGCCGATCTGGCCGGCGGGGACCGCCGGTTCCCTGGGGTTGATGCGGATCAGCGTGCCCTTCGACCCGGTCGAGCGCTCGCAGAAGCGGCGCACCGTGGAAACGGCCTCGCCGGCGCCGCATTCCACGACCACCCGTTTGGCGTCTTGAATGCCCTCGAGCCACCGGTTCAGGCGGCGCTGCTGGCCGCCCGTCCGTGTCTCGTCCCACTCCCAGTCGCCGAACATCAGGATGTTCGGCCTCGCCAGCGCGCCGCAGCCCGGGCAGGACGGCAGCCGGCCGGCGGCGCGCATCGTCCCGGGATCCACCGTCACCGGCTGCGGGTCGTCGGGGGCGACCTCGAAAATGCCGACGCCGCAGTTTTCGGTGCACTGCATCCAGTCGATCGAGCCGTGGACCTCGACGACGCGGTCGGGCGGGAACCCGGCCTTCTGAAATTGCCCGTCGACGTTCGAGGTGAAGACAAAATATCCGCGCGGCATCCGCTCGCCCCACTTCCCGAGGATCTGGAAACCCGGGTGCGGCACGGTCGCGCGATACAGCCCCAGCCGATGGCCGTAAAAGCCCCAGGCCAGTTCCGGATCGCGGGAAAACCATCCGGGATTGGCCATGGCCACGAAGTTCAGGCCCATTTTCGCGTAGAGAGGGTATGCCGTCCAGAACCCCCGGTCGCCGCGGAAATCGGGCAAACCGCTGTCCACTCCCATCCCCGCCCCCGCCCCGATGATGAGGGTCTCGGCGTCCCGAATCGCCGCGGCCGCAGTCTGTATGGAATCCATTCCCGCATTCTACGACCGCATGCACGGTACGCGAAAATGAAATCTTAACCCGCATTATTCATGAAGCTTCTGCTGCGGCGGCGGATCCGGGCATGTCTGCGGCGTCCGCATGCTTTTCATGCGCGCGCTCGGTTCCTCGACGTACTGGTCGAGGCCTGCAGCTTCGCTGCAGGACCGCCTCCGGAATCCTCCCTTCGCGCGCCTTGCAGCCACTCCCGTCTGCACCGCCTCGCGACGAACCCTCATGAATAATGCGGGTTGGCCCGCGGCGGACGGCATAGCGACCCGGCAGGAGACGGGAATAATTTCTATGGAACGACAGCGTGTTCAGCCTACAATACCGGTACAACGACCGGGATGTTCGTGGTTGACCGATGCGACCGTTGGGGAGGATCGATCCGATGCCGGAAGCTCCGGAAGTCGCCACCCGTTGCGAAAGGTTCATCGCGGAGCAATCCGCCGCCTGGGCCGACATGGTAAAGCTCCTGGAAACGGTTCGCGACGCATTCCCGCGGTGCCGGGGCGACGCCGCGGAAGGCGAAACTTTCCAGGAAGGCATCCGCCGCCTGCAGGAAGACGCCGACGCTCTTTTCCTCAACGCGTATGCCCGCTATGTGCGCTGCTGCCCCCCCCGGCGCGCCCTGTCCGCCATCGAGGAGCTCGATTCCCTGCTTGGCCCGGCCGCATCCCTCCGGCGGTCGGGCATCGACGGCGCGATGCAGAGGCTTCTTGCGCGTGCCGGCCTGCGGTTGCGCGATCCATGGATCCTCTACCGCACCGCGGAGCTTAAGCAGCTGCGGGAAACAGGAACGAAATCCTCGCAGGCGGGCGAATGGGCCGAATGGACATCGGCCCTGGACCGCGACCGGCAGACGGCCGAACGCCTGCTGGCCCGGTACCGCGACTGGTGCGCCAAAGCATCCGCCGCGGTCCCCGAAACGCGGCCATCCCGCAAGAAGGCGGAGGCGTGCCGGCGCAACGCCGCCTTCTGGTGGCGCTGCCGGCGGGCCGTGGCCGCAAGCCTGGAATCGGAAGCACGGCTCATGCGGCTCATGATCGAAAGCTTCGAAATCACGGCCCGCTCCCTGAGCGATTTGAGGCTCGAGCGCGCGGATCTGCGGAAGACCTTGCAGGCGCGCATCGGCTATCTGCGCTCGTGGACGGGGGGAAGCTACGATCCCCCGGACACGGGGGCGCGCATCGTGAGCCCGGAGGAGAGGCTCGATGCCTGGCAAACCCGGATCGACCGGGCCGTGCAGTCCCATCTCCCGGAAGAGGTGGAAACTACGGAGCCGCGCTGGGCGAAGCCGTCGGCTCTCGCCCGCTGGCGCACCGTCAGGCCGCGCCAGGCCTACCGCCACACGCTGCGGCAGTCGTCCAAACCGCTGCTGGCCGCCGGCATGCGCGAGGCGGTCGAGCGGAATCTGGCGCTTGCGCGCGAAATGAAGCACGCCGACGAGGTGATCCTCTATGGGCAGGGAATGGCCCGCGAGGGAGGAGACGAACTCCTCGGCGAAGCCCTCGAAAATGCGCGCACCCTGCTCGAGCAGTGCGACGCCGCGACGCCGGCGGAGACGCCGGGCCTGGACGCGGCAGCGCGCACCGCGCTGATGACGGCGGGGGTGGAAGCGGGAGCCACGCTCGAGGTGGGCCGCGCCGGGGTGCTCGCCCTGATCACCCGCCGGCAGGGCCGCCACCTCATCCTGCAGTCCCGGTCGCTCACCCGGCGGTATGTCGATCGAGCCGTCTCGCGCCTCGGCGCGGCCTCTTCCGCGCTGGCGGCGAAAATCCAGGTCAGACTCGGATGGAAACTGCCCGCGCGGCCTCCTCTGCCGCCCGTCGTCCACCGAATCCAGCTGCGCGAAGCCATGGACCTGGAAGCCGCGACGCGCGAACTGCCCGCCCTGTACCGCAGGCTCTTCCGCCTCAGCCCCGTGGACGACCTGCGTTTCCTGGTAGGCAGGGACGAGGAGTTGAGGGGATTTCAGCAGGCGCTGGACGCCTGGCGCGCGGGCCATTTCGCGGCTTGCCTCCTGATCGGCGCGCGCGGCAGCGGCAAGACGAGCCTGCTGAATTGCGCGATCTCGAGCCTTTTCGCGGACGAGACCGTCGTCCGTGCGCAGTTTTCGGAGCGCCTGGCCGGGCCCGGGGATATGGAGCGCTTCGTCGCCGCCCTGCCCGCATCGCCGCGCCGGATCGTCGTTCTCGAGGAGATCGAGCGGTCCTTCCTGAAGTCCTTCAACGGGTTCGGCGCCGTCCGCCGCCTGCAGGAGCTGATCCAGGCCACGGCATCCACCACGCTCTGGATCCTCGCCATGAACGATTTCGCATTCCAGCTGCTGGACCAGGCGGCGCGCCTCGGCGGCTCGTTCTCGCACCGCATCAACGCCATGAGCGTCCTGCGCGAAGACCTGATCAAGGCCATCCTGCAGCGCCACAACCTTTCCGGGCTGCGCTTGAACTTCGCCCCGCCGCCGCCGGGCGATCCCCGCGTCCACCGGGTCCGCGCCTTCGTCGGGATCCGGGACAACCCGGAGAAGATGTTCTTCGACTCCCTGTACGATCAATCGGGAGGCGTTTTCCGGTCGGCGTTCGAGCTGTGGCAATCGTCTATTCAGCGCGTGGAGGCCGGCAAGGTGGAGATGAAACAGCCGTTGGAGCCCGACTTCGGACCGCTGCGCAGGGAGCTCGACCAGCGGGACCACTTCGCCCTGCTTTCGATCCAGCAGCACGGGTCGCTGACCGCGGACGAACTATCCCGCGTGCTGCTGGAACCGGAGCCCTCCGGCCGTCTGCGGATGGAACGCCTGGCCGCCCTCGACCTCCTCGCCGCCGACCCGGGGTATCCGGGAATGCGCGTGCGACCGGAGGCCCAGCTTTTCGTCAACGACCTGCTGCAGCGGGTGAACCTGATCTGAGAGGCCGCGATGCAACCGAACCGCGAGATATTCGCCAGTCTGACATTCGCCAATATCCTGGCGGTGCTGGCCGCCTTCGGCCTCGTCTGGATCCTCCTGCATTACCTGAGCCGGCTGTTCGCGTCGCTTGCGCAGGGGCGGCCGCGCACGCGCTTCCTCGTCCGGATGATCGAGCCCGCGATCCGCATCCTGCTCTGGTTCGGGGCCATGCTGTTCGCGATCAGCCTGCTGGCGCCGTCGAAAGACGCGTTTCTCGCCGCCCTGGGTTCGGCGGCGATCGCGATCGGGTTGGGGGCGCAGGACCTGATCAAGAATCTCATCGGCGGCTTCGTCATCGTCGCCGACCGGCCCTACCAGATGGGCGACCGGGTGAAAATCGGCGAGGCGTACGGGGAAATCGAGCGTATCGGCTTGCGAAGCACCCGGCTGATGACGCCCGACGACACGCGGGTGACCATCCCCAATTCGCAGGTCCTCGACAGCTTCGCGTACAACGCCAACGCCGGAGTCCCCGAATGCATGGTGGTCGCCGAACTCTTCCTGCCGGCGGACATCGATCCGGACGCGGCGATCCGGGTGGGCGAGGAAGCCCTGGTGACCTGCCCCTATCTGCTCCTGCGCTGCCGGCGCAGCGTCTCGCTAAGCGACGCCTACACGGAATCTCCGTACCTGATCCTGCGGCTCAAGGGGTATGTCTACGATCACCGGTACGAACCGGCCATGATCACCGACCTGACCCGGCGCTGTAAGCAGGAATTCCGCCGCCTCGGCCTGCTCGAAGGGTGGAAGGGCGCGGGCTAGTGTAGTGCCTCCGGCAGATCCTTACATATCACGGACAGGAATTCAGCCACGAATTTCACGAGCTTCGTGAAATTCGTGGCTGATCTCAAAACGCGCCAACGCACATCGCCCGGCCGGGGACACGCGGGCGTTTCAGCGCCGAAGGCGCGGCGCAGCTTAGGGCCCGCGCAACAATAAGTTTACATTTTGACGCGAGCGCCGGGCGGGCGGATGCAAGGCGCCGCGACGCAGGCAATGCGGGACATTGTCGAGGAGCCGCAACGCAGCAGATGCCCGCCCGCCGCCGCGTCCCGAAGGGTTGACGGCTCTCAAATATAAAAGTTCCAATAATGCTTTCGAACAAAGTTATTATGAATGAGAGCCGTCAACAAAATGTAAAGTTATTGTTGCGCGGGCCCTTAGCCCAGGGTGGAGGCCGCCATAGCGGCCGGAACCCTGGGTCGGGCCATAGATAGGGCGCGAGTCCTGAAAGGACGGCACAGCTGTGGCGTCCTTTCAGGACTCATCCCTTTTCCCATCCCATCCCCGGGGTTCCGTCGCCCGCTTTGCGGGCTCCGTCACCCCGGGCTGTGCTGCTCCGTGCCTTCGGCACTCAATGCCGGTGTTTCCCCGATGGGCACCGGCGATACGGTGCCTTCGGCACACACCCCAATGCATATTCGTGAAATTCGTGGCCTCCTTTTTGTCCTCCCGGTTGAATTCCGACGCCGGCCGGGCGGGTCAGCGGACCCAGACGTTGCGGGAGCGGGGCCCGTCGAACTCGCAGAAATAAACG
>CAZTHE010000067.1:0-877 GCA_964613495.1 uncultured Acidobacteriota bacterium | reverse complement strand
TCACCTGGACCGAGGATCCCATCATGCCGGCCTTGACGTGCGCCGCCGCGTTGCCTTCCATGTGCCGGTAGTGCGCCTGCCAGGGGACCGAGCGCTCCAGCGCCCCGATGATATCGGCCGTGACGTCCGGGTCCGCATTTTCGTTGATGGTGATTCCAGCGGTCGTGTGCGGCACGAAAACCGTTACCACCCCGCTGTCCATGCGCATGCCCGTCACCGCCGCCTGGACCTCCGCGGTGATATTCAAGAACTGCGTGTGCTCCCGTGTCCGGATGGAAAAGACTTTCATGTGTATCCTCTCAGGGCCGGTTCAAACGCGTCGGCGCCAGTTCCGTGTCGCGCTGCAGGTAGCGCGAGCCGATGAGCCAGAGAATCCCGGCGGCAAGAAACATCAGGCCCACGACGACAAAGGATTTGTTCATGTCGCCGTACCAGTCGTTCAGGAAGCCGATGACGACGGGCGAGATGACGTCGCCCAGCGCATGGATGACGAAGATGTTGAGGGCGAAGGCGGCGGCCCGCATCGACGGATGCGTGACGTTGGCCAGGATGGTGTTCGTCGGGCCGGTATTGAAGAAGAGGCAGAAGCAGGCGAAAAACACCGTGACCCAGATCGCCCAGGGGAACGGCGCTTTCAGCGCCGCCAGGAAGATCGGGAAGCCGACGATCATCGCCGTCCCGGATACGAGAAAATAGGATCCGGGGAAACGGGCGCGCAGCCTGTCTCCCGCCATGCCGCCCAGCAGCGTGGCGGTCAGTCCGGCGACGGCCGTGATGGCCCCGAAAATCACGGTCGAGGACTCCGGCGCGCCGGGCCGGTGCTCCAGGTAGTACGGCATCCAGAACGCGATGCCCCCGATCGCAAAGGTCATGGCCG
>CAZTHE010000066.1:12017-21179 GCA_964613495.1 uncultured Acidobacteriota bacterium | reverse complement strand
CGAAGCCCGCAAAAACAAGTCGCTGCCGCTTAGGCGGTTTATGTGTTCGAATGCCGATCCGCTCGCGTAGTATTCGATGGTACGGTTTTTGTATGGAATGGCGCCGATCTCGCCCGCCCCGCAGTTCGCGCCGGCATACAGGCGGCCATTGGCAATGACGCCCGCGCCGATGCCCGTGCCGATTATCAGGCCGACCATGTGCCGGGTGCCGCGCCCCTTGCCGAAGTGGAATTCCCCGAGGGCGAAGCAGTTCGCATCGTTATTGACATAGGCCGGTACGCCGAACCGCTTTTCGAGCAGGTCTTTGAGGGGCACTTCCCGCCAGGAAGGAATGTTCTCCACGGAAAAAACAACTCCCCTCTCGACGTCAACGATGCTCGGCACGCCGATGCCGATGGCGGAGACACCCGGATCAAGTACATCGCCGATGGCGCCAAAAATCTCCCCGACGATCACATCGGCGGCGGCCCGGGAGGAAATGAGGCGGGACGCTTTTGCCTTTATCCGGTTCCCCTCGACCCGGCCCGCGCGGACATTGGTCCCGCCAAGGTCAACGCCGATGATGGCTCCCGTTCCTCTCATGATGCCTCCGCCGCTTTTTTCCTGGAGCCTATCGTCGCATTGTTGACAAGCGGCTTTGCCCAGAGCGCGATGAAAACCAGGTAGCCTATCGTCACGCAGACCGCAAGCATGCCGAACCGCAACCCGAACAGATCGCCGAGCCTGCCGACCAATGGAATCATGACCGCGCCGCCGATAATGCCCGTGCAGAGAATTCCCGCAAACGACCCGTGGTGCTCGTGCAATGAGTTCAGGGCGAGGGAAAAGACGAGCGGCCAGCCCACGGAAATCCAGAAGCCCATCAGGGGAAGTCCGTAAAGGGCCATGGTGCTGGAGCCAAAAAGCGACAGCAGGAGCGTGACGAGGCCGCACGACATGAAAACGAGAAGGATCTTCCTGCTGTCGAACAGCTTCAGGAGAACGAGATTGACGCCGCACCCGACGGTCATCGCGCCCCAGAACCCGGATACCGAGACCTGCGCGGCACGCATCGGATCCACGTGATGGTACTGCTGAAGGAAAGTGGAAATCCAGTTGGAAATACCCTGTTCGGTTGCGACATAACAGAAGATGCCGGCGAAATAGATCCATACGACGGGCTTTGTGAAAAGGAATCTGACGGTGTCCAGGGAACCCACTCTTTCCGTTTCATTCAGTTTCAGCGGCGGAAGCCGGACCGCGGAAATGAGCAGGATCATCAAAAGAACCATGGCCGAAAACACCCAGTAAAGCGATATCCACGACATGCCCGGAGTCACTACTTTATCGAGCATCTTGATGACGAAGTTTCGCGGGAGGGCAGGATCCTTCAGGTGAGTCGTCAGATAGGCGTATAGCTGGGGGCTTGCCGCCGAACCCACTGCAAAGACGAGCTGTGCCAGGTTGCCGAAAAAGGCATAATGCTCTTCCCCTCCGGAAACGCGGAGGAGCGGATTGATAACGACCTGCGCCATGGAAAAACCTATTCCGATGGCAAAGAGCGAAAAAAGCGCCATGGCGTAGGACGGCTTGAGCGCGAAAAGAAAACAGCCCAGAAAACCGCAGAGCAATGCGGCCACGAGCATCGGCTTGGCGGAGAACCGCTCCGCAAGCATGCCGACCGGAATCGACAGTCCATATGCCAGAAAGAGGAAGGTCGGGATGAAGCCGACAAGTGCGAGGCTGAGGCTGAAGGACGCCTGGACATCCGGGATCAGCGAGCCCCAGATGTTTGTCACGAAGGAAATTGTGACAAAAATGAGCATGATCAAAACGACGACGAAATAGTTGTGCTTCATTCCCAAGTTCCTTCCGGTGGACGACTCAGTGCTTTTCCGCCGCGATATCTTAGCATCGGCAATGGGAGACCCCGCCGATTTACTCTTTCTGTGCCAGTATCCGGTACAGGTCGGTCTTCTCCTCCGGCGGAACGGCCTCCACTTCAACCTTCAGCAGGCGCATTGCATCGGACGGGCAACGCGCCACGCAGTTGCCGCACCCGATACACCGGTCCAGGTTGATGGTTGCACACCCACGTTGTTCATCCATCGTCACCGCACGGACCTGGCATTTTTCCGCGCAAATCCCGCAGGCGGTGCACAAATCCGCATCGACCTCGGCGTGGAAGTTGTGGGCCCATTGGACCGCCGGATTGGGCAGGACTTTGTGAATTTTCAGGACTCCGCAGCAGCATCCGCAGCAGGAGCAGATGAAATCGAGTTTCCTGTAATTGGTTGGCTGCAGTACGAGACCGTCTTCTTCATTCTGCCGGATTATTTCCAGGGCTTCTTCGCGCGTTATCTCCCTTGCCCCCAGCTTGATGAAGTGTTCCGCCCAGTCGCCGAAGCACATGCAGGTTTCCACCCGGTCCGTAACTTTGCAGGGCTCGCCCCTGCGTTTGGCGCCTTCCCGGCACATACAGGGCGAGATTCCTATCCGCCCCTCGGTATGGTTGACAATCTCCCTGACATGATCGTAGGTGGTAACCCGGTGTTCCGCAGTAATGCTCTTTTGCACGGGGATGGTCCGCATCTGCGACACCCTGGTTGCCGCATAGGTCTTCCCATATCCCTGGACAAGATATTCGTTGAAATCAGCCCAGAACTGGGGTGTCGATTTGCTTCCGTGCCACTCCACTATCCCGATCAGCAGGGGCATGAAGTGATAATACTCGATGCCGCCTCTCTCCATGATTCCGATCGATCCATTGTCCACCATGCCATCCAGCAGGCGCTTTGCGGTTTCGATAGAGAACCCGCGGCCCGCGGCGCTCTTGTGGATATCGGCAACCGTTTGAGGCTCGAAGCTCAAGTGCAGCGCCAGCTCCGCCTGCTCCGGCGTAAACAACTCTTTGAGAATCCGGATTTCCACTCCCGACTTCGTTGCCGGGAAACCTACGGCCTGTTTATCGAGATGTTGCTGGAGTTTTGTATAAATCGCATCCGTGTCCGGCATTGAAACACCCCCTCATAGTCAGGTGATGAGATTCGCCGATGATAAACGCTTCGATAGGGCAAGCCTCCATCCAAAATCCGTTTCGCGCACCCGGGTTCTGCTGTAAAATCGACCCGCAAATGGTCCGAAAGCATCGAAGGCTGCATATTATACGTTATCCGCAACGGAGCGATGTGAAAAACCGGGCGTAATCGAGGCGCGCCCACGAATGAGGTGACCGGCATGAATCCTCTGCTGTTCCAACAGGTGCGCCGTCTTGCCCTGGCGATGGCCGCGGTGCTCGCCACGGCCGCGGCGGCATCGACCCAGTCTCATCCGTTCCAGGACCCGAATCTCCCGGCAGAACAACGGATCGGCAACCTTCTCTCGCTGATGACGGCCGACGAGAAGATGGACGCGCTCGGCGCCAATTCCGGCGTGCCCCGACTCGGGGTGCCGAGCTTCGGCGCGAGCGAAGGCATCCACGGCCTCGTGCAGCGCGGCGCGCCGGGGCGCAGCATCCCCGCGACGCCGACCACTCAGTTCCCCCAGCCGCCCGGCATGGGAGCCAGCTGGAACCCGGACCTGGTCCGGCGGGCCGGCGGCGTGCAGGGCGCCGAGGCGCGCTACATCACCCAGAGCGCCGGGTACAAGCGGGCGATGCTCATGGTCTGGGGGCCGCAGGCCG
The DNA here is from genome assembly GCA_964613495.1 of uncultured Acidobacteriota bacterium. GTDB lineage: Bacteria > Acidobacteriota > UBA6911 > UBA6911 > UBA6911 > UBA6911. Next base: position 17,518 of record CAZTHE010000066.1, on the reverse strand, counting down.
ACCTGGCACGCGACCCGCGGTGGGGGCGCATCGAGGAGGTATACGGCGAAGATCCGTTCCTCAACGGCGTCATGGCCACGGCTTTCGCCCGCGGGATGATCGGAAACGACCCGAAGTACTGGCAGGCGGCGCCGCTCCTGAAGCACTTCCTCGCGAACTCCAACGAGAACGGGCGCATGTCGTCGGACTCGAGGTTCGACGAGCGCCTCTTCTGGGAGTACTACTCCGTTCCGTTCCGGGTGACATTCCAGGAGAGCGGCGCGAACGCCCTCATGGCGTCCTACAACGCCTGGAACGGCACGCCGATGACCATCCACCCCGTGCTGCGCGACGTGGTCCTGGGAAAGTGGGGCGGGCAGTTGATCTCCGGCGACGCCGGCGCGGTGAAGAACCTGTGGGAGGACTTCAAGCTGCTGCCGGATCACAAGGCCGCGGTCGTCGCCGCGCTGAAGGCCGGGATGAACCAGTACCTCGACAGCTACAGGAACGAGCTGAGCGCCGCCCTCAAGGAGGGCCTGGTCACCGAGGCCGATCTCGACGAGGCCCTGCGGCGGAAGTTCCGGGTCACGCTCAAGCTCGGCCTGCTCGATCCGCCGGAGGTCGTGCCCTATTCCGGCATCCGCGACGGCGCCCCGCCGTGGGAGGGCGAGGAGCACCGCGCCGCGTCGAGGTCTCTGGCGCTCGAGTCGATCGTGCTGCTGAAGAACGCCGGCGCGGCCCTGCCGCTCCGGAAGGGCGCGCTGAAGTCCATCGCGGTCATCGGCCCCATGGCCGACGTCATCCACTGGGATTGGTACGGCGGCACGCCGCCCCACGCCATCACGCCCCTGCAGGGCATCCGCGACGCCGCCGGGCCGGGCGTGACGGTGACCTATGCGGCCAACGACGAGGGCGGGGCGGCGGTGACGGCCGCCCGCTCGTCCGACGTGGCCATCGTCCTCGTAGGCAACGATCCGAAGTGCGGGCCCGACATGGGCAGCCAGTGGACGCGCGACGGCAACACCAACCCGTGCGCCGACCCGGGCGAGGGCCGGGAGGGCCGCGACCGCGAGACGCTGGCGCTCGCGCAGGAAGAGCTGGTGCGGAAGGTCCACGCCGCCAACCCGCGCACCATCATGGTGCTCGTGTCGAGCTTCCCCTACACGATCACCTGGTCGCAGGAGCATGTGCCGGCGATCCTGCACATGGCGCATTCCTCGCAGGACGAAGGCTGGGCGCTCGCGCAGGTGCTGTTCGGCGACTACAACCCCGGCGGCCGCACCACCGTCACGTGGCCCGCGTCGATGGACCAGTTGCCGCCGATGCTGGACTACGACATCCGGCACGGCCGGACCTACATGTACTTCAAGGGCAAGCCGCTCTATCCGTTCGGCTACGGCCTGAGCTACACCACGTTCCGGTTCGCCAACCTTCGGACCGACTCGTCCAGCCTGGCCCGCGACGGCCGGATCACCGTGAGCGTTGACGTCAGCAACACCGGCAAGGTCGCGGGCGATGCCGTACCGCAGTTGTACGTGCGGTACCCGGGTTCTAAGGTCGAGCGGCCGGCGCTTCAGTTGGCCGGCTTCAGCCGCGTGCGCGTGGAGCCGGGCCGGACGAAGACCGTGCGGATTCCTTTGAAGGCGTCGCAGCTTGCCTACTGGGATGCGGCGCGCAGTGAGATGGTGGTGGAGCAGGGGCCCGTCCAGCTGATGGTCGGCGCCTCCTCCGCGGAGATCGTGCTGCGCAAGGACGTCCGGGTACGGTAGCGGTCGCTCCAAAATCGGGGACGTCCCACCCGTTCACCTGGTTTCTACGGCATCATGCCTCTGCTTAAAATGCTCCGAAACCAGGTGAACGGGTGGGACGTCCCCTTTTATCAGCCGTCGAGTCGCGCGCGTACCCACGGAAACCCGGCGAATCCTATTTTGCGGGTTGTTTCGCCGCCGGCGCGGGGCTCGGTTTCGCCCTGGGCGTCCAAAACTCCGGATCTGCCGCGATGAATTCTTTTGGCGCCAGACTCATTGTGGAGCCTCAGCATATCCTGGTGCGTGTGCGTCTGGGCAGCAGTCGCCCATCCCGCTGCCCCAGGGCGTGCAGTACGTGACTACCGTGGAAGGGATCAGCGAGTACAGGCTGCAGAACGGGCTTCGCGTCCTGCTTTTCCCCGATCCCACCAAGACCAACATTACCGTCAATATCACTTACATGGTCGGGTCGCGCCATGAAGACTACGGCGAGACCGGGATGGCTCATCTATTGGAGCACCTGATGTTCAAGGGTTCCAGGAATCATCTCAATATCAACAAAGAGCTCCAGGACCACGGGACTCAGCCGAACGGCACGACGTCCTACGACCGCACGAATTATTTCGAGACATTCCAGGCGACGGACGAGAACCTGAAGTGGGCTCGGGAACTCGAAGCGGACCGCATGGTGAATTCCTTCATTGCCGAAAAGGACCTGGACAGTGAAATGACGGTGGTCCGTAACGAGTTCGAAATGGGGGAGAACAATCCCCTTGGGGTTCTCCAGCAGCGGACCCTGTCCACGGCATTTCTCTGGCACAATTACGGGAACTCCGTGATCGGTTCCCGCTCCGACATAGAGGGTCTGCCGATTGAACGCCTGCAGGCTTTCTACCGGCACTTTTATCAGCCCGACAACGCGCTGCTGGTCGTGGCCGGGAAAATTGACGAGGCGAAGACGCTTGCCCTCGTTCACCAGTATTATTCCCCGATCCCAAAACCGGAGCGCCAGCTTCGCAAAACATACACGGTCGAGCCGCCCCAGGACGGCGAACGCCTGGTGAATCTGCGCCGGGTTGGCGACATTCAAGCCCTCTTTGTCGCATATCATGTCCCCGCCGGAATTCACGAGGACTTTGCGGCCGTCGACGTGGCGGGATCGATCCTTGGTGACCAGCCCTCCGGCCGCCTCTACAAGGCGCTGGTTGAGACCGGGAAGGCCGCGGCGGTCAGCTCGGGGACGCTGCGAGCGATGGATCCGGGCGTGCTGATTGCATTCACCGCCGTGCGCGAGGAGAAGTCGATGGATGAGGCGCAGGCCATCACTCTTGCCACGCTGGATGAGATCAAATCAAAGCCGTTCACCGAGGAGGAAGTGAACCGGGCGAAAACCCAGTTCGCAAAGAGTTTTGAACTGCTGATGAACAATTCGGAGGGGGCGGGCCGAAACCTGAGCGAATGGCAGGCAATGGGCGACTGGCGCCTCCTGTTCCTCTACCGCGACCGAGTCCAGAAGGTCACTCGAGACCAGGTTCAGCAGGCCGCCGAAAGGTACCTGATCCCCTCGAACCGGACGATCGGAAGGTTTTTCCCTGAGAAGAATCCGGCGCGCGCCGAAATACCGCCCCCTCCTGACGTGAATTCGCTCGTGAGCGGATACAAGGGCACGGTGAACGTCACAAAAGGGGAGGAATTCGATCCTTCTATCGAGAATATAGAAAGGAGGACGGCCCGTTCCGACCTGAAGAACGGTCTCCAGCTTTCGCTCCTCAGCAAAAAATCGCGCGGAGAGCAGGTCAATGCGATTGTCAGCATTCAGTTCGGCGACGAGGCTTCGCTGAAAGGCCGCTCCACCGCGGGATCGGTAGCGGGCGAGATGCTGATGCGCGACACGCCGAAATTTATGGCGGAGGCGACGAGGGCAATTGTCAAACCCGCTCCGAGGTCCATGAGCGGAGCCGGGTGCCGAAACCGTTGTACGGCGGCATAGATGATGAGCGTGGCCGCAACCAGTATCAGCGCGCCTTCGACACCGCTCGAGAAATACTCGGCTTTGTCGTGCCCGTAGGAATGCGACTTGTCTGCAGGTCGGTCCGCGACGCTCAGCGCGATGAAGGCAATCAAAGCCGCCACGAGGTTTACGGAGGACTCCATGGCATCGGAAAGCAGGCTGACGCTGCCGGTGAAGTGATAGGCTCCGATCTTGAGCGCCATGGTTACGATGGATGCCGCTATCGACAGCAGGATTACTTTCCGCGTGGGCGACTTTGCGACGGATCCGCTCGGGGACGCCTTCATCTCGTCTTCGTGGGCCATGCGCGACTCCTGTCCGGCCTGCGCAAACCGGAATTCCCGTAAGCTTTGATCATAAGCGTACAGTGTGCCATTTTCAGCCAAGAAGTTCCACGAGCCATATGCGCTCCTGCGGTTCATTTTCTATTTCACACGGACCCAAAAGCTGGTTATGCTTTCATCGAAGCCAATTTTACCTGGAGATGAGTCGAGCGGAACTTGCAGCTTCTTTCGTGTCCTTAGTGTCGGCGATATAGAGGGAAGATCCGATGGCACTGTTGAGATTAAGCATCGATGGAAAATCCATCGAAGTCGAAAAGGGAACCACCATTTTGGCGGCTGCGAGGTCAAACGGCATCGAAATTCCGACGCATTGCTATGACGAGAGCCTGCAACCCTACGGCGGATGCAGGATATGCATGGTCGAAATCCGCAGGAACGACCGCAAGAGGCTCGTTGCCTCCTGCGTCTACGAGGCGGAGGAGGGTCTCGTCGTCAGGACGAGAACGCCCAAAATCGATTTTATCCGCAAAATGATCATCGAGCTGACCTGGCCCAATCTCAGCCGATACGCGCAGGAGTACGGGGCCCGGGCAGACAGGTACGACAACGGAAACCAGGATTGCACGCTGTGCGGCAAATGCGTGCGTTTCTGCGCGGAATCCGGTCTGGCGGATATCGTCTATTTCAGGGGCAGGGGCATCCACAGGGATGTGGACCTCACGCCGAATGGCAATTACGACTATGACGTATATCAAAAGTGCATGTCCTATTGCTCGGCGGGACGACTCCGGGATAAGATCATGAGCCTGTGGAGCAAATAGCGCATTCCCGCAGCGCTCCCGCTCCGTTCTATTCATGTGGATTTGCCTGGAGGCGGAGCAGAGGGTTCGAAAAACCGATTCCGGATTTCGTATTGCCGGACAGTCTCCTATATTTTCCCTTTCTAACCCGACTCCCTCGATGCGTCACGACTGTTTGCGGGTTGAATTTGCGCCGGAATGCGGCCACGAAACACCGCTTCGACGCACGTTCTTGCTTATGGAGGGGGCCCTCATGCCCGTGCAAAATATTCTGAGCCCGAGACTGTCCGAGGAATTCAGCGCACTCCGCGAGCTCCTCAGGAGTTCTCTCTCCCTGACGGAAAAGCTCTCGGACACGGAGGCCGGCACCATCCTCAGAGACCGTCTGGAGCGGTTGCAGGCAGCGGCGCTGTTCGTGATCGTGGGCGAGGTGAAATCGGGCAAAAGCAGCTTCATCAACGCCCTTCTCGGGCAGGACGTATGCGAGGTGGCCCCCGATCCCTGCACGTCGAGGATTCAGGAACTGGTCTACGGGGCAGAACCCGCAACCGTGACCCTGGGGGAATACTGGGAACGGGTTTTCCTGCCCAAAACGGTCCTTCGGGAGATCACCATCGTGGACACCCCGGGGACCAACTCCATCATCCGCAACCACCAGGCGATCACGGAAAATTACATT
>CAZTHE010000066.1:4247-12007 GCA_964613495.1 uncultured Acidobacteriota bacterium | reverse complement strand
GAAACCCCTATACGGGGACATCCTGGGAGTTCCTGTCCCTGATACGGAAAGACTGGCTCCGCAAGACCGTTTTTGTCCTTCAACAGTCCGACCTCGCAACGCAGAACGAGCTTTCCGTCAACCTGGGGCGCATCCGGGAGTACGCTCGCGAACGGAATGCCCAGAATCCGGTGGTGTTCACGACATCGGCAAAACGGGAACAGGAAGGCGCACCGGACAGCGGTTTCGCCGAGGTCCGGGAGTTCATCCGGCGCTCCGTCGAGAGCGGCGATGTCTGGAAGATGAAGGCGGAGGGCGCGCGCGGAACCGCACGAAAGGTCGTAAACGATTGCATGAGATCGCTGCGCGCGGAAGAAGCGGCCGTGGCCGCCGACACCGCTTTCTACGGCGAACTGACGGCGCGCATCGAGGCGAGGAGGGAGAAGGCCCGTTCCCTCCAAAGACTGGTCGTGGACAGCCTCGCGGCCACCTATGAACGCCTGTCCCGCTCTCTGGAGGACGATTTTGCCGAAGGACTCGGCGCCGGCAACGTCCTGAAGCGCTCCATCCCGTTCCTGCGCGACAAGGACATCAAGACGTGGCTGCGAGACCTCCAGACCCAGTTCGAGAACAGGGCCAGGGAGGAAATCGGCGCGGAATCGGTCAGGGTGTCGGGGGATCTCACCGACGAGATGCAGGCGATGCTGGACGATCTCGTCCAGACCGTCGGGCGCCGCCAGAAGGAGGAACGGGCGAGCGCCCTCTCCCGCGTGTCCGGCCGGACGGAAGTGCTGGAGCGCCTTCAGTCCAAGCTCAAGGAACTGCGCATCGCGGACATCGTCGGAGACAAGGGGATTCAGGGATCCAACCTGGGGATGCTCACGCTGGCCGGCGGCGGCATCGCGGCGCTCGGGACCGTCATCGCGCTGGCGACGCACATGATGGCGGTGGACATTACGGGCGGCGTCATCGCCACGGTGGGCATCGGCATTGTCGCGCTCGCGCTGTTCTGGAAGCGGTCGGGCATCCTCTCGGAATTCCGGCGCAAGATGGTGAAATCGCGCGACGAATTCCGCGACCGGCTGGACCGGGAGATCACGCAGATATTCGACAAGCTGTTCCTGGAGATCGAGGAGCGGGTCAAGGAACCGATGGCCCGCCTGAACAAGCAGTCCGCGCACCTGTCCGGCCTGATCTCCGAAGCCGAAAACATACTGAAAACGGCCGCCGGGCCGGGATAGAGACAAAATGCCCGGATGCAGCGGAAGAGGCCTGCGAGGTCCGGGCTGCGCCCGGACGCGGGAGTCAAAGCTCCCGCCCGCTTTTTCTGCATTCTGCCTTGCTTCTGCCGGAAGATTGCCGGAGGATGTTCCTGACGTATGAAAAGCAGCGATACCAAACTGCACGTGTTTTTGTGGCTCAGCCTGGCGGCCATGCTGATCTGGTCGGGATGGAAGCCCGCGGACCGGTTTACGTGGACACTGGAGGTGCTTCCCATCTTTTTGGTGACAGGCATCCTGCTTGCGGTCTATCGCCGTTTTTACTTCAGCCGGCTGGTCTGCTGGCTCATGTGGCTGCATGCGATCGTTCTGCTGGTGGGTGGTCACTATACCTATGCGGAAGTGCCTCTCTTCGACGGGATCCGCGATGCATTTCACCTGGCGCGCAACCACTATGATCGAGTCGGACATTTCATGCAGGGATTCGTGCCCGCTATGATCAGCAGGGAAGTGCTGTTGAGAAGAAACGTGCTTTGCCGTCGCGGATGGAGCTTTTTTATCGTGGTGAGTATCTGCCTTGCCGTCAGCGCAGCCTATGAACTCATTGAGTGGGCGGCCGCCGTCTGGACGGGCACCAGAGCGGACGCCTTTCTCGGCACGCAGGGGGATGTCTGGGACACCCAATGGGATATGGGGATGGCATTGCTTGGTGCGACAGCGGCGTTGTTGTTGCTGGCCAGGCTCCATGATCGCTCGATGCGGGTATTCGACCGAAATTGAATTTCGCCCGCATTCACCATGAAGCTGATGCTGCCGCGGCGGATCCCGGCATGCTTATTTTGATTGCGGATTCCGGATTCCGGATTCCGGATTTCAGATAAGCTTGCGGCTCATCGATTCGGGAAAGAGGGAGCCGGGCCGGATGGACGTAACGGCCCTATGTCCCGAGTCGAGGCTTCGTAAACCGCGAGATCCAGTGTCCCGGACAAAAGCGGGATGGCGGCTACTCGGTGAAGGAGGGCTTGCCTTCCCGCTCGACCCAATTGTCTTTTTGCCAGGCCTTCTGCTCTTCGCGCGAGAGATGGCGCTTTTCCGCCTCGCAGGTGACGCGTATCGCGGCGTCGGGGCCTCCGGCCGGGCAGTTGTTTTCGCAGATGCCGCAGCCCACGCAGCGCGCCGGATCCACGTAAGGGAATCCCGGGCTCGTCGCCGCCGATTCCCCGCCTTTGCCTTTCATCTCTTCGAGCGTCACGTTTCCACCGTCTTTGTCCAGCCAGTAGATGGCGCTGTAGGAGCAGACTTCGTCGCATACGAGGCACTGCCTGTTCGACTCCCACACGATACAGCTGGAGCGGTTGATTAAGGCGCGTCCGATAAACAGGTGTTCCTTTTCCGCGATTGCGAACGGCTCGATGGAATCCGTCGGGCACACCTCTCCGCAGAGATTGCAGTTCTGGGAGCACTCGCCGATCCTGGGGACAAGCACGGGCGTCCATATTCCCCCCAGGCCGCCTTCGATCAGGGCCGGCTGCAGCCCGTTGGTAGGGCATATCTTCATGCAGGCGCCGCAGCGCGCGCAGCGTTCCGTGAAAAGATGCTCGGCCACGGATCCCGGAGGCCTTATGAGATGCTTATGCGTTATGTACGAGGCGCCGTCGCGCGTGGTTCGCGTCCCGACCGCGGCCCTGGCGGACACTCCCCAGACGGCTCCCAGGCCGATCCCCGACAGAAGATGCCGCCGGTTGAGATCCAGCGGAAGGTTCGACTGAGGCCGTGCGGTCGAAAGCAGGGATGCGGCGTCTTTCGTGCAAAGACTCGCGCAGGACCAGCAGTAAATGCATTCGGATGAATTCGTCCTCCGCCCCTTGTCGCCGATCGCGTTCATCTTGCAGTCGACGGAGCAGGCATTGCATTCGTTGCACTGGGACGATACATGGCGATGAAACAGGGGAAACCGGCCGACGATTCCCAGCAGGGCGCCGAGCGGGCACAGGGAACGGCACCAGAAGCGGCGCGATAGAAAACCGCCTGCCAGGATTCCCGCGAATAGCAGAAGGGCGGCGAACCCGGACCGGTAAACCGCCAGCCGCTCCGGGAACATGTCGCGCGAATAATCCGGAACCAGGCCCAAAACGGGCATGCCGGAGAAGGATTGAGCCGCCCGATGGAGGGGGGCGAAAATGCCGAGCGTCAGGCTGCGGGTCAGCAGGGCAATCGGGTCCATCAGCCAGACGAGCTGCGAACCGAACAGGGCGGAAATCAAGAGCCCTGCCAGGACATAATATTTCCACCGGGGCCGCGAAACCTCGCGGTCCGTACGGCGGGCCTTCTTCGGCCGGGTCATCCTGTCGGCGCCGTCGATGCACGTCCCCAGAGGGCAGACCCACCCGCAGAACGCGCGGCCGAAAAGCAGCGTCAGCACGAGCACCGGGAGGGTCCACAGCGCGACGTGGAGCAGGAACGAACGCGACCCCAGCATGGCGGTCCATCCCAGCAGGGGGTCGATACGGAGGAACAGGTCCGCGACGCCCCATGCGGCCACATCCATGCGGCCGTCGGTCCAGTCGATGCTGCGGTTGGTCTGAAAAAACAGCAGGAGAAAAAAGGCAAGAAAGCAGATCCGGGATATTCTTCGAACCGTCTTCATCGAAATAGCGAAATTCCTGTTTCCGTTCTGAGAAGGATCAGACCCGCTCCACCAGGATCCTGCCGGGGTTGCTTTCGCCGATGCCCAGTTCGCCCGCCCTGGCGACATAGCCGACATCGGCCGGCGCAAGGCCGAAGAGCCCGCAGCTGTAAGCGTCGACCGCCACGGGATCGAAGGACACGATGACTTCGTGAGGGTCCCGGGTATCCCCGGGGCCCTTCGGCCCGTTCGTAAGCAGAATTCGTGAGGCGTCCATTATGGTCAGGTCGACCGGCACCGCCGTCGCATAGTCGGCGATATATTGGTGCAGATCGGGTCCCGTATGCCACGCCTGCCGGTTAAAAACCAATCCCATCAGGTTTTTCAACCCGAGCGAGAGGCCCGTCTGCGAGTGCTGCTTGGCTTTCGGCATGTTGATCAAGAAGTCCGCCTCCAGGACCGTTTTGGCCAGGGTGTCGCGTCTCAACTGCTTCCCGCCCGTTATTTCGACCGGGGTGAAGTCGCGTTCGGAAGCGGCGTAAACAAGATCCGCGCCCGCCTTGCGGGCGGCCGCTGCAATACCGGAAACGGCAAGCACCTGGGCTGCCGGGCGATCAATGGTATGTTCGAATACGGTAATCTTTCCCGCACCGGCTTCGCGGCACATTTCGATCATGGCAGCCAGGAGGCGGGGATCGGTATTGGCCGCCTGCTGGGGCGTACGCGACCAGGCGACATTGGGCTTGAGCACCACGCGGCTGCCCGGAGAGATGAAACTCAGGCCGCCCGCGGCGGCAACCGCGGCCTTCAGGGCTGCCACGGGATCTTCGTTGGAGCCGACAAAGATCCTTCCCCTGTCCTTTTTCGCGACGGCGGTCTTGCGCACTCCGGCCGCGGGAGCCTTGTCGCGGCGGCACCCGCCCATCACGACGCCGCCGCACGCCAGCCCGGCCAGGCCGATAAATTCCCGTCTTTTCATCGATCTTTCCCCATAGGACACTGCGGCCCCTATTTCGCCTTTTTCAGAAGCTGCTTCGCTTTTGCATCCAGGGCCAGCAGAAATATTTCGGTTTGCGTCTTGCCTTTGTCTCCGCCGGAATAAGAAACGACGGTGATGAAAAACGGACCCGCCGCCGCGTAGGCCGTGGTGCCGCCGGGCCTGGCGGCCGTGAACCGATCCCAGTCCGCCCGGCCCGGGGCGTTCTTGCCCGTTTCCATCTTGTATCGATCCGCCAGAAAGTCTTTCGCGGACCCGGGCGACTTCATGCCGTGAACGGTGACCTCCATGTATTCGTCGCCCTGCATATAGAGCCGGCGCAGCGCATCGACGACGCCGGCTCTCGTATAGGCTTCGTATCCGCCGTTATAGATTTCCGTGAGTCCATTCCCCCGCACATACGCCGTCGAATCCGGCACGACGCTCCAGCCGCTGACGGCGCCGTCCGGCGCGATGCGCAGCAAATCGTCCCTGCTGGACGCCGCCGTTGGCCGGAGCGGGAGCAGGATCAGCATGGCAGCGAGCGCGACGACAGGCGAGGCGAGGCCCTTCCGTTGCATGATCATCATCCTATCCTGATAATGTCCATCTTGTCGAAGTCGTTCACGCCGAGCCCCCGGGAAGCGGCCGTGGCGATGGATATCGGCTCGCGTCCCGCCTGCGCGACCGTGGGAAGGCCCGTCTCCTTCCGGCGCTCGTCGATAATCTTCCACTCCATGGTGTCGACGGCCACGGGATCCCGGCCGACGAGCAGGCTGTAATTTTTCCACATCTTGTCGGGACGGTACATGGGGCCGCCATCGGCTATCGGGCGCAGGGCGTCCATGATGATCAGCCGGGTCTTGTTTCGGATGACCGGTATCATGTTTACGTCCGCTATGAAGGGATCACAGCGGTTGTTGTGGCACATCATGGGATTGTGGAAGCTTCCGTAATGGTTTTTCAGGGCCCCCGTGATGCCCGCCATCATGTGGTCTTTCATGAAGGGGACATTGATCAGGGCGGTTATCTCCCTCGTAAGGACTTTCGCAAGGCGTCCGTTGACCGACCCGCTCTGGGTGGCTTCTTCTTCCCAGTCGCTGCCGACGGCCACCACGCGAATGCCGTCTCCGTCCTTGTTGAGCTTGAAGCCGGAGCCCAGAAGGAAGTCCTGCCTGTTTTCCCAGATAATCACGTTGGATGGTTTCACGCCGATACGCACCACCGCATTGGCCGCGGCGTAGGCGACTTCCGGATTCGTGGTCGCTCCGCGGCCGCCCAACCCGTTGATTTTGATCCCAACGACATCGTCCGGTTTAAACAGGGATTTCCATGCCGCTTCGGCGTCCGCTTTCCCGGTCATTTTGACCACCGCCTGGTCCAGCATATTTGCGAGGATGCCGGTGTCGATTTCCGAACCGTTTTCGCCGGCCAGGACGCCGGGATTCCGGACGATCACCAGACGGGATTTATCCGTGTTTTGTGCGGCATGAACCGAGTCCAGGACTACGCCGGGGCACGCGGCGACGGCGCCGGCAACGGCGGCCTGCTTCAGAAACTGCCTGCGGTTTGATCTGTTCGACATCGGGCCTTTCCCCTTTCTTCAATACCGTTCGATTGCTTCGCAACAATAGCATCTCTAACCGGCATCCATCATGCCGGGCAGAATACGGTTTTTGGAGCGTAAGCCAGCAGGGGAGGCCTTGTCAACGATCCGTGGCAGATGGATGCGGAATCCGGACCGGTTCCGGACGGCGGTCCGGCCGCGGATCCGCCGCCGATTCAGGCGGGGAGCCGCGTCAACGGCCTGCAACGGCCGTCTCCCGTGCCAACTCATCGAGCGACTTGCCCTTGGTCTCTTTCCTGATGAACAGGAAGGCCGCCAGGGCGCCGATGACGGCCGGGATCACATAGAAAAGGAAAGACACCCGCAAACCGACCCGCATGCCCATCACGATTCCGGACACGATGGGAGCCAGCGCTCCTCCGACGCGGCCGAACGCCTGGCACCAGGAAACGCCGGTATTCCGAAACTCGGTGGGGTAGCCTTCCGCCATCAGCGGCTGCACCGCCGTGATCGCATAGTTGACGGCGAACCCCATGAAGATATTGGCCGCCAGGATGGTGAAAAAGCCTCCGCCGGCGAACGCCATCAGGACGATGGACAGGCCGCCAACCAGATAGCTGAAGATGAGGTTGGGCCTGCGGCCTATGGCTTCGGAGACGAAACCGGTCGTGCAGTTGGCGATGACGGCCGCGCTGTTGTTGGCGATGGCCAAAGAATAGGCCGAGGCCAGTTTGAATCCCTTTTCCAGCATCAGGGATGGCAGCCATGCGTTGAGGCCGTAGACCGTGAAACAGCCGCAGAAATAGGTGATCCACACACCCGCCGTCAGCATGCGGTAGTCTTTGGAGAAAAGGGCCCGGGGGCCCGCCGCTTTGGGCGCCGGCGGCACGACAAGGTCGTCAGGATCGCGCGGGGTCGCGGTGCCGGTGGCCCGCCGTTCGATATCCGCGAGGATCGCCACGGCTTCCCGTTTGCGCCCCTTGCCGGCCAGCCAGTATGCGGATTCGTTCATCCGGAAATAGAGGAATACGGCATATAGAAAGGGAACGCCGCCGATCAGGTAGCAGACTCTCCATCCGTGATGCGGAACCAGAAGGGTGGGCACCAGCCCGCCGAGCACCCACCCGACGACCATCCACGCCATGCCGCAGGCGATGAAAATGGCGCGCCGGGGGGTGGGTGTGGATTCGGAGAAAATCGTCGTGACCACCGGGATGCAGGCGCCCAGACCCACGCCGGCCAATACGCGGAAGAAGGCGAACTGCCCAAAACCCGTCGAGAAGTAGATCGGAATCGTCAGCAGGGAATAGGCCGCGATGGAATAGGTAAGGGTTTTTCTGCGGCCGATCCTGTCCGAGAGGATGCCGGCAAACATGCCGCCGACAATCAGGC
>CAZTHE010000066.1:0-4147 GCA_964613495.1 uncultured Acidobacteriota bacterium | reverse complement strand
CTGCGGCCGATCCTGTCCGAGAGGATGCCGGCAAACATGCCGCCGACAATCAGGCCGAACAGGCTCCAGGATGACAGGCTGCCGGTCTGCACCTTGTCGAGGGCCCACTCGGCGGATATCTGGGGCATGGTATAGGACACGACCATATAATCGTATCCGTCGAAGACCATGGCGATCCCGAGGAAGAAGAACACCGACCAGGTGAACCTGTTGACTCCCAGGGAGTCTATCGCCTCGGAAATGGTAAAGTGTTTCACCTTTTCAGTCTCCCCCCGTGCGAGGCTCTCTCCGCATGCTCAGCCGGCCGCATCTTCCGTACCGCCCCGGCTACTATACTGCGAACGGGCCGGGAAATGGAACAGGCGACGGATGCGCCCGGAGAAATCGCGTCCTGTGGATTTCGCGGAATCCGGCACGCCTGTTTGCATGCGCTGCGATTCGGCATTGGCCGTCGTGCCGCTCGCACATTTCCCACCATAGCACCGCCCGTTCTCCCGGGCAAACACGTTGTCACACATTTGTGACATTGTTCTTGACAATAGGCAAACGCGTTGGATAGTTTGGCCTCCGGAACCATGCTCTCGCAGTCCGCTGTTATTCCATCGGGAGATCCGCCGGATATGCGGGATGCGGCACACAATATTGATGAGGAGAACCCGAAATGATGTTTTCGAAAGAGGCAGAAACCGCAATTTCCCGCAGGAAGTTTTTCAGGAATACGGCGATGACGGGGGCCGCCGCCCTTGCCATGGGCGCCGGCGGTTTTGCCCTGCCGCTGTCTGCCCAGTCCCGCAAGCCGTCCCCAAAGACATCGGGCAGGACAATCGGCGAAACCGCCCGGCGGACGCGCGTCTGCCGCACGGCCGATGTCGTGGTTGTGGGCGGCGGGCCCGGGGGTATCGGGGCGGCCCTGACGGCGGCCAGGAGCGGCGCAAATACCGTTCTTATCGAAAGGTACGGATACCTGGGCGGCATGGGCACGGGGGGATTGGTGACCATTATTCCCAATCTGAGCGACTTCAGCGGCAAACAGCAGATCGCCGGCATCAGCCAGGAGTGGATCGACCGGCTGAAACGCAGGGATGCGGCGGATTACCCGAAGAAGGAGCATTGGGGTTCCAGGGACAGCAAACTGGCCGCCTATTACGAAGGCCGTTCCTTTTTCAACGTGCGCGAGAAGACGGTTTTATACTCCGCGCACATCGATGCCGAGATATCGAAATGCATTCTGAACGATATGGTGCAGGAAGCCGGCGTCAAGACCTATCTCCATTCCTGGGGCACCGAGCCGATCATGGACGGGAACCGGGTCGAGGGCGTCATCTTCGAGAGCAAGTCGGGCAGGCAGGCGGTCCTGTCCAAAATTGTCATCGATGCCACCGGTGACGGGGATTTGCTGCCCTTTACGGGCGCCGAGTTCAAGGCCGACATCGCCCCGTCCCTGAGGATCGCGAACCTGTCCTTTTCCTATTGGATAGCGAATGTCGATTTGAAAAAGTATCAGGAATACAGGAAGGCGCACGCGGGGGAATTGGCCGAAAAAATGCGTGAGGTCAGAAAGCGGGGCGGTCACGGCAGCTTTCTCACCAGCAACCTGAAAGACCAGGAAGGCCTTGTCTGGGTCTTTCCCCGCTACGCGAATTCCAGCCAGGTGGACGTCGAGGAATTGACGCGGGTGGAGTTCCTGGGCCGAAAGGAGATGCTGATCAGCCACGATTATTTCAAGAAGAACGTCCCGGGTTTCGAAAAGAGCTACATCGTGCTCACCAACCCGCAACTCGGCACCCGGGGCAGCAGGAGAGTCGTCGGGGAATACATCCTCACCGAAAAAGATATGAATACCAACGTCCCCTTCGGGGACACGATCGCCGTCTTCCCGGATGTCGATCGCAGTCAGGAGTCGCTGAAATACCCTCTGACGTACATGCCGTACCGGTGCATGATACCGCGCAAAGTGAATAACCTGCTCGTCGCCTGCCGGGCATTTTCGTCGAACGCGGCCGCCAACAATTTTTTCAACTATATCCCGCATTGTATCGCGCTTGGGGAGGCCGCGGGAATCGCGGCTGCGCAGGCGATCAGCAGCGGACTGGATTTGAGAAAGATCGACATCAAGGCGTTACAGGCAAGCCTGAAAAAGCATGGCGCAATTCTGCCCGGGTAGGGGAGCGGCCCCGAAGATAAAACGGCGGCCGATCCGTCTATCCCTGCATGGCCCGTCCCTATTCGAGTACAGGCCGATGCAGGACTCCACGGCCCTGTAGCACGCGGTTATAACCGAAATTTTGCCTCAACCATCGACCGAGGGGATCCGCAATGACATCCAGGGCAGAAATCGCGCAATACAGAAAGGAAAGCGAGGCACTTAAAAAGCAGATTGAAGAACGGACCGGCAGGACGGTCCAACGGCTTTACGCCGAGAGAGCCAGGCGGGTCGGCGACGTGATCGAGCTGAAAGTTCCGGACCGCGTTCCCCTGTCGATTCTCATCGAGCCCCACGCCTATTCCGGGATCCCCAACTCGGCCGCCTATTACGATCCCATCACGCTCAAGCGAACGATGCGAAAAATGGCCGTGGACCTGGAGCCCGATATGGCGGAATCCGGTTTCCCCGCCTGCGGAGACGCGATGACGGAGCTGGATGTCCGCAACGTCGCATGGCCCGGAGGGCCCAAACCGCCGGATTACGAGTACCAGTTCATCGAAGGGGAATACATGAAGGCGGATGAGTATGACATGTTCCTGAATGACCCTTCGGGATTCATGATCCGCCGCTATCTGCCGCGCGTTTACGGAACCCTGATGCCTCTGGCAGAACTGCCTCCCCTGGACAGCCTGTTCATGGGGCTTGAAGGGTTGACGCCGATTTTTGCCGGCCCGGAATTCCGGAAAATGGCCCGGCATCTGGCGAGAGCCGGGAAGCAGGTGGAAAGATTCCGCAGGCTCGTCGGGGATGCCGCCGAAGAACTGGCCCGGCTGGGATTTCCCCCGTTTGCCCAGTTCGCGCCGGGCGGTGTCGGCGGCGCGCCTTTTGACACGCTGACAAGCTTTCTCCGCGGGATGAAGGGCTCGATGCTCGACATGTACCGCCAGCCAGAAAATCTGCTGCGGGCCTGCGAGGCCATCCTGGAAAGGCGCATCGCTCGCGCGTTTCCCGCCGATCCCGCCGCGGGAGACTATCCGCCGAGAGTCGGCATGCCGCTGTGGAGAGGCGACCCGGTCTTCATGTCCGACGCCCAGTTCAAAAAGTTTTACTGGCCCGGCCTGAAAAAAGCCCTGCAGGTCCACATAGACCTGGGCTACGTTCCGGTGCCGTTCTTCGAAGCCAGGTTCGGCGACAGGCTCGCATGCCTGCTGGAGCTGCCCAAAGGAAAGATTCTGGCTTCGATCGAGGCCGCAGATGCGGTTCGAGCCAAGGAGATACTGGGGGGGCACACGGCGCTCCTGATCCGGTGCCCGAATTCGTGCAAGCTGTGGTCGGTTCGGCAGCTGGAATCCTTCGTCAAGGACCTCATCGACAAGAGCGGGAAGGATGGCGGCCTGATCATCGTCATCAAGATGCCGGACAAGGCGCGGATCGAAGACATGCAGGCCGCGCTGGCTTCCATCAGGGAATACGGCCGGTATTCGTGAAGCGTTGCGCTACCGCTTCTTCGCCGGGGTTGCCGGGATTTCCGCATAATAGTTGGTGATTCCGTCCGGGTCGTCGAGCCACACGAACCGGAGGGCGTAGCCGGCGAGCGTGTTGACCGGCTGATCGACCTTCACCTGCCGCGCTACCGCCAGGTCCTGGACCGCCTTGACGTCCGAAACCACGTATTGAATCCCGCCGCTTCCCGTGTCCGCCGGCGCCGGCTTGCCGAAGCCGCGAAGGCTTACGATCACCGATCCGCGCTTGTAAGGGTACTTGGTGGTATCGAGGATGGGGTCTTTGACGGCGGGGAGTTCCTCGAGCCCGATGAATTCGCGGTAAAATTTGCGGCTCACTTCGATATCGGAAACGACAAGGCCGATTTCGATCCGGCTGTAGGCGTCGTTCGGCTCCCCCGGGGCGATTGCCAGCTCGACCCACTGCCCGGCCGGATCCTGAACGAGGGCGCTGCTCCTTCTGGTCCCGGGAACGGGACGGAATTCCGGAACCGGCAGC
>CAZTHE010000065.1:0-21221 GCA_964613495.1 uncultured Acidobacteriota bacterium | reverse complement strand
GATAAGCTCCCGCATCACCGAGATGCCTCCCAGTCCCGAATCGAAAATTCCTATCGGTGCGTATTCCATCGCCTCCCGTGCCTTCCCGATGCCGTCCCCGATCGGCCCGCGAACCGCCGCGGTCCGCTACGGCTGCCCGTCCAGGTGCAGCGTTTCGACAAACTCCTTGATGATGCGCGCCGTGAGACCCCAGATCTCGTCCTTCCCGTAGGAATAGAAATACACGTTGGGGTCGCTATCCACGTACATGCTCTTCTCGATCCGCAGTCTTTTTGGATCCGTGAAAATCCCGAGCGGGACCTGCAGCACTTCGGCCACTTCGCGGACCTGCGGTTTTGTGGCAAAAGGGCCGCGGATAAATCCGGCGAACGGCGTCACCCGGAACCTCGTGATGGACATGTAATCGTGAAACCGGCCCAGGATCTCGATGCGGCTTTCGTCGATGCCTACCTCTTCGAACGTCTCCCGGAGCGCCGTCGTCACGAGGTCTTCGTCTCCCTCGCGCATCCCGCCGGGGAAGGATATCTGCCCCTTGTGGGTCTGCACGTCCTCGGTGCGCCGGGTGAGGAGGAGATGATATTCGTTTTCCCGTTCGAAGAACGGCATCAGCACGGCCGCCTGGCGCACGAAGCCTTCCGTAAGGATGCGCGGCTCAAGGTTCTGAAGGCAGCTCTGTATCCGGTCCTTCATCTCCTCCGTGCCTCCTCGAAAACGGCGGCGATCCGATCGCATGCGCGCCGGGTCGCGCCCCGGTTCCGTTCCAGGATGGACCCGGCCGCCCGGCCCGCCGCGTCGCGCTCCTTCGAATTCTGCAGCAGTTGCAGGAAAACATCCAACAATTGTTGCTCCTGCCGTCCCGGGTCTTTCGCGCCGGCGCGGATCTGCCGCACGCCGCCGTGAGCGAGGAACTCCCCGGCGATCGACCGGAAGTTTTCCATCGAGGGGCCGATCACGATCGGCTTCGAGTGGCGGGCCGGCTCCAGGATGCTGTGGCCGCCGTGGGGAACGAGGCTGCCGCCGACGAAGGCGACCGTGGCGAAGCGGTACGCGGCGGCCAGTTCGCCGATGGTGTCGAGCAGCAGGACTTCCGCATCCGGTCCTGCGAGGGCGCCGTCCGTGCGCCGCCGGATCCCGAAGCCGTGCCGGGCGGCGATGGCGGCGGCTTCCGCGAACCGTTCCGGGTGGCGCGGCGCGAGCAGCAGCCGCGTGCCTTCCAACCCGGACGCGCCGCGGATCCGGCGAAGAACGGCGAGGAGCGCCTGCTCCTCGCCCGGATGCGTGCTCCCGGCGACGATCAGGGGAGCCTGAGTCCGGCTGAAGCCGAAGGCTTCGTCGAGTGCGCCGAGAAGCGCCTTTTCCGAATCCGGATCCGCGGCGACGGCATCGACCTTGATGTTCCCGATCACCCGGACCTTGTCCGGAGACGCCCCCATGCGCCGGATCCGGTCCGCGTCCTCCGAGGACTGCATCAGCAGCGCCGAATAGTTGTCAAAAACCCTTCGCAGGACCGGACGGGCGAGGCGGTAGAAGCGGAAAGAAGAGGCCGAGATGCGCCCGTTGACCAGGAGGACCGGGATGCCGCGCCGGCGCGCCTCGTGCACCGTGTTCGGCCAGATTTCCGTATCGATGATGACGATCAGGGCCGGCCGGATATGGTCGAGCACCTTCCGGACGATGTGCGCGAAGTCGATCGGGAAATAAAAAGTGTTGCCGGGGCCGTATTCGGAGAATTGTTTTACGGCGACCTGCTGTCCCGTTTCCGTCACCGTCGAGAAGACAAATCGCGCGTCCGGGAACCGGCCGTGGAGATTGCGAACCAGTGGCTGCAGGCTGAGCGTCTCGCCCACGGAGCAGGAGTGGAACCAGATCGTGGCTCTCCCGTCATGGCGCACTCCGTCCGGCAACCGGCCGATGCGCTGCGCGAATCCGGGCAGAGACTTCTTTCTGCGCCGGGCCTTGCAGACAAAGGCCGGGATCAGGACGATGCCCCAGACCAACAGCAGTAGACTGTACAGAAGATACATGTTGATTCCAGATTTCAGATTCCAGATGCGGGTCAGGTCTCCGGCGCCAGCAGCGCAGCCGCCTTTTCCAGGTCTTCCGCGGTGTCGACGCCGATCGTGTCGTGCGGCGTCTCCATTACCCGTATGCCGATTCCGTTCTCCAGGTAGCGCAGCTGCTCGAGTTTCTCCGCCAGTTCCAGCGGCGACCGGGGCAGGCGGTGAAACAGGTCCAGCGCCTCGCGCGTGTAGGCGTACAGGCCGATGTGCTTGTAATGGCTGACGGCGCCGTCGCCGTCGCGGTCGCAGGGGATTGGGAGCCGGGAAAAATAGAGCGCGCACCCCCGGACGTCTGTCACCACCTTTACGACGTTGCGGTCCCGGGCCGCAGCCGCGTCCATGGCTACCTTCAGCGTCGCGACCGTGCACTCCCCGCTCAGGATGGGCTGCAGGAGCAGCTCGATATGTTCGGCGCGCACCGTGGGTTCGTCCCCCTGGATGTTGACGTAAATGTCGCCGCCCGTCCGCTCCATCGCCTCGTGCAGGCGGTCGCTCCCCGAAGGGTGCCGGCGGGTCCGCAGGACGGGGATGCCGTGCGCTTCGCAATACTCCCGGACCTCCTCGCTGTCGGTGGCGACCAGCAGGTCGCCGAGCAGGCTCGACGCGCGCGCCCGTTCGTAGACCCAGTGGACCATGGCCCTGGGGCCGATCCCGCGCAGGACCTTGCCGGGCAGCCTCTGAGAGTCCAGCCGGGCGGGGATGACGCCCACGATTTTGGGATTTTCTCGCATCGTACGCTTCGCTCCGAAGCCGCATTATCCCACACGTTTCGTGCTTTGGGACAACCCAAATGGATTATGCTATCGTTAATTTACGTTGCCGGCGTCGCACCGCAATCCGGAGTTCGGAGGATGCCTATGAGCATGACGATCGCGCAGAAGATTCTGGCGCGCGCGTCCGGCCGGAAGTCGGTCCGGGTCGGCGATATCGTCGAACCCGCCGTCGATCTGGCCATGTCCCACGAGAACACGGCCCTCGTGCTGAACCAGTTCCTGGAGATTTTCCGCGGGACGGGATTGGACCCGAAGGTTTGGGACCCCTCGAAAATCGCGGTGATTTTCGATCACCGGGTTCCGGCGGAAAGCGCCAAAACCGCGACCAACCAGAAAAAGGTCCGGGAATTCGTCGCGCAGCAGGGGATCGAGAAGTTCCACGACATACGGGGCGACCGGGGAGGCATCTGCCACCAGGTATTGCCCGAGCACGGCTACGTGAGGCCGGGCCAGGTTGTCGTGGGCGCAGACAGCCACACGACCACGCACGGGGCGTTGGGAGCGTTCGCCTTCGGCATCGGGGCCACGGAGATGGCCAGCGTCTGGGCGCTGGGAACCGCCCTGAACGTGGAGGTCCCGGAGACCGTCAGGATCGATGTCCGCGGCGGTTTCGCGCAACGCGTTTCCGCCAAGGACCTGATCCTCCACATCATCGGGAAATTGTCCTCGCAGGGGGGCAGTTTCAAGGTACTCGAGTTTCACGGCGAAACCATCCGGCGGATGCCGACCTCGGGGCGCCTGGTCCTAGGCAACATGTCGGTCGAGGCGGGCGCTACGTGCGGCATCGTCCCCCCCGACGAGGAGACGGTCGCTTATTTGCGGAGCGAGGCCGGAGTGCGGGACGAAATTCCCCTCGTCGCCCCGGACCCGGATGCCGCTTACTCGCGCGTCCTGGAGGTGGATGTCTCGGATCTGCCCCCGCAGATCGCATGTCCGCACGCCGTGGACAACGTGACCGCCGTGCGCGAAAAGGAAGGGATACGCATCGACCAGGTCGTCATCGGCTCGTGCACCAACGGGCGATACGACGACGTGGCTTCCGCGGCCGCGATCCTCCGCGGAAAAAAAGTCGCACCGCACGTCCGCCTGCTGGTCTTCCCGGCTTCGTGGAGGATTTACCGGCGGCTGATGCGGGATGGCGTTCTGGAGGTCCTGGCGGCCGCCGGCGCCGTCGTCATGAACCCGGGGTGCGGGTGCTGCCTCGGGGTGCACCAGGGCGCCCTCGGCAACGGGGAGGTGGCGCTGTCGACCACCAACCGGAATTTCCCCGGGAGAATGGGGAATCCCGACTCGCAGGTCTATTTGTGTTCGCCCGAAACGGCCGCCGCCAGCGCACTCGCGGGCGCGATTCGGGATCCCGGAGGCCGATGATGGCGACTGACGAAAGGAAAGAATCTGCCGCAACGGTGGTCCTGAAACTCGGGGACGACGTGTCCACCGATGCCATCTATCCCGGCCGCTTTATGGCGACGGTCCTGCCGAGCGAAACGCCCCGGCACGCCTTCGCCGACCTGGAGGAATTCAACGCGAAGCTCCGGAACGGGCAGATCGCGCCCGGAAGCGTCGTAGCCGCCGGTTCGAACTTCGGGTGCGGCTCGTCGCGCGAACAGGCCGCGTCCACGCTCAAGGGGCACGGGCTGGTGATCGTCGCCCGCAGTTACGCGCGCATCTTCCTGCAGAACGCGGTCAACCTGGGCCTCGAGGTGCTGGTGTGTCCCGCGCTCGAAGCGGAGGAGAACGACCGTCTCCGGATCGAGGAAAGCGGGATACGCAACGAAACCAGGGGCGCCTGGTATCCCCTGGAGCCGCTTCCCGCCGCGCGGCGCGCGATCATCGACTCCGGCGGCCTGATCCCCTATTCGCGCGAAAGACTCGTGCGCCGGCGCGCGTCCGGATCCGCGGCAACGGGATCCGGCGAATGAACTCGAAACCCCGCCGCCGCATGGCCAGGACAATCGGTCTGCTCCTCCTCTGCCTGAGCCGCCCGGGGGCGGGCCGCGACTTTCAGGAAGATGCGGGTCCGGGGAGGATCCGGATCGAGAGCGCCCTGGTTACGGTGCCCGCCATCGTGCGCGACGGCGAGGGAAGATTCCTGACGGGGCTGCCGCCGGAATCTTTCAGGCTCTTCGAGGATGGGAACCCGGTGCCGGTCTCGCTTTTCCTTACTTCGGAAGACCCGGTGAAAATCGTCCTCCTGCTCGATACGAGCCGGAGCGCGACGACGGTGCTCAAAAAGATCAAGAAGGCCGCGGAACGGTTTCTTGTCCAGGTGCGCCCCCGGGACATGGTGATGGTCGCCGGCTTCGATTCGGAGATGCGCGAGCTCTGCCCGTTCAGTTCGGATCCCCGCGAGCTGA
The DNA here is from genome assembly GCA_964613495.1 of uncultured Acidobacteriota bacterium. Taxonomy (GTDB): domain Bacteria; phylum Acidobacteriota; class UBA6911; order UBA6911; family UBA6911; genus UBA6911. Next base: position 16,031 of record CAZTHE010000065.1, on the reverse strand, counting down.
AGGACGCCATCCGGCGCGCCCGGTCGGGCGGGGCCTACACGAGGATGCGCGACGCCGTCCACGAACTGGTGCGGCACCGGCTGCGGGCCGCCACAGGACGCAAGGCGATCGTCCTGCTCTCCGATGGGCAGGACCAGGGCAGCCGGGTTCCGGCCGGCGGCCTGCTGGACGCCGTCGCGTCCTCGAACACGCTGGTTTACACCATTTTTTACACCGTGGATCCGCAGGAGCTGATGCGGGAATTGTTCGGCGTGGCCACCCGGAGGCAAAGCGGGGCGGCCGAGTGGCGGGAACGCGAGAAGCAGGCGGCGGCGTATCTGGAAAAATTGTCCGATCTGTCCGCGGGGCGTTTTTATTCGGGCGGCGCCGGGGATTTCGACCGCATCTTCCGGCAGATTTCCGAAGAGCTGCGCGCGCAGTACCTCCTGGGTTTCTATCCCGAAGGGAAAGGGATCGACGGCGCCACGCATTCGCTCGTCGTCGGCGTGGACGTTCCCGGTGCGATTGTGCGCAGCCGGCGCAGCTATCGCTCTGCGCCAGGCGGGCCTTGATCCGCAGACTTATCTGGAATCTGGAATTAAAAATTCATGCATCGATCCGAAGGCTGCAGCCCGCTGGCGGCGCGGCGCGGCGCGAGGTAAAATGGCACCAGGAAGACTCGAGGGAAACGCACTGTCGGCGGCATGCCGAAGGGAGTTCACGATGAGACACGAGCTATTTCAATCGCTGCAGCCTTTTCCCCTCGCCGGCGGCAGGACGGGCGAGATGTATTCGCTCCCGCAGCTGGAGAAGATGGGAGTCGGGCCGGTATCGACGCTGCCGTTCAGCATCCGCATCCTGCTGGAATCCGTGCTCCGGAATTGCGACGGCCGGCGCATCCGCGAAGACGACGTCGTCCGCCTGGCCCGCTGGAGCCCGAACGCGGCGCGCACGGACGAGGTTCCCTTCGTGGTTGCCCGCATCCTGCTGCAGGACTTCACGGGCGTCCCGTTGCTGGTGGACCTGGCGGCCATGCGGTCGGCCGTACAAAAGGCGGGCGGCCACGCCGGGACCGTCGAGCCTCTCGTTCCGGTGGACCTGGTCATCGACCACTCCGTGCAGGTGGACCATTTCGGCAGCCCCGAGTCGCTCGAGCTGAACCTGGGCCTGGAGATGCGGCGCAACTACGCACGGTACCGGTTCCTGAAATGGGGCATGCGGAATTTCCGCGGATTCCGCGTGATTCCCCCCGGGGTGGGCATCTGCCACCAGGTGAACCTGGAGTACCTTGCCCGCGTGGTGCGCGAACGCGAGGGAGTCTACTATCCGGACACGCTGGTCGGAACGGATTCCCACACGACGATGATCAACGGCCTCGGCATTCTCGGCTGGGGCGTCGGCGGCATCGAGGCGGAAGCCGGCATGCTGGGCCAGCCCGTGTACTTCCTGACCCCGGACGTGGTCGGGATCCGCGTCACCGGAAAGCTTAGAGAGGGCGTCACCGCGACGGACCTCGTGCTGCACGTGACGGAACTGCTGCGCAGGGTCAGGGTGGTCGGGAAACTCGTCGAATTCTTCGGCCCCGGCGTCTCCGGTCTTCCGGTCACGGACCGGGCGACCATCAGCAACATGGCGCCCGAATACGGCGCCACCGCGGCCCTGTTCCCGGTGGACGAGGAGACCTGTTCCTACCTGCGTGCCACGGGACGGACGCGGGAGGCCGTGGACGCGGTCCGGAGCTATTACCAGGCCCAGCAGATGTTCGGCACGCCGGAAGAGGAACGCGTCGCGTACAGCGCGGTGGTGGAACTCGATTTGGAGAAAATCGAGCCCAGCGTGGCGGGCCCGAAGCGTCCGCAGGACCGCATCCCGCTGGGGCGGCTCAAGGAGGAGATACGCCAGGTCTTCCAGAAGCCGGCGCAGGAAGGAGGCTACGGCAGGACGGCCGATCAGATCGCGCGGGAGTACTCGATCCCGGCCGAAGCGGAAACGCAAAAGCTGCGGGGGAACCGATTGCGCGACGGATCCGTCGTCATCGCGGCGATCACCTCGTGCACGAACACCTCCAACCCGAGCGTGATGATCGCCGCCGGCCTGATCGCGAAGAAGGCCGTCGAAGCGGGGCTCGCGCCGCCGCCCACCGTGAAGACTTCGCTGGCGCCGGGTTCGCGCGTCGTCACGGATTACCTCGAGAAGGCCGGGCTGCAGGCGTACCTGGACCGGCTGGGCTTCAACGTCGTGGGCTACGGCTGTACCACGTGCATCGGAAACGCGGGGCCACTGGACCCGGCCATCGAGGACCTGATCGCCGCAAAAGACCTGGTGCTGGCCAGCGTGCTGAGCGGCAACCGCAATTTCGAGGCGCGGATTCACCAGTCGGTCAAGGCGAATTTCCTGATGAGTCCGCCGCTGGTGGTCGCTTTCGCGCTGGCCGGCCGCGTCGATATCGACCTGACCACGGAGCCGCTGGGAAAGGGTGCACAGGGAAAAGACGTCTACCTGCGCGACCTGTGGCCCGGGTTGGAGGAGATCCGCGAGTTCATGCGCCTCTCGCTCGATCCGGAGGCCTACGGGCGCATGTATTCCGGCTTCGAGCGGCAGAACCCGCTCTGGGATGACATCCCGGCTACGATCGGCGCTCTCTACGAGTGGGACAAGAACTCCACGTACATCCAGGAGCCGCCCTATTTCGAAAAATTCGGGATGGCGCCGGGGCCCGTCGACGATATAAGGGGCGCGCGTCCCCTGCTCATCCTGGGGCACTCGGTGACCACGGACCACATCAGCCCCGCCGGCGCCATCAAGCCCGGCTCCTCCGCCGGGGCATACCTTCAGGAGCAGGGGGTGACGGTGCAGGACTTCAACAGCTACGGGTCGCGCCGGGGCAATCACGAGGTCATGGTCCGAGGGACGTTCGGGAATGTGCGCATACGGAACCTCATGGTTCCCGGCGTGGAGGGCGCCGTGACGAAGTTTTATCCGGGCGGCGCGCAGATGAGCATCTACGACGCCGCGTGCCGGTACCGGGAGTCCGGAACGCCGCTAATGGTTTTCGCCGGCCAGGAGTATGGTACCGGCAGTTCCAGGGACTGGGCCGCCAAGGGGACGCTTCTGCTGGGGGTGCGCGCCGTGGTCGCCCAGAGTTACGAGCGCATTCACCGCAGCAACCTGGTAGGCATGGGCGTGCTGCCCTGCCAGTTCAAGGAAGGGACGAGCGCCGGGACCCTCGCGCTCGACGGCAGCGAGACCCTTGATCTGCTGGGCATCGGGGAAGACCTGCGGCCGGGGCAGGATGCGTCGCTGATCATCCGGCGGGCCGGCGGAACGCAGGAAACCGTCCCGTTGACGGTGCGCATCGACACGCCGGTCGAGGTCGACTACTACCGGCACGGCGGCATCCTGCCGTACGTTCTGCGGCAGTTGCTCCGGCGTTAGCGATGCAGCCCTGAATCTATCGCTCCACCAGGCCGATCCGCAGTCCCTGGATTTCGGAAGGATTCAGCAGCACTTCTTTTTCGACTTCCGTTCCCGGCAGTTGCCTGCTCTTCAGGAAGGCCCTGGCCTGGGCGAGAGACCGGACGCGAAAGATTATTTTCTGAATGCGGTTCCGGGAACCCTCTACCAGGCGAATTGCCGGCCCCGCCCCGACACTCCAGTTGCCCGAGGACGCGCGTGAGCCGAGCAGGCGCTGCCACTCCGCCTCGTCTTCGGCGAAATTGGACGTGGATATGGAAATCTCCTGAACGGAAACGATTCCGAGGGGGCCGCCCCTGTCCAGCGTCAGGCGGTTCCCCAGCTGCTTCCTCCGCACATCCGCGCGGAGAAACGCCTGGCCGTATTCGTGCAGAAATATCGACAGGCCTGTCCCGGACAGCGAGGGCAGCGGAACCGTCGTCCACGCCACGCCCTCCTTGCCGTCCGGCAGCGTGGACGAGGCCGATTGCGCCGGCCCGTAAGCAAGGCCGGCGGCTTTCAATTCGCGCAACGCGTCGGCAAGAGGGACGGGTTCCAGCGCCAGGCCGGCAAACCGGGCGGACAAGGGCTTGCGCGGCAGCCCGCTTTTCGCCCGTGTATACCTGTATATTTCGAAGATTGCGTTCCCGGTTCCCAGCGCGCCGCTCTGATATCCCTGATTTTCCGTGAGCGGCCATGCGATGGGCAGCTGCAGCTCTGCGGAAAAAAAGCGGAAGAGGGACTCCGGGTCGTCCGACTCGATCAGGATGCGGTCCACCTGCCGGACGATGGGTCCCTTGCGCGCGCCCGCCTGCGCATCCGCCGCCAGGGCCAACGCGAGCAATAGAAATGCGATCGGGCGCGTTTTCCGCATGCCTCTCTTCAAAAAAGGGTCCGGCCCGGGAATCGGGATTTTCCGATGGCGTGCGCTCACCGGAAACCCCGATGTTCACGGGCCGGATCGAAAAGGGAGCTACCGCACCTTGATCAAGGCGGTTGCCAGGATGCCGACGATGCAGATGGGGATCATCCAGAATCCGGCGGCCTCCCACCCTTGTGCGACCTGTATCCTCGCGAACAGCGACGGTCCGATGTACATGCCGAGATTCTGGCCCACCGCGGCGACCGACATGCCGATGCCGATCAGCTGAGGCTTGCGCGCCACCTCGGGAACCGCCGAGAGCAGGATCGGGGCGAGCGGGCCGCCGAAGATCCCGAAGACAAGCATATAGGTCGGGATCATCCAGCCCGTGACCGTGAAGGGGACCAGGAAGGTCAGGGTCATGAGGATGTACGGGACCAGGATCATGAGCTTGCGCTTGCCCAGGCGGTCCGATATGCGGCCCCCCAGCGGGCCGGAAAAGATCGATGCCAGCATGATGAAAGCGGTGACGAAGGACGCGTTCATGAAAACGCCCTTGTCGAAGGTCAGGGAGTAGCCGCGCTCAACCTCCAGGAACGTGGGCAGGAAGGAGCACATGGCCATCGTCACCAGGTTGTAACATCCGAACGCGATGCTGATCATCCAGAAGCTGCGGTTGGCCATGCCTTTGGCCAGGCTGGGCGGCTTCTCTTCCGCCGCCGCGGCCGGAGCCGGGGCTTCCCACATTTCCTCCTTTTTCGGCAGGCGGAACAGGGCGCCAAAAAGGATGAATGCCAGGGCGGAAAACGCCGCGCCGGCCCACCATACCGATTGCCACCCGTAGTTGACCGCCATCGAGGGGGCGATCAGCAGGGTGACGATGTTGCCGATTCCCACGCTGCTGGCCCAAAGGCCCGTGGCCAGCGCGCGCTTCTGCGCCGGGAACCACAGGCTGATCGCCAGGGGCGCCGCCACCATGATCAGTCCCATCCCCACGCCTTCGATGAAACGGCCTACGAAAAGCATCTGCGATGTTTTGGCCATCGCGCCCAGGGCCGATCCGATGGTCACCGCGCCGACGGCCGTCAGGCCCGTCTTTTTGATGCCGAAGCGCTTCAGGATATAGCCTGCCGGGATGGCGAGCACGAATCCCATGATCGAGAAGATGGACATCAGGTCGCCCGACTCGGCCATGTTCATGCCGAAGACCTTCTGTATCGTGGTCATGACGGGCGGCAACTTGAACAGGTTCAGGGGCGCCGCCAGAGTGGCCATATAGAGTGCAAACAGGACCACCCAGGCGTATGCGGGCGTTTTGGGCGCTTCCTTTTGAAATGCTGCAGCGTCTTGCTGATTCATCGACCCTCCCTCTGTGAATGACACGGACAATGCTTGCGCTTCACATGCTTTCTGCCGATTCGGAAACTGGTGCAATGCGCCCCATCATAATTCGTCCTTCGCCATTCCGCAACGGGATCGGGTCTGCAAAATTCGATTTTGGCAGCCGGCATGCAGACCCCGGCCGAAATGTCGGGTTTTGCAAACCCGATCCCCGCCGGAGTTTAGGTCGGGGGGACGCTGGAATAGGCGCCCATCCGCGACATCGCGATCTGGAAGACCGGCCGGTCGATCTTCCTGAAGCAGAGCCCGCCGTGCTTGACGCCGGCAGGCACGTGGATGAAGCAGGTCTTGGTGATCGTCATTTTCCTGCCGTCGACGACAAAATCGATCTCCCCTCCCAGGTCGGTCGGGTCCTCCGGGTTGCTGCCGACAAAGCCGACGATCTCGTCGTGGTCGTGGTGGGTGTGTTCGGGATGGGACCTCGGGACCGAGCCCACGACCCACACCGCCTCGACGTAGAACGAGCCCGGGACGATCCTGTCGTCCATGTAGATCACTCGATGGATAGGATCCGCGTCCGGCGCCTGGGTCTTCGTGTCGTCCGTTTCGAAAACGTGGACGCCCGCGGGCAATTCAATATTGGTGCAGACAACCGCTCGAGGTTTTCCTTGTGAATCCGCCATACCTTGCTCCTTAATGTGGGACGCGGCGCAGGCCCCTTGCCCGCGCGAATTCGGACATGCCGATTATTCATTCCCGTTTGCCGGCTTGTCAATCCGTTCCCCTGTCATTTTCGCCCGGATCTCCCCGGGCCGCCGCAACCCGTCGTGCGCAGCCCGGCAATTCCGTTGCAAAAAACACCCTGTTCGTATAGAGATACAGGCGACCTCAAAGGAGGGACGCATGAGACTGCAGGGCAAAGTTGCTTTGATTACCGGGGGCGGCACGGGCATCGGGGCCGCCGTCGCCGAGGCGTTTGTGAACGAAGGCGCACGGGTATGCATCGCAGGCCGGCGCAAAGAGGAACTGGACAGGCTTGCCGGCCGCTTTCCCGTCGGCCGCGTCGCCGTCTGCTCCGCGGACGTCAGCAGGACGGAGGACGTGCGGCGCATGGTGGAGGCCGCGGCCGCATTCGGCGGCAGGCTGGACGTCGTGGTCAACAACGCCGCGATGGGCGTACCGAAGACCGTCGTCGACACCGGAATGGACGTGTGGCAAAAGGTCTTGGACACCAACCTGACCGGCCCTTTCCTGGTGATGAAGTTCGCCATCCCGCACATGCTTCGCGCCGGGGGCGGTTCCATCATCAATGTGGCGTCGGTGGGCGCGATCCGGGGCCTCCCGTTTGCCGCGGCCTATTGTGCGACCAAATCCGGGCTGCTCGGTTTATCCCGCCAGGTGGCCGTCGACTACGGGCCGCAGAAAATCCGCAGCAACGTGGTGCTGCCGGGCGCGTTCCGGTCCGAGATGTTCGACCGCCGCCTCGAGGAAACCGCGGGTGTGGCGGGCGTCAGCGTGGAGGAGCGCCTGAAGACCATGGCCGCCCCGTCGCCGCTCAAGCGCATCGCCTTCCCGTCGGAGATCGCCGGCCTGTTTGTTTACCTGGCCAGCGACGAGTCGGCCTACACCACGGCTTCGGAATTCGTCTGCGACGCCGGGGTGCATGCGCTGGACGCTTCGGTCCTCGCCGGCTGAAGCGCATCGCCGGATCGGGAGCCCGGAACGCAACCGGGCCTTCGCCGGAGAACCGGGTCCGGTCCCCGGCAGCTTGAATCTCGTGTCAATTCCGCGCAGGGCGTTGTATCCTTCTGTTTTGTCTCAGGTGTGTTTCTCTATGGATTCCGCAGGGAAGACGGCCGTCGCGCAGAACGCGATCATCACCAACATCCAGAATTTCTCGATTCACGACGGGCCGGGAATCCGGACGGTGGTCTTTTTCAAGGGCTGCCCCCTGGCCTGCCGGTGGTGCGCGAATCCCGAGTGCCTCTCGGGATCGCCCCCGATGGGCTTCATCGAGAGTCTCTGCTCGGGCTGCGGCGCGTGCGCCGAAGCATGCGCCGAAGGCGCCATCCGGACGGCGGAAGGCGAACACCGCATCGACTACGCTCTCTGCAAGTCGTGCGGCCGTTGCAGCGACCGGTGCTCCTACGGCGCGCTGGTCCGCTACGGCCGGACCATGACGCTCGCCGAAGTGTGGGGTGCGGTGCGGCGCGACAGGATGTTTTACGAGGCCTCCGGCGGCGGGGTGACCGTTTCGGGAGGGGAACCGCTGCTTCGGCCGGATTTTGTCCGGGAGCTGTTCGTGCTGTGCCGTCAGGACCGCATCGACACCTGTGTCGAGACCTGCGGGTCGGTCGAGCCGCAGGCCCTGCTCGAGGTCCTCGGCGTGACGGACCATTTTCTATACGACCTGAAGCACATGGACCCGGAGGTCCACAGGGCGTATACCGGGCGGTCGAACGACCGTATTCTGGGCAACGCCGCGCTGCTGATCGGGCGCGGCGCCGACGTCGTCTTCCGCCAGCCGCTCATCCCGGGCGTGAACGATTCCCCCGCAAATATCGAGGCGACCTCGAGGTTCCTGGCCGGTCTCGGGCCGAAGGCCGCGCGGCTTCAGCTCATGCCCTATCACGGGATGGGCCGAAGCAAGTACAAAGCGCTCGATATGAAGTATACTATGGGAGAGCTTCGTGCCGGAGCGGACGAACGGGTCGAAGCCGCACGGGAGGCGTACGCCCGGCACGGCATCGAGTGCTCGATTTCGAAGTAAATCATTTTCGAGGTGCACCATGGCATCAGTGAACAGGGAACTCCTTGATCGGATCGACGGGATTCGGCTGAGCGAACGCAATCGGCAGTGGAAGGCGGCCATGAAGGCCTCCGGCTGGAAGCTGTTCGCCGACAGGGAACGGTGGACGGTCGCGTCCTGGCGCGAGACGGAAGGCGAGGACCTCCAGATCCGGCGCGCGAGGCTTTTCGCCAAAATCGTGGATAACGTCGAGATCCGGATCCACGACTTCGATGGCATCGTGGGGCGCCCGACGCCCGGCGTCATCGGGTGCGCGACCTCTTTCGATATCTGCGGCGACTATGTCCCGGACCTGTGGAAAGACAAGGCCGAACTGCAGATCACCCTGGACGCGAATGTCGGCCTGGACCCCGAGAGCCTGGAGACCTTGCGCGAGAGCGCGCGCGAATTCCGCGGACGGACGGCGCCCGAGATGACCTACAAGGCGTGGGAGGCCGTCGTCGGCCCGTGGATCAAGGATGTCGAGGCGGCGCGGCTCAAGGACCCCACTCTGGATACCACCATCTTCGGGCAGACCACATCGGTGCTGATGTGGAAAAAAGTCCTCGAGAAGGGGCTGCGGTATTTCATCGAGGAGGCCCAGGGGCATATCGATGACTTTATCGCGACGAAGCAGACGGACATCGACCGGCTGTACTTCTGGAAGTCCGCCATCATCGTCTGCGAGGCGGCGATCCGCCACTCCCGGAGATATGCCGCGCTTGCGAGGGAAATGGCCGCGGCGGAAACGCGCCCGGAACGCAAGGCCGAGCTGCTGCGGATCGCCGAAGCCTGCGACCGCGTGCCCGAACTCCCGGCCGGGACTTTCCGGGAAGCCCTCCAGTCCATGGCCATCATCGGCGTCTGCAAGTTCTACGAGCACCCGATGCACAACAACCCGCAGTGGGGGCGCGGCGACCAGTACCTGTACCCATATTTCATCCGCGATGTCACTAGCGGCACGCTCACCCCGGAAAAGGCCGCCGAAATGCTGGCGGAACTCATCGGCCGGTGGGGAACGCAGACCTTCGTCGCATCGGAGAGCCTCAAGGAATCGCACCAGATCAATTTCGGGATCAACAACATCATGATCGGCGGCGTGGACCGGACGGGCGCCGACTGTTCGAACGAACTGAGCTACCTCTTCCTTCACGTGATCGGCCTCCTGCAGCTGTCCTCTCCCACCGTGGGGCTGCGCTGGAACAAGGCGACGCCCGACTGGCTGATGCAGAAAGCCATCCGGACCAACATGGCCACGAAAGGGGGCATCCCCCTGTTCGAGAACGACGAGGTGGTGATTTCGCATTTCCTGCAGGACGGAATCCCCATGGAGGAGGCCGCGGAGTGGTGCGGCCTGGGTTGCGTGTATCCCTGCCTCCCGTCCAGGGCGGAGCATTACGGAGCCGAAGGGCTGGCCGCCTGCAACCTGGCCGCGATGCTGCACCTCGTGCTTCACAACGGGGTGGACGTCAACGGCAAACGCACCGGCCTCGAGACGGGCGATCCCGCGGGATTCAGGAGCTTCGACGATCTGTACGACGCCCTGATGCGGCAGCACGAATTCATCACGCACCGTTCGTTCTGGCTTGCCGCCATTGCGCGGAAGGAACAGCCCAAGCACGTGCGGCTGCCCTTCCTGTCGACCCTGGGGATCCAGCGGTGCATGGACATCGGACAGGACCTGCTGATTCCCGACCCGGAGTGCTCCATGTTCGGCATTTCCGACCGGGCCATCATCGACGTCACCGATTCGCTCATGGCCGTCAGGAAGCTGGTGTTCGAAGATGAGAAGCTGACCATGCGCGAACTCCTCGACGCGCTGGACTCCAATTTCGAAGGGAAGCGCGGCGAGGAGATCCGGCGGATGTGCCTCGCCCAGCCCAAATTCGGCAACGACCTCGACGAGGTGGACCTGCTGGCGAAGAAAATCAGCGCGGATTCCTACCGGATCATCCGCAGCTACGACAATTCGCCGTTCCGCAACTACATGGTCGCGCGCGAAGGACTGGCCTGGCACTACTTCGGCGGCCGCGGCGTGGGCGCCCTCCCCAACGGCAGGAAGGCCTTCGAGCCGCTCAACGACGGCTCCGTGTCCCCGATGCGGGGCGCCGACAAAAAGGGGCCGACGGCGGTGCTGCATTCGGCCCTCAAGGCGGGATTCCGGGAGTCCCACGCGTCGGTGTTGAACCAGAAGTTCTCCGCCGCGATGCTGCAAAGCGACGAGAGCGTGGAGAAGCTCGCGGCCTACACCAACGCCTTCATGGAAAACGGCGGGTCGCACATCCAATACAACATGGTGGACACCAACGAATTGCGGGACGCCAAGATCCACCCGGAGAATCACCGGGACCTGATCGTGCGTATCGGGGGCTTCAGCGCGTATTTCACGCAGCTCTCTCCCGACATCCAGGACGACGTGATCAACCGGAGCGAGCATCTCCTCTAATCGGGGACCTTTCGTTCCCCTATTTTCCCGGGGCGCGGAGTGCCGTTTTTTCGTGGAAGCCGGGGAAACGAAACGTCCCCGGTTCGGGTCCTATGGCAGGATTAAATAGCGGGTTCGAGTATCGGGAGCGGTTGAGCGCCGGTGCCGCCGGCGTCATGCTGATCGATTACCTCGCGCGAAATTACCCGAAATTCACCCGGAAAGAATGGACGGGCCGCATCGAATCGGGCCGTGTCCTTCTCGACGGCATCCCGTCCGGACAGGATACGGTGTTGCAGCCGGGACGGGTCCTGAGCTGGGTGCGTCCGCCCTGGGTGGAGCCGGAGGTCCCCTTGTCTTTCGCCATCCTGTATCGAGACGCGCACCTCCTCGGAATCGCGAAAGCCGCCGGGCTCCCCACCGTCCCCGGCGGCGGCAGTTTCATGGAGCATACCCTGCTCGCGCGGGTGCGAATTCATTACCCCGGGGCTATTCCGCTGCACCGGTTGGGGCGCGGAACGTCGGGCGTCATCCTGTTCGCCACGACGCACGAAGCCGCTTCCGCGGTTTCCTCATCCTGGGCCGGCCGCAGGGTCCTGAAAGTCTACCGGGCCCTGGCCTGCGGGACTCCCGCGGCCGACACGTTTGAAATCGACGCGCCGATCGGCCCCGTGCCGCACCCGGTCCTGAAGACCGTCCAGGCCGCGTGCCCGGACGGGAAACCGGCATACAGCCATGTCCGGGTCCTGGAGCGGCGCAACGGGTGTTCTCTGCTTCAGGTGCGCATCACCACGGGCCGGCCGCACCAGATACGCATCCATCTCGCCGCGGCCGGGCATCCGCTCGTCGGCGATCCGCTCTATGCGGCAGGAGGCCTCCCCGCCGGGAACAACGGCGCCCTGCCGGGCGATCTCGGCTATCATCTGCACAGCGAACTCCTGGGCTTTTCCCACCCGGCCACCGGCGAGTGGACCGAAATCGCCTGCGCGCCGCCCCCCCTGCTGCGGCTCGCGCGCTGATCCCGATTCCGGATCGCGGACTTCCGAAGGCAGAGCATGGATCTTCCCGGGAGTCAGGAGCCCGAATCCCGTGCCCCCTGCCGCATGTGCTTCAGCGCCTCACGGCGGCTCAAGGGATTGAGGCCGGTCGTCTGTTCCACGAACTTCCTTACGGCGCCGGGGTCCGTGCGGGCGTACTGGCGCAGCGCCCACCCGATGGCTTTGTTGATGAAGAATTCTTTGGAGCCCAGGTTTTCCCGGATAATTCCGCACAACAGGTCAAAGTCGGTATGTTCCCCGTATTTCAGCTGGAACAGGATGGCCGCCCGGCGGAGCCAGAAGTCTTCCGATTTGCGCCAGCGCGGCAGGACCTTTTTCGCGGCGGTGGGGAAGAGCCTGAAGTGTCCCCCGGCGGTCCCGGCCGCCAGGCTGTCCACCGTATCCCACCAGGATTTCGTCGTGATGAGGTATTCGAGCGTTTCCACGAAATCCAGAGGCAGGTGCCTGCCCGTTTTCTCGAGCAGTCCTACTGCGGCATACTGGAATTCTCGCTGCGGGAGGGCCCAGAGATCCCGGAGGACGGAATCGAGTTCCGCCGGATCGGGGAGTCCGTGCATCGCGCGGAATTCCCGGAGCAGCGTTGCCCTTACAGGAGTCTGAATCCCGAGATATTCGAACCGGTTTCGCATGTATTTCTTCATGCCGGGTGCGAGAGCCGGGTTCGCGTTTTTTTCGAGCAGGATTTTCAACTGCCTCACATATGGGTGCATGAGTTCCCGATAGCCGGGAGACCTCCATTCGAGTCCCGGGAGCCGGTCCGGTCAGGAAAAATCCTTGCCCAGGATGACGCTGATCAAAAGGATCAGCACCGCCGCCGGTGCCAGAATCCGGACGATCCACAGCCAGAGGGTAAACGCGAGGTTCGGCCGGCGGAGGCCGAGTTCCTCCATGCAGGCGTTGCGGCCGACTTTCCACCCCACGAACAGGGTGATGAGAAAGCCGCCGCAGGGGAGCATGTAGTTCGCCGCGAGGTGGTCGAGCGTGGAGAGCACGCCGCTCTTGCCTTCGAATATCACGAACGAAGAAAGCGGACCGCTGGCCCCCAGAGAAAGCGCGCACAGGATCGAGGCGCAGAAGACGACGGCCGCGGTGACGACGGTCGCCCGTGCCCGCGCCCAGCCGAGGAGATCGATGACCAGCGACGTGGTGACCTCGCCGAGGGAAATCGTGGACGAAAGCGCGGCGAAGGCCACCAGCACGAAGAACAGCGGACCGAGAACCGCGCCGCCGGGCATGGTCGTATAAAAGAGATCCGGCAGCGTGATGAAGAGCATGCCGATCGTGGACCCGGTAATCCGCCCGGACAGCCCGGGGACGGAGAAGATGATGGTAAACATGGCCACGCAGGCCAGCAGCGCCACGACGGTGTCGAGAATGACGACGGAGACCGCGGATCTTAAGATGGACTCCTTTCTGTCGAGGTAAGAGCCGTAGGCGACCATGGCGCCCAGCCCGAGGGAGAGCGAAAAGAACGCCTGCCCCACCGCCTCCAGGAATCCGCGGGTGGTGAACCCGGCGAGATGCGGGACGAAAATTTTCGCCAGCGCTTCGTCTCGCCCTTCCATGGTAAGGGCCGTGGCGACCAGGTACAGGAGGATCGCCAGCAGGGCGGGCATCATGATCTTGTTGGCCTTTTCGATGCCTCCCTGTATCCCGCGATAGACGATGGACGCCGTCAGGAGGGTGAACAGGAAGGCGAGCCCGATCTGCAGGGGGCCGTTCGCGAGGAAGCCCCCGAACTCCGTCTCTCCCGGCGCCGAATATCCATTCAGGGACCAGCCGACACACTGCGCGAACGACCGCAGGGACCACCCCGCGATGACGATATAGTATGACTGGATGAGGGTGCCCGAAGATACCCCGAGCCAGCCGATCCCGGACCACTTCTTCCCGCCGAGCCTGGCGAAGGCGGGAACGGGGCTCATCTGGCTCCTGCGGCCCACCAGGATCTCGCTCATCATGAGCGGCAGGCCGATCACAAAAACCGCCGCCAGGTAGATCAGTACGAATGCGCCGCCGTCGTTTTCCCAGGTCAGGTAGGGAAACTTCCACAGGTTGCCGAGCCCGACGGCGGACCCGGCCGCCGCCATCACGAACCCGAGACGGGATCCCCAGGTGCCTCTTTCGGAAGTCATAGGGCGTCCTCTCATTTTTGGAACCGTCCCCCCCGAGCGGCACCCTGTCGGCACGGCACGCCAACAGGATGCATCTGGAACGGGGATACAGCATCTTGCAGGGATTTGCGCAAAAGCGCAACTCTCGAATTGCGCTTTTGCCGATCCTTCGGCCGATCCTTCTGCATTGATCCCGCCGTCGAGCCCCAGTATGATGGGCCCGCCAATACGGCTCAGACAGCGGGTTCGCGCGGCCCGGTTTTTCGTGGAACACCGCCCGGACCGCTACCGGGCGCACGAACCGGCAATGCCGGGTTGGATGCAGGCTGCGGGAAAACGAAGCAACGCGGGTGGTTCGATCATGCCCTGGCCGATCCTCATAGTGTTCGCCGCCTATTTCCTGGTTCTGGTTGCGATCGGCTTTTATTTTTACCGGAAGAACAGGGATCTCGAAGACTATCTGCTGGGCGGCCGAAGGCTGGGCGCCTGGGTGACGGCCCTCTCGGCGCAGGCGAGTGACATGAGCGGCTGGCTCCTGATGGGGCTGCCGGGCGCCATCTACGTGTCGGGCCTTGCCGACAGCTGGATCGCCGTTGGTCTGCTGATCGGAACGGTCCTGAACTGGAGTTTCGTGGCGCCGCTCCTGCGCACTCACACCGCCGATGCCGGCGCCATCACGCTGCCGTCCTTCTTCGAAGCGCGCTTTGCCGACCCGACGGGGCTCCTGCGCATCGTGTCGGCCGGCATCATCCTGCTATTCTTCACCATCTACGCCTCGAGCGGGCTGGTGGCCGCCGGCCGGCTGTTTGAATCCACCTTCGATGTCTCCTATCCCAGCGCGGTACTGACCGGAGGCGCCATCATTGTCCTGTACACCTTCATGGGGGGATTCCTTGCCGTCTGCTGGACGGACCTGTTCCAGGGATTGCTGATGGTCCTGGCGCTGGTGGTTGTGCCGGTGACCGCTCTTGGGCACATCGGCGGCACCGGGGCGATTTTGAGCGCTCTGGATGCCAGGGGCCTTACGGGAGGATTTGTCCCGGACGGTCAGACTCCGCTGCTCGCCGTATTATCGGCCATGGCCTGGGGATTGGGTTATTTCGGCCAGCCCCATATCCTGGTCCGATTCATGGGCGCCCGGTCTGCGGCCAAAATCCGCCAGTCCCGCGCGATTGCCATCGTCTGGGCGGCCATATCCCTGGCCGGGGCCGTCGTCATCGGCCTGGTCGGCATCGGCATGTTCGCCGCGCTCGATATCACGCAAAAGGAGCAGGAGAAGGTCTTTATCTACATGATACGGGAGACCATGGGGCCCTGGCTCGGGGGCGTCATGCTGGCGGCGATCCTTTCGGCCATCATGTCCACCATCGATTCGCAGCTGCTGGTTTCCTCGTCGGCACTGGCGGAGGATTTCTACCGGAGAATCCGCGGCCGCAGGGCGGGTGCGCGCGACGTGGTTTTTATGGGCCGGGCCGGTGTCATTGCGGTCTCTCTTGCTGCCCTGCTGCTGGCCTTGGACCCCCGGGACTCCATCCTGGGCATCGTCGCCTACGCCTGGGGCGGATTCGGGGCGGCCTTCGGCCCGCTGGTGCTCTTCGCCCTGTATTCCAGGCGGACGACCTGGCCGTCGGCCCTGTCCGGAATGGTGGTCGGAACCGCCGTTCTCATATTCTGGAAACACGGCCCGTGGGGCGGGCTGATGTATGAGATCGTGCCCGGCTTTCTGGCCAATGCCGCCACCATCTTCATTCTCGACAGAATCCGTCCTCCCGTTTCCGGAAAAAACGGTGCCGTTCCTTCCTGATGCACGGAGTTGCGGGCAGGGCGATCTGTCACGGCAGGCATGATTGCAGGGTTCCATCCGGGGATTCAGAAAAGGCCGGGAGGAAGGCCCATACTGCCCATCCGGCTTCCGATCCGCTTCTGGATTTCCTCGTCCACCTTGCCCGCGGCCTGGCGGAAAGCCGAAAGAATCAGGTCGCGCAGCATGTCGACGTCGTCGCCAAGGTCG
>CAZTHE010000064.1:0-22699 GCA_964613495.1 uncultured Acidobacteriota bacterium | reverse complement strand
GGGATTGCCGGCCGTGTCCACGGAGGCATAGGTCGCGGTTCCCGTCACCGTGAGGGTCTGGTCCGTGTTCCCGTTGTTCCAGTTGTCGAAGTAGCGGAAGACGCCCTTGCGGGCGCACGGAGTCAGCGCACGGGCGTTGTAGGCGTCCCGGAGGCGCGCCACCTGGCCGTCAAACAGCGCGAAGAAGAAGGTCCGGTTCTTGATGATCGGGCCGCCGAGGCTCAGCGTATACTGGTTCAGGTTTCTCCATGGGGCGGCCACCGATCTGCGGTTGTAATCCCACTGGTTGGAGTCCAGGGCGGAATTCTGGATGTTCCAGACCGCCGAACCGAAGAAATCGTTTTTTCCGGATTTGGTCAGGACCTGCACCTGCGCGTTTCCGCGCCCCATCTCGGCGTCCACGGGGGAAAGCACCATCCGGAACTCACCCACCATATCGGGATTGATCTGCGTAGGCGAGTGGATGCCGGCCGGGAAGCGAACGTCGCTGATATCGACGCCGTCGCGCTGCAGGTTGAGGTTTGCCACGCTGACGCCGCCCACGGCCGTGTCGCTCGCATTGAACACCGCGTTTCCCGAAGTCGGTACGAAGCCGGACATCGTCCGGACCAGGTCGAGGGCGTTGTTGTTCACCAGCGGCAGGTCCTGCACCACCTCCTCGCCCAACACGTCGCCCGTGGAGGAACTCGCCTCCAGGATCAGGCGTTCGGCCTGGGCGCTGACCTGGACCGCCTCGCTGATGCCGGCGACCTGCAACCGGCAATTGAGGCGGATCTGCGCCGCATTCCCCAGCTGCACATCGGTGTAGGTGTGGGTTTGAAATCCCGTCATCTCCACCGTTACCTTGTAGACTCCCGGCAGCAGGCTGGGCAGGCTGTATACGCCCGCCCTGTTGCTGACGGCCGTACTCACCACTCCGGTTGCCACGTTCGTCGCCGTGACGTTCGCGCCCACCAGGACGGCGCCGGATGAATCCATGATCGTACCGCTCAGGCTGGCGGCGCTGGACTGGCCGGATGCCTGCGCGGAGAATATGAGTAAAACAAGCAACGCAGTTGCGTAACAGTTTCGATTCATGCTCCTATTCCTCGGTAATCCCTGCCGGACCGCCCTCGCCGACGCGGGGCAATCCGGGAAAATCCGAACGCTTTCACGGGCCTTCATCGATGCATGCAGCCGCCCCACGATCCTCGCGCCGCCGCCTGCCGTCCACCCGCGCAGTCAATCAGGAGGCTCCGGGCGAAGGGGGCCTCCCGCCCTCCGCTCGTCCAATCCGCGCGGCCGATGATGATATACGCCCAGTATCCTTGTCCGCTGTGCCGATGTCAATACAATTGTTTTATTTTTAGAACAATTGTTTATTTTTTAATACTAATGGGTTCATAGCACGCGCATAAACCGGCGACATCCCGCCCGCCCTCCCGGTTTCCGCCCCGACCGCAGGAACCCATGGCTTCGGAAAATAGGTGAACGGGCGGGACGCCGCCGGTTTATAATCGACGCGTGGCGCCACCGCCGGTCCAACGACGGCCTGCGGGAAGCGCGTGTCAAGCCGGATAAAACCGGAAGCCGATCGGCCCGGCTTGCGTTAACCGCCCATTGCAAAGACAGGACCGGCCCATGTTCAAGAAAGCGTCCATCGCAGCCCTTGCGGCGTTTCTATGCGGGTTCTTCGGCCTCCCGGCCCAGCCGTCCCTGATGGAAATCCGTTCGGCGTCCGACACCGTGCTGGCGGTCTTTATCGCCGGCGACTCGCGCGACGCGAATGCCGTCCACACCGACGACGTTTCCCTGTGGAAGATCAACGGGACCGCGGCTACCGGCGTGTATCGGTACTCGACCGCCTCGAATCCCTTCGACCACCATGTCTACCTGAAGACACCCCGACTCGAGGAAGGCAAAAAATACTTCGTGGAGACGCCCTACGGGAACAGGGAGGTGGTATTCCGGGAAAGGGACATTTTCTGCGAATCGATCAAGACGAACCAGGCGGGCTACAGCGCTCAGCCCGGGCGGAGGCACGCCCTCTTCGCCATCTGGCTCGGGACCGGGGGACCGGCAAAGATCGAGGGGGAGCTGCCCGGATACGAAGTGTGGAATTCCCGGACCGGAAAGACCGTGGCCGCCGGGAGGCTGGAAGAAGCCGGAAACGACGCCGGGTCGGGGGACCACGTCTACCGCATCGACCTCGCCGGCGTTCCGGAGGGGGGGCCGTATAAAGTCACGGTCAAGGGGTATGGGAGTTCCCACCCGTTCGGCGTGGGCGGCGAATTCTCCAGGAGACTGGCCTACACCCTTTTCCGGGCCCAGTACCTGCAGCGATGCGGGTGCCCGATCCATAGACCCGGCCTCAGGGAAAAAGCGTGCCACACGCTGATTTACGACGTGGACGGCCCGATCGGCGAAGCCAACATCGACGTGAAGGGGGACGAACGGACGCTCCGCGTCTACGGGGGCTACCACGACGCGGGCGACGCCGACCGGCGGGCCTATCACATGGCGAACCCGATCATCAACCTGATGATCTACGAGGCGTTCCCCGAATACTTCACCGACGGCCAGTACGACCTGCCGGGAAAATTCGACGGCGACTACAACATCACCGGCTACGCCAACGGGATCCCGGACATCGTCGACGAAGCCGCCTGGGGAAGCCTGGCGTGGGAATACCTTCAGAATGAAGACGGGAGCATCCACTTCGGCACGGAGACGCGCGGATATCCGGAGCCCTTCGCCGCGCCGCTGGACCGGGACGAAAAGAAATACGGCACGGTAAAAACCGACAACCGCGCGACCTGCACCGGGGCCGGCCTGTTCATGCACCTGGCCCGCATCCTCAAGCCGTACGACGCCGGAAGGTCGAGCGAACTGGCGCGGCGGGCCGAAAATGCCATGCGATCCGGGGACGCGGCGATGGCGGCCCCGGAAAGGCTCTACTACCACATCCAGCGCTACCTCCTGTTCCGGCAGGACGCCGACCGGCGGAAGATCCGGGAACTCCACAAGATAGCCGCCGGGTTGAAGGACAATCTATACGAGACCCCGGGTTATTCGCTCAACAACGACCGGTTCGACAATCCCGCCTATATTCTTTCCTACATCGTGCAGGACGGGACCGTGACGGAACCGGACATCGTCGAATTCTTCAAAGGGGCAATCAGGGATGCGGCCGACGCCAATATCGCGGAGCTGGGCCGCCACGCCTATCCGGTCGGAAACAACCCGGACGGGAGGGCATGGGGACACAACGTGCGGCAGCCGCAATACGCGGCCGCGCCCCTGCTCCATTGGATGCTCTCGGGAGACCGGAAATATTTCGATGCGGCGTCCGAGCTGATGGACTACAAACTCGGGCTGAATCCCCTCGGCATCAGCTATGTCACGGGTCTGGGATTTCACCAGGTGCACAACGTCCACGACCGCGAAAGCGCCTACCTGGAGTCCCTGGGCCGGGGTTCCAAGCCCGGCATCACGGTCTTCGGCCCGGGGATCGCGGGATGGAACCGCGGCGCGAGCGTCATCCCTCCGGTGACCGCGCTGCCCAAGGAACGGCAGTACGTGGACGACCGGGACATGATCGCCTTCAACGAATTCACGATCTTCGAAACCATGCATTACGACGCGCTCTATATGGTCCTTGCCGGCGGCGGGAAATGGAACGGCGCCGATCCCTTTGAAGATCCCGTCTCCGGCAGGGCGAAATAATTCATGCCGCCATAGGGCAACGAGTTTGATTCCAGATTCCGGATTCCGGATTCCGGATTCCAGATGAGCCTGCGGGTCGCCGATTTGCGCGGGAGCAACCGCGATCAGAGCCAAGGGATACCGGAGATTGTTTGGCAATATGCCATCTGGAATCCGGAATTTGAAATCTGGAATCTCTTTTTCCGCCCGCATCGCCTTGCGACGAACCTTCACAATGATGAAGAATCCGCCCATTTCCCCCTGGCGCCGGACCATGGAAGAATTACAATATGCGGCGTCCCGCCTCCCGCGGGATCTTTGCCGTCGCGAAGTCCGTACGGACCGGCGCGATCGTTCCGGAGAAACACGAAAACGCGTTACGGGAGTGGAGCGTCCATGCCAATCCTCACAAAAAAACACCGTTTCCTGATGATTTTTTCCTGCTTCCTGGCTTTTTCGCCCATGGCGAAGCCCGCCGGGGCGGAAGAGAGCCGTAGCCTGAGGCTCGGCCTGTCCGAGGCGACGGAGATGGCGCTGGAGAACAACCTCCAGGCGATTCTGGCCGCCGAACGGATCAGCCAATCCAGGGGGGAGCGGAGCATCAGCCTGGCGGCCCTGCTGCCGAATCTCAGCGCGGCGGTTTCCCGGCAGAACTACACCAGCAACCTCGCGGCGCTCGGGATCCCGGTCTCGCGGATGCAGGGCGTTTCGGCGTTCGCGGGGCCGAACGACCGTTTCGACGCGCGTCTCCAGCTCGTTCAAAGCGTGTTCGATCTGGCCTCGATATGGCGCTATCGGGTCGGCGGTCTCGGCGTATCCCTGGCCGAAGACCAGGACCGGCTCGTCCGGCAGCAGGTCATCGCCTCGGTGGCCCTGGGGTATATCCAGCTGTCCGAGGCGGAGCAGGGCGTGCAGACGGCGCAGGCAAATCTGCAATTGGCCCGCCTCCTCCTCGAACTGGCCGTAAGCCAGCGCGACAAGGGGATCGCCACGGGCGTGGACACCGCCCGCGCGCAGACCCGCCTGGCGAACCAGGAAGTACAGCTGTCGCAGGCCCGGACGCTCCGGGACACGGCCCGGATCAACTTCCTGCGCATCGTGGGAGCCCCGCTGTCGGCGGACCTGGAGCTTTCGGAAGAGTTGAGTTCCGATCCGGTGCGCGCTCCGGAACCGGAAGCCGCCATCGAGCAGGCGAAGGCGGACCGGCTCGAGCTGCGGATCGCCGAACGCCAGGCTCGGTTGGCGGGAATGCTCCGGAAAGCCGCTTCCGCCGACCGGCTCCCGTCGGTCAGCTTTTTCGCGGATTACGGCAGCAGCGGCACGAAGATCGACGAAAACAGCCTGCCCACGAGGGCCGTCGGCGTCCGGGTCGACATCCCCGTGTTCAACGGCGGCAGAACCAACGGCGAGGTCGCCGTGTCGGCCAGCCAGGAACGCCAGGCCCAACGGCGCCTGTCGGACCTGCGGTTCGAAATCGAGCGCGACGTCCGCGTGTCGCTGGCGAACCTGCAGACCCGGGAGAGCCAGGTCGCGGCGGCGCGCCAGACCGTCGCGCTCGCCGAACGCGAACTCGAGCTCTCGCAGGACCGGTTCGCGAACGGAGTCGCCGACAACATCGAGGTCGTAAACGCGCAGACGTCGCTGGAAAACGCCAGACAAAGCCTGGTTTCCAGCACGGCGCAATTCAACGTGGCCCGGCTGAACCTGGCGGTCGCTCTGGGCCACGCCGAATCGTTCCGCTTCCGGTGAAGCGGTCCGGGGCACTCCGGCAAATGGGGGGACATCCATGACCGATCAGGTTTCCAAGCCCAAGGGCAGGTTCAACAGGAAGGCGCTCGCCGCCTTGGCGGTGGCCATCGCGATACTGGCCGCAGTCTGGTACTGGTGGGGCTCGCGCTCGCACGAGTCGACCGACAACGCCTTCATCGACGGCAACATCATGCAGATCGCCCCGCGCATCCCCGGACAGGTGGCGAAGGTCCATGTCCGGGACAACCAGCGCGTCAGGCGCGGGGACCTGCTGGTCGAACTGGACCCGTCGGATTACGAGGCGCGGCTCGCCGAGGCCCGCGGCAGGCTGAAGGAAGTGGCGTCGCGGCGAACGGGAGCGTCCACGAACCTCCGCCTGACCACGGCGGTCACCGGCGCCGTCACGGACCAGGCCGAATCCGCCCTGGCGGCGGTGCGGGCCCAGCTGACCGTCCTCCGGGCGCGGCTGAATCAGGATGAGGCCAACATCCGCGCGGCCGAAGCCAACGTGCGCCAGGCCGAAGCGCGCAGGGATGCCGCCCGGGCGGAAAAACAGCGGGCCGCCATGGACGCGGAGCGATACCGCGCCCTGTATAAAAAAGACGAAATCTCGAAGCAGGCGCTGGACCGGGCAGAGACGGAAGCCACCGCGGCCGCGGCCAATTTCGACGCGGCGTCCCAGGCGGCGCTCGCCGCCTCGGAACAGCATGCCCTGGCCCAATCGGCGAAGACCGCGACGGAGGCGAGTCTCGGCCAGGCCGAAGCCCTGGTCCGGCAAAGCGAAGGCCGTTTGAGGGAGGCGCAATCGGGCCCCGACCAGGTGGGGATCCGCCGTACGGACGTGGACGCTTCGACGGCCCAACTGGAACAACTGGAGGCCGTCGTCCGGCAGGCCGAACTCAATCTGTCCTACACGCGGATTCATGCTCCCGACGACGGCACCGTCACGAAAAAATCGGTGGAGCCGGGCAACTACGTGCAGGTGGGCCAGGCCCTGATGGCCGTGGTCTCCGAGCGCCTCTGGGTGGTGGCGAATTTCAAGGAAACCCAGCTCGAAAAAATGCGCCCGGGGCAGCCGGTCACGATCAGGATCGACGCCTACCCCCAGCGCAGATTCCGGGGCAAGGTCGACAGCATCCAGAGCGGGTCCGGCGCGCGTTTCAGCCTGATGCCGCCCGAGAACGCCACCGGGAACTACGTGAAGGTCGTTCAGCGCGTCCCCGTGAAAATCGTGTTCACGGAAGCCTTGCCCCCGGAATACCGGATCGGGCCGGGCATGTCGGTGGTGCCTGAGGTGCGGATCCGATGAGCGCCGGACAGGGCACGGATCCGTCCGCGCAGGCCTGGAGACCGCATTCCAGCCAGTGGATCATCGCCCTTTCGGTGATGCTGGCGACGTTCATGGAGGTGCTGGACACCACGATCACGACGGTGTCCCTGCCCAACATCGCGGGGAACCTCTCCGCCACGGTCGACGAGGCGACCTGGGTCACCACGAGCTACCTGATCTCGAACGCGATCGTGCTGCCGGCCAGCGGGTGGTTCGCGCTCTATTTCGGGCGCAAGCGCTTCTTCCTGGCTTGCGTCGCGCTGTTCACGCTGTCGTCGCTCCTGTGCGGCGCCGCGCCGTCGCTGGGGCTGCTGGTGCTCGCCCGGGTCCTCCAGGGAGCCGGCGGCGGGGCCCTGCAACCGCTTTCCCAGGCGATCCTGCTCGAGAGCTTTCCCGTGGAGAAGCGCGGCACGGCGATGGCCGTTTTCGGGCTGGGCGTCGTGGTGGCCCCCATCCTCGGTCCGACCCTGGGCGGATGGCTGACCGAGAACTATTCCTGGAGATGGATCTTCAACATCAACGTCCCCGTGGGACTGCTGGCCCTGTGGCTCGTATCGCGCAACGTCGAGGATCCGCCCTACGTCAGGAACCGGAGACCCGAGCGGATCGACGGATACGGCTTTGCCTGGCTCATCGTCGGGCTGGGCGCCCTGCAGGTGATCCTGGACAAGGGGCAGCAGGACGACTGGTTTGAGGCCGTCTGGATCCGGTGGTTCGCGGCGGTCTCGCTCGCCGCGCTGGTGCTGTTCGTGGCTCGGCAGCTGCGGACGCCGCACCCGATCGTCAACCTCGAGGTCTTCCGCGACAGGAACTTCGCGTTCGGCACCGCCTTCATCGGCGTGTTCGGGGCGATCATGTACTCGTCGGTCACCATCCTGCCGATTTTCCTCCAGCGGCTGATGGGATACACGGCCGAACTGGCGGGCTATGCGACGACGCCGCGCGGCCTCGGGGCGCTGATCGCGATGCCGCTCGTGGTGCGGCTCATCACGCGATGGGATCCCCGCTGGATGATGGTCGCCGGCATCTCGATCTTCGCGCTCTCGATGCGGATGCTGAGCGTTCTGAATCTGGAGGCGGGGATGTGGGACGTCGCCCTGCCCTGCTTCATCCAGGGCTTCGGCATGGGCCTGATCTTCGTGCCCACCATGACCATGGCGATGGGCACGCTGCCGAACCGCGCGATCGGCAACGCCACCGGAGTCTACAACCTGATGCGCAACCTCGGGGGCAGCATCGGGATCTCGGCGTCGATCACCTATCTCGCGCGCAACGCCCAGGCCAACCAGGCGCTGATGGCCGGCCACATGACGCCCTATGACATGGCGTTTCAGCAGAGGGTCGGCGCGATCCGCAACGGGCTCACGCCGCTGGTCGGCGCGCCGCAGGCGGCCGAGAAGGCCTACGGCGCGATGCACGGGATCCTGCTCGAGCAGGCGAGCCTGCGGGCATTCACCAACTGCCTCGCCTGGTTGACGCTCGCGATTCTGATCTGCATCCCGCTCGCATTGCTGAGCCGCAGGGTGGAGCCGCGCGGCACTCCGGCCGCGCACTGAAACGCCGGCCTCCACGGCAGCGCTCCAATACGATGCGTTACTGGACTGAGGGCTTCGAGTGCTTGCCGAAAAATTCGTATATGCCCGGGAGACTGGCCGTGATGACCGGGCCGTGGCTGACGCCCTTCATCTCGTTGTATTCGTAAGGCATGTTCAGCTCTTTCGCCTTGTCGACCCAGCTCCGGGTGGTGGCGACGGGAACCATCTCGTCGGCATCGCCGTGCACGAACAGCACGGGCATGTCCTTGATTTTGGACAGGCTGTCGGGATTGAGGCCGAAGGCCGCCGGCGCGACCGGCGCCAGAGCCGCCCAGATCGACGCGTACTTGACGCCCAGATGAAGCGTCCCCGCCCCGCCCATGGAATGCCCCATCAGGTAGATCCGGTTTTCATCGACGTTGAATTCCCCGCGAACGATTTCCAGCACGTTCATCACGTCCTTCTCGCTCAGCTCGCGCAGGTTCGGCGGATCGTTCGGATTGGAGAACATGGACGTCCTGGGCTTGGGTTTCGGTGCCGCGCCGGACTCCGGCTGGGCTTTCGCAGGCTGATCCTTCGGTTGGGGCGGTGTCTTGGCGAAGTCGGGCTTCGCGCCCATCGGAATGCCGTACCAGCCCCTTACGTTGTATCCCATGGGCGCCACGAGGATATAGCCTCCCGCTTCCGCGAGATCCAACGCCTCTTTGGTCACCATGATCGCCGGGCCGGCGCCCAGGCCGTGCAGCGTCACAATCAGGGGATTCTTTTTGTCTTTGCTCACCTTCGAAGATACGAACAGGGAGTATTCCATGTTCTCGTTCGTGTCTTTGAAGAGATACGTGCGGTTTTGAACGCGGGGATCGGCCGGCATCCCCATCAGGCCGCCCCGCTGCCCCATTTTGGGTTTGGCCTGCGGCGCCGGTTCCTGGCCGGCTGCAAACCGGGTCTGGATCAGACTGAGGGTAAAACACAATGCAAAGACGGAAATGGTGATCTTTTTCCCATACTCGGATCTCATCGCGATGTCTCCTGGCCTCATTGCCCTGAAAATCATGCCTGCCGCAGCCCTCACCCGGCTCCCTGCCGTTTGCTGTATTGGGCTGACTTGAGAGTAATTACGCGGAGCGCGGCATCGGTGTTTCCGCCAAATCGCCGCGCAGCCCCATCTGGAATCCGGAATCTGAAATCTGGAATCGCTTTAATCAATATCCCCGGCGGCGGAGTTCTTTTTCCGAAAAACCGAAATAGTGGCCGATTTCGTGAATGACGGTCTTGACGATCTCCTCCTCCATCTCGGCGCCGCTTTCGCAGGCCCGTTCGAAGCTGGACTTGTACAGCTCGATCCGGGTCGGCTCGAAGTCGATATCGAACATGGATCGCCGGTTGTAGGGCACGCCGGTGAAGGTCCCGAACAGCAGGCGGCCGCGGTAGCGTTCGCGCAGCGCGCGCGGCACCCTCTCCCGGGCCAGCACCTGAATGCCTTCCCGCTCCAGGATCTCCCGGAACTCCGGGGGAATCCTGTCCATGGCCCTTTCAACGGCCTCTTCGAATGCGCTCATCTCCATGGGTGCCCGTTTCCCCCATCCGCGTCCGCCGGACGCCTCTTCCGCCCAGTGTATCCAATGCCTCGCCGCGCATAAACCCCAAAAGAATTGTCGCCGATTTTCGGGAATTTTGGGATACGGTTCGGACAAAAATGGGTTAACGTAGACCCACAAAGCAATCCTTGCAACCTGAGGGTCCCCCGGCTGCGCCGGGGAGCCGGATTGGCATTAACCGCTCTGGCAGGCTCAGAGCATTTTTCGGGAGCGAGCGCATGACAAGAAAGACGGTGATTTTCATTATCCTGCTCGGTTTGGCGGTCTTCGGGGCTTCCTGCAGCAGCACAAAAGCGAAATGCGATCGTGCGTGCCTGGTGAAATTGATGGATCGATATCTCGCGGCCGTCGTCAAGCACGACCCGGCCGGATTGCCGATCGCAGGCGAGGTGAAACTGGTCGAAAACCTGAAATCCACCCCCGTCGGCAAGGGATTCTGGGAAACCGCCACGGGCGGGCCGACCGAATTCAAGATCTATGTGGCCGATCCCGTCGCCGGGCAGATCGGGTTCATGGGAGTGATGCAGGACAAGGGGAAGCCGGTACTGCTGGGCGCCCGTCTGAAGCTGGTCGAAGGCAAGATCACCGAGATCGACCACATGGTGTCGCCTCTGAACGAACCGCTGCCGGCCGGCCTGACGAAGCCGCGCCCCGGCCTGATCGCGAAGATCGGCGACGCCGAACGCGTGTCGCGCGAGCAGATGCTGAAGGCTGCCAACGCTTATTACGACGCCATCGAGCAGAGCGACGGTAACGTCGCGCCCTTCGCCGACGACTGCCAGCGGCGGGAGAACGGCATCACGGCCGCGAACAACCAGGATCCCCTGCCGCCGGACGCCCCGCTGGCCCCCGGCAGCATCGCCGTGTTCGGCCGGATGAAGTGCGGGCCCCAGCTGACCACGGGCGTCATGGGCTACATCACCGACATCAACCAGCGGCGCCTGTTCGCCGTGGACGAGGAAATGGGCCTGGTCATGGCCTATTCCATGTTCAACCACGACGGCGAGCCGAACCCGATGAAGATCAAGGGCGTGCCCGGGGTGACCGAAAGAGCGAACGAGTGGGGCAAATTCACGGTTCCCGCGGCGCACATCTACAAGATCAAAGGCGGCAAGATCTACGAGATCGAGGCCATGGCCATCGTCGGCGTCCCTTACCAGGCGAGCGACGGGTGGAACCTCCCGCGCCAGGGACTGGTCGATCTGATGGACCGGTACCTCGCCGCCCTGCCCAGGCACGATCCCTCGCTCGTGCCCCTCGCGAAGAACGTGAAACTCGTCGAGAACACGGAAGCGACCCCCGTCGGCAAGGGACTGTGGGAAACCGCCACGGGCGGTCCGACCGATTTCAAAATCTGCGCGGCCGACGTCGACGAGCAGCAGATCGGGTGCCTCGCCGTCATCGAAACGCAGAAGAAGCCGACGATCGTGAGCGTCCGGCTGAAGATCGAGGGCGGCAGGATCACCGAGATCGATCACATGGTCGTTCCTCCCGGAGACGCGCCGCTCCATCCCAACATGTCCAAGGTACGCAGCGCGCTGCTCGAGCGGCAGCCGAAACTGGAACGCGTGCCGCGGGAGAAGATGCGGGAAATCGCAAATTCGTATTACGAGGCGATCGTCCAGGACAACGGCACTGTCGCCCCGTTCGCGGACGAATGCGAGCGCAGGGAAAACGGCGGCATCTCGGCCAACGACCGGACCCAGACCCCGGCGGAGGCCGCGAAAGACGACTTCTCGGTCTTCCGGAAGATGAGCTGCAGCGACCAGCTCACCACCGGCGTCATGAGCTACATCACCGACATCAACCGCCGGCGCGTCTTCGCCGTCGACGAGGAGAAGGGGCTCGTCTTCGCCTACTCCATGTTCGTCCACGACGGCAATCCCAAGGTGATGCAGATCAAGGGAGTGCCGGGGACCACCGAGAGAAAGAACGATTACGGCCCGTTCGATCTTCCGGCCGCCCACATCTTCAAGATCCGCAACGGCAGGATCTACGAGATCGAGGCCATCGGATACATGGCGAAGCACGGCATCAAGAACGGCTGGGAATAGGCCGCAAAATCATGAAAGACGGGGGACCGGGCGCCGCAGCCGGTCCCGGCTCCCCGGAATCGCCTATGCTCGTTCAAGCGTTGGCGGAATACGGAGCCTTGCAGGCCATGGCGAGCGCCGTCGCGCAGGCCTGGCAGCGCGCGGAATCGTATGTCGGCCAAGGCAACCTGAAATACATCCTGGGCGGCGCCTGCGTGCTCTTCCTCCTCCTCGTCGTTCGAAGGCGCCGCCTCTAAATCGGCTGCGTCCCACCCTTCCACCTATTTCTGTATCGCTGCCCCGCGCCTGCAAGCATCCCGAAACAGGGAAACGGGTGGGACGCCCCCGATTTTTGGGGTAGAATGCCTCGCCATGCAGACAAACGATCATGTACTGGAATTCCGGGTCTATCTGGAGGATACCGATGCGCAGGGCATCGTGTACCATGCCACCTATATCCGCTATTTTGAGCGCGGCCGGAGCGAACTGTTCGAATCCCTCGGCATCCCGATGGAAGAGGTGGCGAAGCCCGACTGCAGGCTCGTCGTCCACGAAATCCGCGTGAAATTCCGAAAGCCCGCTTTTCTGGCGGACCGGCTCGAGGTTCGGACGACGATGGTCCGCGCATCGGAATACCGGCTCACCTTCCGCCAGCAGGTCCGGCGCCGGGGCGAATCCGATCCCCTCGTCAGCGGCGAGGTGGACGTCGTCGCCGTCGGAGCCGACGGGAAACTGAGGGAATTGCCGGCCCATCTTACCTGCCCCTGACTGCCGGCGGTACAACAATTGCCGCGATCATCGCGCTTCGAACCCGTCGATTCGGCGCGCCAGGGCGACATCGGCCAGTATCATGTTTCCCCCTTCTCCGGAAATCCGGAAATGCCGCGATTGTACCGCAAAGCCCATGGGAACTCGACCTGAGGCCGCCTGATCTATGAAGTTTCGCCACGAAACAGCGCAGATGGAAATCGATTCCATTCCTCAGGAGATTGGGCATAATTGATTGCTGACATGCGATTTTTCATTTCCGTACTCCTCGCGATGTTCGTTGTGCCGTGCGCCGGCGCCGCTCCGTCCGGAGAACTGGAGGACGTGTGCGGCCGGGTCTACCGCAAGCTCGAGTCCGCGTCGCATGAAAGCCTGACGCGATCCATGGAGAATTTTGACTACGACGGGAGTCGCCATCACGGCTGCGTGATTCGACTGTCGGGCGATGCAATCCCGCTGACGGACCGCGAAGTTGCCGGCAACCTCTTCGGCAGCACGCTTCCCTATTGCCTCGGCGGCAGGCTCCCCGCCGATCTTTCCCGCGACATGATCAATCCGGACGGCTGGTGCGCCGACGCGATGGCGGACGGGCCGAACGGCACCGCCTACACGGCTCTCGGGAAAAATGTCTTTTGCGCCGTGGAAGGAAGCTGGGACGGCGGCGACGACAGCGACCCGGACCATACCCCGTCGCCGCATTATGAAGTGACGGTGAAATGCGCAAACAGGTGATTCGCGCGATCCCGGGCGGCGTCATCGACGGGGGGGCCGACAGGCCATGACACCAGACTCCCGTGCCGACATAGAGCT
This sequence comes from uncultured Acidobacteriota bacterium, assembly GCA_964613495.1. Taxonomy (GTDB): domain Bacteria; phylum Acidobacteriota; class UBA6911; order UBA6911; family UBA6911; genus UBA6911. The sequence goes on along the minus strand of CAZTHE010000064.1, from coordinate 9,192 downwards.
GGATCCGCGCGACCATGCCCCCGCCGATTTCCTGGAACGCGCCGGACGGATGGGACTCTCTCCCGGGAATGCGCGGCGCTGGCTCGCGCTGGCGATCGGGAAAGGAGACTGCGGCCTGGCCGCGTGCGGCAGCCACGGCATCCTGCCGCGTGCGTATATCAACCATACCCCGGAACTCCCGCGCCTCCGTCTGGAACGGCAGCTCATATCGGAAACTTCCCGTTTCCGCAAGCTGGTCTTCCGCACGGCCGACGACCTGGGCGTCGAATGCGTGCTGATTCCCCTGCACCGTCCCGGCGCCTATTCCGTCTGCCTTTCGTCGCAGATCGGCTGCGTCATGCGCTGCGCGTACTGCGCGACCGGAAGGATGACGGCGCGGCGCGACCTGCGGACCTGGGAGATCGTCGACCAGTTCCTGCAGGCACGCGACATCGTGCGCGGCGGCGGCGGCCGGGTCACCGGGGCGGTTTTCATGGGGATGGGCGAACCGTTCCTGAACTATGACCGCGTCCTTGCGGCCGCCGGGCTCCTGAGCTTCCCCGTCGAATCCGCCATCGGGGCCAGGGCCATCACGGTCAGCACCGTCGGCCTGGTGCCTGCGATAGACCGGTTCACCTCCGAAAACCGGCACTTCCGCCTGTCCGTCAGCCTGGGAGCCGCGACGGACGAAAAGCGGCGCCTGCTGATGCCCGTAGCCGCGCGCACCCCCGTCGCCGAAATCATGGACGCCGCGAAGCGCCACGCCCTGGCGCGGCGCACGCGCGTGATGCTGTCCTACGTCTGCATCGGCGGGATGAATGTCTCGGAGGAGGATGCCCGCGCGCTCGGATCCCTGATCGGCGACACCCCGGTCCGGCTGGACCTGATCGACGTCGACGATGCGTCGGGGCGCTACCGGCCGCCTTCGCCCGGAGAACTCGACGCCTTCCGCGACGCGCTGCGCCGCCACGTCGGACAGCCCGTGGCCCGCAGATACTCGGGCGGTTCGGATATTGGAGCCTCCTGCGGCGCCCTCGGCGGCAGCCTGGGCCCCTGACCCGCGCCGATTCCCTCGGGAATGCATGGAACAGCCGCATCAAGCCTGTTGCCTCGGGCTCTTCCTGAATCTAGTATTAAATTTCATCAATGGACAGGACGGCAACGATGGAACCGACTCTCAGCGACGTGATCATCCGCTATCTCGAGCAATTCGGCGTGGAATATGTTTTCAGCGTGCCGGGCAGCCCCCTGGGGCCGCTGTACGAGGCCCTGGCGCGCAGCGAAAAAAGGGGCGGAGCCCGCAGCGTCCTCGCGCGGCACGAGGCCGGCGCGGCTTTCATGGCCGACGGCTATGCGCGCGAAACGGGCAAAATCGGCGTCTGCTGCGCGACCACGGGTCCCGGGGCGACCAACCTGCTAACAGGCATCGCCTGCGCCGATGCCGACCATGTCCCCATGCTCGCCATCACGCCGCAAACCCCGCTGCCGACATTCGGCCTCGCGCCCTTCCAGGAATCCTCCGGCGACGCCACGGACATTGTCGGCATGTTCGACCACTGCACCCGCTACAACACCCTGGTCGCCCACCCGGACCAGCTGGAGCAGAAACTGGCCGCGGCCCTGACCGTCGCGATGCAGGCGCCCAAAGGCCCGGCGCACCTGAGCATCCCGCTCGACATCCTCCGGGCACCGGCAAAAGGCGGCGAACGCCTCGCCTATCCGGATCTGCACCGGCTGGCCTGCGAACCGGCCTTGGTGGCGGACAACGCAGCCCTGGAGAAACTCTGCAGCGAGCTGTGCGAAACTCTGAGCCTGGGGCGGCACGTGGTGGTGCTCGCCGGCCACGATTGCGCCGGGGCGGCGGACGAGATACGCAAATTTGCCGAAATCGCCGCTGCGCCCATGATCACGACGCAGCGCGGCAAACGATGGGTCGACCCGTATCATCCCCTGGCCCGCGGAGTATTCGGTTTCGCGGGACATGCATCGGCCCGCGCGGCGCTGACCGATCCGTCCGTCGGCCTGATCCTGGCGGCAGGGACCGATCTCGGGGAATGGGCCACGGCGGGATGGGACCCCGCGCTGCTCAACGACCGGCTCGTCCACATTCACGACACGAAGGCCTGCTTCGCCCGGTCGCCCATGGCGCACATGCATGTCTACGGTACCGTCCGGACAATCTTCAGCCGCCTCGCCGACCGGATGGAGGCGTTCGCCCGCGAAGCCCGGCCGACAACCCGCACGGAGAGCGACGGGGAGACATCCGGAACTCCTCCGGGTGTTCATGAAGCCTCCGCCTATGTGCCCGGGCAGATACGGGTCCAGGCGCCCGAAAGCTGCCTGCCGGAGGATGGGCCGCGGCCCCTCAGGCCGCAGCGCGTCCTCCGCGAACTCATTCAACGCTTCCCGCCCGAGACGCGATTCCTGATCGACAACAGCAACAGCGTGCCGTGGTCCATCCACTATTTCTTCAGCCGCAGCCCGGAGAACTGCCATCTGTCGACCGGATTCGCCTCCATGGGCTGGGCCGTCGGCGCCGCGGTCGGCATGGCGATGGGCGCGGCGCCCGCGCCGGTGATCTGCCTGACGGGCGACGGCTGCTACCTGATGAGCGCACAGGAAATCACCGTGGCGGTGGAACGGCGCCTTCCGGTGATCTTCGTAGTGCTGGTGGACCGGGCATACGGCATGATCCAGCACTCGCTGCGGCGCGCCGGCGGGGAGCCGGTCGCGCTCCCGGTTCCGCCGGTCGACTTCTGCGGGATGGCGAAGGCGGCGGGGGCCGACGCGCACGTTCTCCGGCGTCCGGAGGATTTCGAAAAGCTCGACTATCCCGCCCTGTGCGCCGGAACGGGCCCCACGCTGCTCGAGATCCACATCGATGCCGAAGAGGCGCCGCCCCTGGGCATGGCTTGATTCGAATAATTCCAGATTCCAGATTTCAGATTCCAGATGGTTGGTTCCAGGCGGCGCGGCAGGGATCCCACATGGAATCCGAGATCCGGAATCTGGAATCTGGAATTCTTTGGACGGGCTCGCGCCGGAGCCTTTCCGGCGGTCCCGGAAAGCGTTTTGCCCAAGTCTTCGGGGGGGATCTCCCTATTGCATAGCATGGATAATTATTGTATCCATACCTGTCATAAGGCTGAGCCGGCTAGTTGTGGTTCAATGGGAATTAAGGTAAAAAGCGAGGACGAAAATGAAAACACCCGAAATGCCGCACCCGATGCATGACGATCACCTGTGCTACCTTGTGAACATGGGCTATAACGAGACCAATCCGAAAGAATTCAAGGAACTTGTGAAAGACGCCAAGTTCGTATGCAAGAGATGCGGGCGCGCCGCAAATTCCAGCGATAATCTCTGCCGTCCCGTAAAAATCTAGCGCACTCCGTCCGGAACGGGTCGCTTCGTCCGGACCGAAGCAAGGCCGCGGATTTCAGGAAATTCCGCTGAATGAGTCTATCGGCGGCGGTGCGCGGCACCGCCGCCGGCAAACGCGACGTTCGATGTTTGAACCCTGGGACGTCGTGGAGATTCGTGGAAGGCGCGGCTAATCCGAAAAATCATCCCCATATCCGCATCCCTGAGACCGCGTCAGTCCAGCTGGCCGATGACCTGGCGCTGCTCCTCCGAAGGCGGCTTCGACGGCCCGTCGACGGGCGGCAGCGACCGTCCCAGCAGAATGGCCCGCCAGTTCCTCAGCCCCTCGATCGTAATCAGCGTGACCAGCACCAGCATAACGAGCGTCAGGCCGAAGTTGATGCGCGCGGGAAGCGTGTCCTGCGGCCAGTAGATGTCGACCATGTTCCGGATCCCCGCCGTGAAGGTCACGGCGAACATGAAACAGAACGGGAGAAACGTGGTCAGGGCATAAACGCGCTTCCGCGACCGCCGCAGGATGAACGTCGTGCCGATCACCAGGGCCGCGACGGCCAGCAGCTGGTTCGCGACGCCGAACATCGGCCAGATCGTGGCCACGCTCCCGTGGTAGAGCAGATAGCCCCACGAGACGCAGATCAGGGTGGAGGTCGCGATCACGCCCGGCCACCAGGAGATGTCCTTGAACTTCGGGATCACGGCTCCCACGGACTCCTGCAGGATATAGCGCCCCACGCGCGTGCCGGCGTCGATCGTGGTCAGGATGAACAGGGCCTCGAACATGATGGCGAAGTGGTACCAGTAGGACATGAGCGACTTCAGGCCCGGGATGGAGGAGAAGATCGACGCCATCCCTACCGCCAGCGAAACCGCCCCCCCGGTGCGGTGCGCGATCTCCTCGCCGACCATCGCCGCCAGTTCCTGCAGCTGGACCGGGGGGATCCCCAGCTTCGCGAAGGCCTCGGCGGGCGCGTTGATCGCGTAATAGTCCCCCGGCTCCAGCACCGCCGCGGCGATGAGGGCCATCAGCGAGACGAATCCTTCCGTGATCATGGCGCCGTAACCGACAAAGCGCAGGTCGGCCTCGCTCTTGATCATCTTGGGAGTGGTGCCCGAGCCGATGAGGGAGTGGAAGCCGGAGATCGCCCCGCAGGCGATCGTGATGAAGAGGTACGGCCAGAGCGCGCCGGGGATGACGGGGCCCCCGCCGTGGATCCACTCGGTCAGCGCGGGCATCTTGAGCATCGGGTGCGCGACCACGATCCCCACCGCCAGCAGCGCGACCGTGCCGATCTTCATGTAGGTGGACAGGTAGTCGCGCGGGGCGAGCAGGAGCCAAACCGGCAGGACCGACGCGGCGAACCCGTAGGCGGCCAGCAGCAGCGACAACTGCGGCTTGCTGAACACGAACCAGGACGCGTAGGCCGACTGCTGGACCACGTGGCCGAACAGCACGCCGAACACGACCAGCGCCACGCCGATGACGGAAGCCTCCGTCACTCGGTCGGGCCGCAGCACGCGCATGTACCAGCCGATGAAGAGGGCCACGGGAATGGTCCAGGCGATGGTGAACGTCCCCCAGGCGCTCTCGGCCATCGAGTTCACCACCGCGATCGCCAGCCCGGCCAGGGCGGTGACCATGATGAAGAGCGTGGCCCCGGCCGTGGTCACCGCGGCGAGTTTGCCCATGTACCGCCCGGCGATGTTGTGCAGCGCCTCTCCCCCGTGCCGCACCGACGCGAAGAGGATGACGAGGTCGTGCACCGACCCGGCGAGTACGGCGCCGAGGACGATCCAGAGCGCGCCGGGCATGAAACCGAACTGCGCCGCGAGGACCGGCCCGATCAGGGGGCCCGCTCCGGCGATGGCGGCGAAATGGTGCCCGAAGACCACGATGCGGCTGGTAGGCACGTAGTCGCGCCCGTTGTTCACGGCCACGGCCGGCGTGACGCGCGACGGGTCGACGCAGAGGATCCTGGCGGCAATAAAAGCGGAATAAAAGCGGTAGCCCAGGGCGAAAATTGCGATGCCGAACAGCAGAAGCCAAAGCGAATTCATAGGCCCCATTCCTCACAGCAATATGATTTTTCCCGGGCAGTGTACGTTCTTGGGGAAGCCAATGCAAGCATGAGAGGAAGAGGGCGCCCCGGATCAACCGTGGGCCGCTTCACACTCCCTGCCGGGTCTGCATCGCCGCTTCAGGGGGAAGCGGTCGAAGAGTCCTCCAGTTTGAGCGGTAGCGGAAGGTGGCATGGGTGGCCCGCCAGGCCATCGCCGCCATGAAGATCTGGACGAAAATATTGCCTCCGCCGAATGGAAAGAGCTGATTCGCGAAAAAAACCCACGCCCAGGCTATAAGAGGCAAAACGGTCAAAATCAGTAGAATGCAGGCGGCCGCCCGGCTCTGACGGCGCAAGAGCCAGAACCCAAGGCCAGCCCAAATCGCGGCGTCGACCAAAACGGCTGCCCCCCGGAGAGGGAAACCCAGAACCGCCGTGATCGCGGCGATCCACAGAAAGGCCTTAGCGATGGAACGGACGGCCGCCAGGGCATGCTCCGGGGTATCGATGGGGCCGACGAGGCGGTTGAGTACGCCGCGAAGGCCGGAATTCTGCTGCAGCTCGATGACGTCCTTGAACATCATTCTCCCCCGTGTGCTTCCGCTCCCCGAAGCCTGAAACGATTTCCGGAAAAACTACCATACGACATTTGATCGAGACAAGAAACATTTCCCCCCCGGGCAACAGAGTCTCACGTTGCGCCCGCCGGGATCGCGCTGCCGCATCACTCCTTCGGCCGACCGCTCCCGGAAGACATCTCGGAAAGGGCATCCCGCATTTTCGGTCAGGGGATGGAATTCAGTATGCCGGTAACGGGCGAAATGGGGATGTCTCCCGCCGCGCCCCATTTCGTCGTGGTGTAGCTTCCTGGCACGGCGCTGGAACGGACGTACCAGATCCCGTTGCCGGGCCGAAAGACCGCGACATCGTATTTGCCGTCCCCGTCATAGTCACCTGAAACCGGGGTGTCGCCGCTCGTGCCCCAGGCCGTTGCCGTGTACCCGGCGGCAGCGCTGGGACGGATGTACCAGACCCCTGTCGCCGGACGCCATACGGCGACGTCGGCTTTGCCGTCGGCGTCACAGTCGCCGGGCACCGGGATATCGGAGGCGGCGCCCCATTGCGTGCCGACATAGCCGCCGGACCCGCCGCTTTTGCGTATATACCAGATCCCGTTGCCGGGCCGAAAGACCGCCAGGTCCGACTTGCCGTCCCCGTCGTAGTCCGCCGGGACGGGGATATCGCCGCTCGTTCCCCACGACGTCGCCGTGTAACCGGCTGCGCCGCTGGGACGGAGGTACCAGACGCCGCTGCCCGGACGCCAGACCGCAATATCCGTCCTGCCGTCCCCGTCGTAGTCCGCCGGGACGGGGATATCGCCGCTCGTTCCCCACGACGTCGCCGTGTAACCGGTTGTGCCGCTGGGACGGAGGTACCAGACACCGCTGCCCGGACGCCAGACGGCGAGATCCGATCTGCCGTCCCCGTCATAGTCGCCCGAAACCGGGACGTCGCCGTCCACGCCCCACTGCGTGGCCGTATAGGCCGGGGCCGAACCGCCCCCGAGGGCGTACCAGACGCCGGTCGCCGGCCGCCAGACGGTCAGGCCCGCCCGGGCGCTGGCGTTCAGGCTGGCGGTGGTGAAAGTCACATCCCTGCCGTAGGCGGTGCCGACGGTACTTTCCGCGAACGCCCGGACGTGGTATGTCGTCTCGGGACTCAATCCGGTCATGCGGCCGGTGAAGACTCCCGTGCCCGCGCCGTCCAGGGCGCAGGCGCCGTGCCGGCCGGGATTCGCCGACGTGCTCCAGCAGACGCCCCTGGCAATCACCGGTTCGCCGCCCGTGGAGAGCACCTCGCCTCCTCCCGTGGCGCTCGCCGCCCGGATGGACGTAACGGAAGCCGTTTCGAGTACGGGCGGCGCGGGAGGAAGACATTCGACCTGGGTGGAACCGAACTCCATGGCGCCGATGTCCGGCGCGCCGCCTGCCGGACGCGCTCGGTTGAAATAATCGAGCGGATTGCCCGCTATGGCGGCGCCGGCGTTCACGGCGGGGCTGCCGGCCTTTACCAAATCGAAATCCGGCGCGGTGGTCCCCGCGATGTTGGCGAAGCCGATATCCATATACCCGGGATCTTCCGGACCCGAGTAGCTGAGCACGATGTTGTTTTTCGTGACAAACGCCGGATCGATCAGCCGGAACCAGCTGGTGACGCCGTCCAGGACATACAGGTTGTTGGTCAGGTGCACGGTCCCGGGAACCAGCTCGCCGCCCTCCATTCCGGAGGAGGTGGAGGTGAAGATGATCCACAGAATCCCGGCATTGAGCGAACCGGGGCGCTGGATGAGCGTGTTGTTGTAGAAGTGTATGTTTTCCAGGTCGGTGTTGTTCACCTGGAGCAGCCCCATCCACGCGCTGTCCACGATCAGGTTGTTGTGCAGCGAGGAATCCTTGAACCGGCCTTTGCCCTCGTCTCCGAAATACGAGGCGACCTCGAAGAAGCCGCAGCTGTTGTAGGAGAAATTGTGATGGATGTGGACGTTCTCGATGCTGCCGCCCGACGCCGCGGAGACCTCCGTGGCGCCGCCGTCGCACGTGCCGTTCGAACCCACCCAGCGGGCCGGACCCGTGCAGTTGATAAACGTGTTGTAGGACACCTCGCAGTTGGAGGCGTTGACGAAAATGCCCTCCGCGCCGCCCACCAGGTTCGGGTCCACCCCGGGATCGTCGTCGATGCCCATGATGAGGTCGTGCACGTAGTTGCCGCGCGCGGCCGAGCCCGGCGCCCCGAGCATGATGCCGATGTCGCAGTCATCGATTTCGTTGTTGATGAACGTGGTGGCGGCCCCGAGAAACGCCCCGATGCCCCCGACGATTCCCTTCGTGATCCCGTCCCCGTCGAAGTCGAAATCGTGCTCCATGGTGTTGTCGCCCCTGGCGCCGGAGAAATGAAGCCCGTCGATGGTGAGGGGAGAAAACGAGAGGACCACGGGGCCCCTGCCGGGCAGGCTCGACACGCGGAAATGCGGCAGGGGATCGGTCCTCGGGCCGTAGTTGGTGTACACCTTCACGTTATATCCGAAACGGACGTTGTTGAACGGGGTCGGGATGGCCAGTTTCTCGTTGAAGACGCTGCCGCGCCGGAAGCGCACCACCGTGCAGCCGGAGTGAATGGCCGACTGGGACCGCACCGGAGTCGACTCGGACAGGCCGTCGTTGGCGTCGCTGCCGTTTACGCTGTCCACGTAACAGGTGACGGCCCCCTGGTCGTAGTCGTCCCGGATCTCGCAGATGACGAAGTCTTCCGTATCGGCGGTGGTCACGCAAATGGCGCCCAGAAGGAACAGCATCGCCGCGAGCGATTTCATGGCCGGCCCCCCGTGTGATTTCCAATCCAGGATGAAGCCAATATATCGCAGCGGCCGCCCGAATGCCAGCCGCCGCGGGACGCGGGATTCGCATGGAGCCGTGGACACCCGCTATCTCATGGTTCGTCGCGAGGCGGTGCAGACGATCAAAAAGGCGGATCAAACGATAACGTATTTTTTGATGTGCCTGACGACCTCTTCCGGCTCGTCGATGATATGGATCAGGTCCAGGTCTTCCGGCGAGATCATTCCCTGGGTCAGCATGCTTGTTTTCAGCCAGTCGAGCAATCCCTTCCAGTAGCCGCTGCCCATCATGATGACGGGAAAGCTCTTGACCTTTTTCGTTTGAATCAGCGTGAGCGCCTCGAACAGTTCGTCCATGGTCCCGAAGCCGCCGGGCAT
>CAZTHE010000063.1:0-22882 GCA_964613495.1 uncultured Acidobacteriota bacterium | reverse complement strand
CTGCCGACTGCCGACTGCCGACTGCCGACTGCCGACTGCCGACTGCCGACTGCCTCAATCCGCCTCGCCGAGGCTCTGACCGCCGTCCACGATGATTTCCTGGCCGGTGATGTAGTCGGACGCACGGGAGGCAAGGAAGAGCGCCACGCCGGCCATGTCCTCCGGGTACCCGACACGGTGCATGGGGAGGGTGCGGGCTACGGCCTTCTGCTCCGCCGGGTTGTGCGCGTGCCGCTCGCCGATGTTGGTGACGATGTACCCCGGGGCGATCGCGTTCGCGGTGATGTTGTAGGCCGCGAGTTCCAGCGCGACGCTGCGCATGAGGTTCTTCGTGGCGGCCTTGGCCGCCATGTATGCCGCGCCGATGGCGGGTTCGACGCGGGTCGACGCCAGCGACGTCGTGACGATGATGCGCCCCGATTTCCGCGGCTTCATGTGGCGCACCGCCGCGCGGACGGTTGCGAACACGCCGTTGAGGTTGACGTCGATCAGCCGGTTCCAGCGCGCATCCGTGTAGTTCTCGATGGCCCCTTCGGGGACGCGCGGCCTCTCGCACCCGGGCCATCCCCCGATGAATCCCGGTCCCGGGTCGATCCCCGCATTGGCGAACATCACGTCCAGCCGCCCGTAGATCCGGGCCGCCTCGTCCACGGCCGCGTCCAGAGCCGCGTGGTCGGTCACGTCTACGACCCCACCGCGGACGTCCATCCCGGCGTTCCGCAGCCGCTTCGTTTCGTCTTCCACCCTTTGAGCGTGGACGTCGAGGATCGTCACGCGCGCTCCGTTCGAGGCCAGGGCTTCACAATACCCCAGCCCGATGCCGCTGGCGCCCCCCGTGACCACGACTCCATACCCTTCGACTCCAAAAAGATCGGCGATTTTCACGGCCGGCACCTCCCTCGTCAGACTATGGCTGCAAATTATGAGTGCCTCTTTCCCGGAACACAACGCCTATTTCGGGCGCGGGTGCCCGGCGGGGAAGCGGCGCCGCCCGCCGAAACGCGCAGGATCGATACGGGGGTGACAAATGCGCCCGTTTTTTTTAAAATGGGGTCAAATTCGGGCAAGGAACTACAACAGTTGCGTGGGCCGCCTCAGGCGGCGCAGGATTCAGCGGCATAACCGCTTTTCGGGGTTGCGACGATGAAACTCCTGATCATTCAGCCGAGCCATTATCTCTCCCCGTCCAGCCGGACGCTTCATAAGACCAGGAAACGGAGCGTCGTCAACCTGACGCTCCCCTACCTGGCCGCGCTGGTTCCCCGGGGCTGGGACGTTTCCCTGGTCGACGAGCAGCTGACCGACGTGGACTTCGATGCACCGGTCGACGCGGCAGCCGTCACCACCTGGACCATGAACTCGCTGCGCGCCTACGACATCGCCGACCGGTTCCGGGAGCGCGGCATCCCGGTGCTGATGGGCGGGCCGCACGCCTTTTTCCACGACGAAGAAGCCGCCGAACACTGCGATGCCGTGGGCTCCGGAGAAGGGGAGGAGATCTGGCCGCGGATGCTCGCCGATGCCGCGGCGGGGCACCTGCGGCAGTTCTACCGGGCCGAGGCCCCGCACAGCCTTCGGGACCTGCCTCTGCCGCGCTACGACCTGCTCGACCCGCGCCACTACGGGATGTTCAAAACCTATGCCGTGCAATCCTCCAGGGGCTGCCCCTTCAAATGCGAGTTCTGCTCCGAGCGGCTCTACCTGGGCCACGACTACCGCACCCGCCCGACGCAGGATGTCGTCGAGGAAATCCGCTTCACCCGGTCGAAAGACGTCCTGTTCGCCGACAGCAACTTCGCCGGGAACATCGCCCACACGATGGAGCTGATGGAGGCGCTGATTCCCCTGAAGCTGCGCTGGTCGGCGCTGTGGTCGGCCCATCTGTGCAAAAACGACGCCTTCATGGACCTCGCGAAGAAGAGCGGCCTGCTGCACGTCAACATCGGCATGGAGAGCATCGACGCCGAAACGCTGCGCTCCATGAACAAGCGCGCCAACAAGGTGGAGGAGTACGAACAGATCCTGAACGGACTGCGGCGCCGGCACATCAGCTACTCCCTGAACTTCATCTTCGGCTGGGACACGGAGACCCCGGACGTGTTCGACGCGACCCTCGCCTTCCTGAAAAAGCACAAGGTCCCCGCGGCCTATTTCAACATCCTGACACCGGACAAGGGAACGCCGCTGTACGACCGCATGAAAGAAGAGAACCGCATCGTCGACATCGACGCGATGGGACGCTGGCCCGGGGACAGGTGCTACATCAGGCCGCGGAATTTTTCGGCGGAGGAACTCGAAACGCGGGTGCAGGATCTGAATGCAAGGTTCTACAGCTACCGGTCGATGATGTCCCGCCTCGGCCTGCCTCTCCGCATGGGGGACATCGCCTCGTGGGTCGTCAATTTCTCCCAGCGGGACGTCCTGAGGGCGGATTCCATGGAAAGCTTCGACGCGTTCTGAGCCGCCGGCACTGGAAAAATCCTCGCATTGGAATCCCGTTGGCCCTAAGATCGGACCAGCATCGAGAAAGGCGGATCGCATGACTCTCACACGCCGTGACTTTTGTCTTTATGCTGCATCGTCGGTTCCCGTGCTCTCCCTGGTCAAATCGCGTGCCCTGGCCCAGTCGTACCGGGAAACCGGGCTCGGGGACCTGTACAGGGACGATTTCCACATCGGTACCGCCGTCAGCAACCGGACCCTGCAGCAGCAGGACCGGGAGATGCTCGGGCTGATTGCGCGGGAATTCAGCGCCGTCACCGGGGAAAACTGCATGAAATGGGGCGAGGTGCATCCCGAAACCGACCGCTGGAGCTGGGGACTCCCGGACCGCCTGGTCCGGTTCGGGCTCGACCACGGGATGTTCATCCTGGGCCACACGCTGGTCTGGCATTCCCAGGCGCCCCGGAGCCTGTTCCTGGACGGCGGGAATCCCGTCTCGCGCGATGCCCTGCTCCGGAGGATGGAAGACCACATCCGCACGCTCGTCGGGCGATACAAGGGCAAAATCGCCGCGTGGGACGTCGTGAACGAGGCCGTGGACGAGGACAAGGGCTGGCGCAAGAGCCAGTGGCTCAACATCATCGGCCCGGAATTTCTGGAAAAGGCGTTCCACCTGGCGCATGAGACGGATCCGAAGGCCCTGCTGCTCTACAACGACTACAACATGTACAATCCCAAAAAGGCTGCATTCGTCGCCGAATTCGTGCGCGACTTCAAAAAGCGCGGCGTGCCCATCGACGGCGTCGGCATGCAGGCCCACGTGGGCCTGGGCTACGGCACGGTCGAGGAGCTCGAGGCCAGCATCGTCCTGTTTGCCAGGGCGGGGGTCCGGGTGCACATCACCGAGCTGGACGTGGACGTGCTGCCCGGCCGCGAACAGAGCCGCACGGCGGAAATTTCGACCCGCCAGCAATACGCCGCCGAACTGAATCCCTGGCCGAAGGGCCTCCCGGAAGAGATGGAACAACGCCTGGCGAAGCGGTACGAAGACCTGTTCCGCCTGTTCCTGAAGCACCGCGACACGATCGACCGCGTGACCACCTGGGGGACGAGCGACGACGAGTCGTGGAAAAACAATTTCCCGGTTCCCGGCCGCACGAATTATCCGCTCCTGTTCGACCGGCAGAAGCGGCCCAAGGCCGCCTACCGCGCCGTCGCCGCCCTCAAGAAACAATAGCACCCCTGGAGATGCGGATGGACCGGAGACGGTTTCTGGAAACGGCGGGGATGGGTGTCGCGGCGCTGGCCTTGCCGGGGCGGGTGGCGGCCGACGGCCGTCCCGCCTTGCGGCTCCCGGAAGAGTGGCTGCATCCCCCGGCCGAATTCTCCCAGGCCCCCTTCTGGTTCTGGAACGACGACCTGTCGGAAACGGAGTTGCTGCGGCAGATCGACGATTTCAGGGCGCACGGGGTGCACGCGTTCGTGATTCACCCGCGCGTCGGGCTGCCCCGGAGCATCGGGTGGATGAGCGCGCGCATGCTCGAGTGCATTCGGTTCGCCGTCGAGCGCGCCGCGGAGCGCGGCATGTGGGTCATCCTCTACGACGAGGGGATGTACCCGAGCGGCTCGTCGAGCGGTCAGGTCGCCGCCGCCGACAGCGCCTTCCGCACCCGCGGCCTGGTCGCCGTCGATCTGGACGAAGCCCTGCCCGGGACCGAAGTCCTGGGAGTGCGCATCGGCGCCGGACGCGAGCCGGCTTTGTCCCCGGGCCAGGACCTCGTCGCCGTCGCCCGGCGCAAGACCAACGGCCACCGCGTCGCGATCGTGGACCGCGCGGCGCGCGACGGGCATTCGGTCATCCGCGGGCTTCACTTCACGGAAGCCGAAACGCCCCGCCGCGCCGACCGCCGCGAGGTGGCGGAGGACCAGCCGGCGGGCGCCGACATACTGAATCCCGAGGCGGTGGAGTGCTTCATCCGGCTCGTGTACCGGCGGTACTACGAGGAATTCGGCAGCCATTTCGGCCGAACGGTGAAGGCGATTTTCACGGACGAACCATCCCTGCTCGCCCGGCAGGCCGAGCGCGGCATGGTGGCCGGCACGACCGGGATCCTGCCGCACGTCAACGCGTTTCTCGGCCGCGACTTCACGGAACACCTGCCCGCGCTGTTTTTCGACGACGAGCCCGATGCCGGCAGCCTGCGCCGCGACTACGCCCGCGCCCTGCGCGCCCGGCTGGAAGAAACGTTCTATGCGCCGATAGCGCGCTGGTGCAAAGACCACGGCGTCGCGCTCACCGGGCACCCGGAACTGCCCGACGACATCGGCAGTCTCCGCCACTTCGATATCCCCGGGCAGGACATCGTCTGGCGCCATATCGAGCCGGGCAAGGCCAACGCGCTGGAAGGCGATCAGTCCACGCAGGCCAAATGCGCTTCTTCGGCCATGATCCACCTCGGGCGGCGCCGCAACATGAACGAGTGCTGCGGCGCCTACGGGCACAATCTCACCTTCGAAGAAATGCGGTGGATCGCGCACTGGCTGCTGGTGCGCGGGTGCAACCTGCTCGTGCCGCACGCATTCTATTATTCGATCCGCGGCCCCCGGATCGATGAACGCCCGCCCGACGTCGGCCCGAACAGCCCCTGGTGGCCGCGCTACAAACCTTTCGCCGAAGCCACGTCGCGCCTGTGCTGGATCAACACCGGCAGCCGGCACGCGTGCGAACTGGCCATTCTGGGGTTGAACGATCATCTCCCGTGGGCGGCGGCCAGGGTCTGCTTCCGGCACCAGCGGGATTTCAACTACCTGGAGGCGCGCCATCTCTGGGAAGACGCCCGGGTCGATTCCGGCGGCATCCGCCTCGCCGGCATGCACTACCGGGCGTTGATCCTTGAGGAGGAACCGCCGGCTCGGGCCGCGGCCGCGGCCGGCATCCTGGAAAAAGCCGGCCGCATCGTCCGCTGGAACGCAGCGATGCCCGAGGCGGAACTGGTCGCGGCCATCGACAGGCTGGTCCCGCCGGACGTGAGGGTAGTTCCCGCGGCGCCCGACCTGCGTGTGCGCCATGTGCGGAAAAACGGGACGCACTACTACATGCTCTTCAACGAAGGAGCGCTCGACCTCGAGCTGCGCGTAACGGTTTCTGCGGAAGGCGGCCGCAACCTGCTGGATCCTGTCACGGCGCAAAGCACGCGCCTGCTCCCGGAACAGCCGGTTCCATTGCCCGCACATGCAATGCGGATACTTTCCGTCAGCTGAAATTATGGTGACAGGCACCATACCCTCGAATTACCACCTGATGCAATTAGCCCGCATTATTCACGGAGCTTCGTCGCCAGGCGCCGCAGACGGCTGGAGAAACAGATTCCAGACTCCGGATTCCAGATTCCAGGTGTCGTATTGTCACACAGTCTCGAATAATCCTTCCCTCTAACCCGGCTCCCTACTGCCCAAATCGTTGATCCGCAGACTTGTCTGGAATCTGGAATTTGGAATCCGGAATCAGTATTTTTCCCGTCGCCGCAGCAGAAGCTTCATGAACAACGCGGGTTAAGGATTTTCCCTCCCGGAGTGACTTCTCCGTCCCGCCGTTTTATAATCTCGAATTCCGGATCTCGAAATTTCGAATTAATCCCGGGGGTGCGCATGAAGGAATCGGGCGGCAGGCAGAAGGAACAATCCGGCATCGGAGACAGATTCCAGCAGGAGACCAAATACTCCCCGGACAGCCCGGGCGGCCACTCGCTTGACTGGGAGCGCCGGCCGGAACGCTACAAGAGCTATCCCGAATCCACCCCGAGGACGAGGCTGCCGGATCCCGCATTCGGCAAGGACGTTGACTTCTGGGACACGGTCCTGAAACGGCGTTCGGTGCGGAAGTTCGATTCCGGAAAAACCCTGCCGCTCGGGACTCTCTCCACCCTGCTATGGGCGACGCAGGGCATCACGGCGGAAGCCGGCGATTTTCACTTCCGGACCGTGCCTTCGGCGGGAGCCCTGTTCCCCATCGAAACCTACCTGCTGGCGAATTCGGTGGAAGGCCTCGAACGGGGAATCTATCACTTCAGGCCATACGCATTTGACCTCGAGCTGATCCGCCCCGGCGAATTCTCGAAAGAGATGGCGCAGGCCGCCCTGGGACAGGAGATGGTCGCCCACGCACACGCCACGTTCGTCTGGACCGCCATCATCGAGCGGTGCAAGTGGAAATACCGGCAGCGGGCCTATCGCTACATCTACCTGGACGCCGGCCACATCGCCCAGAACCTCTACCTGGCCGGCACGGCTTCGGGTCTGGGGGTCTGCGGCATCGGCGCCCTCTATGACGACGCGGTGAATGCCCTGATCGGGGTGGATGGGGCGGAAGAGACCGTGCTTTACATGGCGACGGCAGGCTGGCCCGCCCGCTAGCGCGGCGAGCCCAGCCTGCGTATTCTGCGGATTCATGCGACCGGCTCCGGCATCCCGGGGCTAGGCGCCGAGCCTGCCCTTGCCCGCCATCGCGTCGGCCACCTTCTTCATGCCCAGGCCTTCCAGCGTGCTGCGTGTGGGCCAGCCGTTGCCGGGATCCCAGCCTTCCAGCCTATAGTAGTGGGTCTTGAATTCCTCCACTCCCGCCTTGTCCAGGTAAAGGTCGGCCTGGTCCTCGAAGCCCCACTTGCCGCCCTGGTAAACGGGCTTGGCGCCCAGCGACATGAAGGTCGCTCCGGGCATGTACATGAAGGGTGCGAACTGCTCCTTGTCGCGGTGCCTTCCCGCCATCACGCGGATCGCGCGCTCCATGTTCCAGATCTTCCTGCCGATCTCGATCGTATCGGCGAACGTCTTCCCGTTGCCTGTGACGGCCTTGTAGTAGCCGTATTCCAGATCGGGGCTGGGCCCCGAAATGCCGTCGGCCGATCTGCCGATGAAGTTGGGCAGCATCATCTCGCAGATGGACATGGATTCGTTGTAGAACCCCGCGTAGCGCCGGGCCCAGGAAACCATCTTGGCCTTGTGCGCGGAGTAGATGCCCGTCTTCCGGGCCTCCTCCCCCTTCCAGGAGTTGCTGAACATCAGCGGGTCGCCGGTGAAGGGCTCCACCTTGGCCGCCAGCATCTCGACGAGCTGCTCCGCCGTATAGGTGGCCGGACCACCGAATCCCCCGCCTCCGGTCACCCCCATGAACCCGTGCCACATGGGGTCTCCGGACATGAAGATATACCCGTAAGCCCAATCCACGCCCGGGAGGGAATGGTGCCAGCTCGCGCCGTAGGCCGGGAAGCGCAGCGCGCCGGAGTTCAGGTCCTCCTCCAGCCTCCCCCACTTCTTGGCGGCCTCGAGCGTCCCTTCCGCCAGGTCCGCCCCGATGCCGGCCTTGCGGGCGATGGCGTCGCAGAAGGCTTCGCGGAAACTCAATTGGCCCCATTGGTCCATCGGCAGCGGATGCGACTCGATCTGCTTCCCCGGACCGAGGACGCCCAATTCATACAGGTACTTGATGTACCACCCCATGCCGGGTTCCATGGGCACGCGGCCCTTGAACAGCGCGGGCGCGTTGGGGACGTTGTTGTCCATGGCGCCGCCGAACTTGGTGGCCCAGGTGCAGATGCCCCACTTGATGGCCACGTCGGCGCCCCGCATCTGGCCGCCCGGCTCGCGCCCCATGTACCAGTATTCGTCCGCGCACATGGATTCGCCGCCGTAATAGGAATTTCGTCTCCGGTCGGCGTTGACGCACGGCATGCACGACGAGGCGCCCGCGGATATGCCCCGGCCGGGCCCCTCGATATGCCGGATTCTCAGGTCCACGAGCGCCTTGGGGTCGGCGGCCCCGATGCTGCCGGTGCCGATCACGCTGATGGCCTTGAGGTTTTTCGAGCCGAACACGCCGCCGAAGCCGCCCGTGCGCGCGCTGACGCCGCTGCCGTGAATCAGGGCGGCGACGCGCGTCGCCGACTCGCCGATCGGGCCGATGCACACGATCTGCGGCCGGGCCGTCGTAAAGTCGTTTTCGACCGGGTGCCACTCTTCGCCGAACCGGGTCCTCCCGGCCACCATCGACGTGATCTGCCCCTGCGTCTCGTAGGTATTGAGGCCCCACAGGGGCTTGGCGTCCTCGATCGTCACCTTGTCGTTTACGATGTTGATCCAAACCGGCCCGCCGGCCCTGCCGTGCACCACGACCCCGTCCCAGCCGGCGAGTTTCAGCATCGTGGCGAACCGGCCGCCCATGCTCGTTCGGTGGAACAGCGGCGTGGGAAACGTCTCCGGGGCGATGGCGCAAATGCTCGTCCTGCCCGCGCCCGGGACGCCCGTGGCCGCCAGCGGCCCCGACATCAGGGAAATCACGTTTCTCGGATCGAACGCGTCCTGAAGGTCCCAGTCGCCCGGCGCCACGGCAAGGTCCCAGAATATGGCCGCGCCCATGCCGACGCCGCCGCCGTACTCTTCGTATCGCGCGGTGTCGATCCGGCCGACCTCCCGCGTCGTCAGGTTGATCTTCAATATCTTTCCCGCATATCCGTTTGCCATGTCTATGCTCCTTCCTTCGGTGCCGGTTTCGGGGCCATCTTGGGCATTACCTTCGGCGGCGGCGCCAGGTTCACGTCGTACCCCGCGACGTCGGCCTGCGGAGGCGGCTCGTGCACCAGTTTGAGCGCCTTGGCCGCGCACGTTTCCACGCAGGCCTGGGTCCCTTCGGGCCCGCCCTTGCGGCTCCAGTACGGCGCGTCGGCGCAGAGATCGCATTTCGTGGACTTTTTCTTCGCGGCGTCCCAGATCGTGCGGTGCGGCCGCTGCGGGCAGGATTCGATGCACCGCCTGCAGCCGATGCATTTGGACTGGTCGATCCTGCGGACATTCCCGTTGGCGGCGTCCACGTGGCAGGCTCCCGTCGGGCAGTTCTGCACGCACAGCGGCGACACGCACTGCCGGCATACGGACATGACGACGTCGTACGGATACTTCGTGAAGGACGGGGCGTCGCGGATGATCTGGATTCTCGAAAGCGAAGGGTTCGCGACTCCTTCGTGAGTCATCGAGCAGGCAAACATGCAGCTCTGGCAGCCCAGGCACAACCGGCTGTCGTAAACGATATACCCCTTCGACGCCGCGTACGGCGGCTTGGCCGCCTGCGGAGAGGCGGCGAGCACGGCGGCCGCGGCATCCTGCGTCCCGACGGCCAGGGCGCCTGCCGCGATGGCGGCGCCGCTTCCGGCGAGAAATTCGCGCCTCAACACCTTTTTCCCTTTGTTCCCGGATTTCACGGATTCAGCCATACGGCGGTCTCCTTCCTTTCCACTTTGCCGATTTAGCGTTCCAAAGACCTCTATGAGGGCCTACAATAACAAAAAAGGAACTATTTGCGCCAAATAATTACCTCGCGGCGACGCCCGCAGGGACGATTCCGGAGCGCGGGAAAGGCAAGACCCGGCATCCCGGACGCTGGATTTCGCCGCCCCCGAACGGGGTAGCGGGATAGCATCGCAAAATAGCATTGACTCATTTCACAGCAGGGTTTATAGCCGATCATGCTGGCAGAACCGGGAAGCCCGATGGGGCTCACGGAGGCCATCGGTGCGTATCGACCCAATCCTTGTGCAAACCGGCCTCGGGAGTGCGCCCATGACGGAAAGACTGAAAAAATCGGTGCTGTACACCTACGGAGTCGCGGACATGTTCCTTCTCCTGATGCTCAGCATGGAGATGTTTTATTTCACGGCGTTCCTGACCGACTACGCCCGATTCCCCATGGCGGCCGTCGGAGTCATCCTATGGGTCACGGGCGCCGTCGACCTCCTCTGCGCCCTCCTCGCCGGAGTCGTGCTTCAGAAAATGGTGCTGCGTTTCGGGGGGAAATACCGCTCCTGGCTCCTGATCGGCCCCCCGCTCTTCGCGCCGCTCTTCATTCTCGAATTCACCAAAATCGGGGGCGACGCATTGGCCGCCGTCCTGATCATGTTCGGCTTCCTGGCCGGCCACCTGCTGTTGAGCATTGTCTTTACCGCAAGCGGCGCCATGGTCGGCAGGCTCAGCCGGCTGCCGGACGAAGTCACGATCCTGTCCGCGAGCCGGGCTCAGGGAATGGCAGCGGCGGGCCTGGTCTTCTCCGTCACCGGGATGCCCATGATCCTGTATTTCGGCGAGCGGACGGACGACGTGACGGGATTCACCCTGGCAACCGCGATCTATGCGGTCTTCATGATCCTGGGGTACTGGTACGTCTACAGGATCACATCCGGGAAAGATCCCTACGATGCGGAGGCGGCCGGATCCTCCGCGAAGGATTCGGGCCAATCCGTCAGGGAGATCGCCGGGCTGGTGTTCCGTAACCCGCCCCTGCTTCTGCTGATCGTCGCGGAGACCTTCCGGAACACCAACTACTCCATCGTGATGGCTTTCGCGATCTATTACTTCAAATACGTCGTGAACGACCTTGTTTTCATGTCCGTCTTCCTCCTCGCCACCAGCATCGCCGCCCTGCTGGGATCCGTTGCCGCCACCTGGATCGGCGTGCGGTTCGGGAAGCGCACCGTGTACTGGGCCTTTCTCGTGCTGGCCGCCGCGGCGTTTTTCGCGGCGAAACTCCTGGCGTCGAGCGTGTGGAGCTTCACGGCCCTCTGCGCCGCCGCCACGCTGCTGGCCGGCATCGCCAGTTCGATGAGCACGGCTCTCTTTTCCGACACCGTGATCTACGGCGAGTGGAAAACGGGCAAAAACATCCGCGCGTTCACCATGGCCCTCCTGAACATTCCGATCAAACTGAGTATCCTGATACGAAGCGCGGCAGTGCTTCTGGGCCTTGCCGCAATCGGTTTCGTGGCAAACGCGCCCCCCTCCCCGCGGGCCGTCGCCGGCATCACGTCCATCCTGACGCTCGCGCCGGCGGCCGCATGCCTGCTGGCGGCGGCGGTGTTTTACTTCGGCTACAGGATCGAGGACCGCCGCGTCGTGGAAATGCAGGACGCCATCGCCGCCAGGGCGGCGCGATAGTCGGCGCGCGGCGCGGCCAATCCGCCGTCACGCATACCCCGACGGACGCCCCATCCCTCCCCCCGCACGCCGGTAGACATCGCCCGAATCGGTGTTATGTAATGTGAATGAGACGCTGCGTCCTATTGCGGAATCTGTTCCTGGCGTGCTCTCTCGCGGCGCTCCCGGCGCGCGCCGGATGGGGACAGGAGGGCGAAACCGGCAGTCCGCCCTCGGACAGCGAGCCGGCCGATCCGTTCGAGGACCTCCGGCCGGAGGTCCGGGAAGCGGTCGAGACGCGGCGTCCCTGGTACGCGCGGCATTTTTCGGAGAACTTCACGTTCAAGAAGGAGCTGTTTTTCCAGCTGGCCACGGGCCATGACCTGGAGGCCGATCCGCCTCTCTACAGCCGCCAGTCCGTGGGATTTGAAATCCTCAAGAAGTTTTCCAGCCGCACCGCCACCGTCGCTTCCCTGAACATCCAGTCGCGCCTGGTGCGGCGGGACAATTTCGTCGAGGTGCTCAATGACCGCGAGGGCATGAACCGGGAAGGCTTTTTTCTCGAGTACCACAACGCCTATGTCGACCTGTACAACATATTCAACCCGCTGTTAGGCGATACGGGCAGGAGCCGGAACCTGGGAAGATTCCACTGGAGGGCCGGACGATTCTATCTTCCGTTCGGCATCAACCTGCAGACCGACACGCACGGCACGCTGCTGCAGCTGTCCAATGAACAGAATTTCGGTTTCGAGCGGGACTGGTACACGGGTCTGTACGGATCGCCGACCCGCGACGTCAACTACGACGTGTATTACCTGCTCGGATCCGGCTATTACCCTCGGTTCCGCGGCCAGAGCGGCATGATCGGCGCGCGCTTCAGCCTCGGGAACAGGTTCCTGAACGAATACGGCCTGGAAGGCGGCGCCTCTTTCCTGAAAGGGGAACGCCTCAATGATCCGGCCATGTCCCACGGGACCCCGCCGGATCCGGAGTCCGTTTCCCCTGAGTTTATCCGCACGACCCGGATCGGGCTGGACGGGCGTTACACGCGCACCCTCTGGGGCGGCACTACGGCGTTCACGACGGAACTGAGCGGCGGCAGGGACAACGGCAACGCCGTAATCGGGCAACTCCACCAGGTGGAATATACGTCCCGATCCCGCAAATGGGGTTGGGCGTCGCAGTATCGCCGTTTCTGGAGAGACGCTCCTCTATCGGGGAAGGCCGAGAGCTCCATCGTCGGCGAATTCACCCTCTATCGCCGGAACGACATCAGCGCCGCGACGCTGCAATGGATCAAGTTCAACATCGAGCGCCGTTTCGGGCGTTGGGACGGGGGCAGAGTTTGGATTCTCAACATTCAGTATTATAATTACTGGTGATGAAAAGAAAACGAAATTTATTTTCACAATTATTCTATTTAACGGCGACCATGACTATTATGGCCCTATGCCTTGATTACCAGAGACCCCTTTTCGCCGCCGTCGGGTGCACCCTCACCAATCCGTCGCAGGACCTGAAGTACCTGTACCCGGAGATGACGACCTACAGGGAAGAACTGCGGGACCTGTCGCGCATGAAGGAAGGCAGAGAGCTCTACACCGCGCTCAGGGAGCGGCTGGGAAGCGACCTGGATCCGGTATACGAGACATATGAGACTCCTTACACCGTCTACACCGTCTTCAAAGGGAACGAAGTCCTCGGGTATGTACACGGAGTCAATGTCCCCGGCCAGGGGGGCCTGATCCAGATCTTCATCTCCACCGATCCCAAAACAGGCGCTATTCGAGGAGTATTTTTCCAGCGGTTGGAAAGCGTCGCGTCGCGCGCCCTGCGGAACAGGGAGTTCCTGAATCAATTCGCGTCGCTCACCCTTGCGGATTTCTACAAACACGACTATTACAGGATTGCGGAACCCGGGAGCGCGAGGGACAGAGTTGCCCATATTCGGAATCCCGTGATTGGTGGACCAGGCCAGGGCGACTACGAAGCTTCCATACGGGGCTTGCGAAAGAACCTGATTCTGCTCGATTTCTTTGTCTATGGCCGCCGGTTCGAGCCGTTTTTCCGGCAGGCCCGGTCCGAGCTGGCGAAACGGAAACCCTGAAAGCCGCGTAACGGCACCCCCCCCTGAAAGAAGGCATCGTGAAAAAGATCCTGATTTTGTGCGGCGGCATTCTCGTGATCGGGGCGGCCTATCTGGTCTGGCAGCATTCGAGACCGGAGCATTTCGGCGCCCCGTTTACCGATGCCCCGCCTACCTCGATCGCGCAACTGCTCGCGGAACCGCCTTCGGGTACGGTAACGGTCGAGGGGGAAATAGTACGGCAGTGCCCCGTGAGCGGGTGCTGGTTCTACCTGAAGGACGAAAAGGGCCGGCAGCTGAAAGTCGACCTGGGCAAGACCCTCCCCCAGCTGCCCCAGCGGATGGGACGCAGAGTCAGGGCGGAGGGGCAACTGGTGCAGATGGGGAATGAGCCGATCCTGGCAGGCTCCGCCGTCGAATTCAAATGAGCAGCGGACGGCGGGCGCCTGATCATGCCGGAAAGGCAATCCAGCCCGGATCGGCCGAAAAATGGGGTTGAGACCATGAGATTTGCATCTCTTGCATTAAAGAACCTGTTCCGGCGCAAGGTGAGGACCTCGCTGACCATCGCCGGAGTGGCGCTGGCGGTAGCCGTGGCCGTGAGCCTTGCGGGATTCAACCTCGGGTATCGCCAGGCGATCGAGAGAAGCATCGACCGTCTCGGCTTCCAGGTCATGATCATGGCCAAAGGCTGCCCCTACGAAGCCGCCACCATGATGCTCAAGGGAGGCACCGGACTCCTCTATCTCCCGGCGGAGACGTACGAGCAGGTGCGCGCCGACCCGGAGATTCACAGCATCACGCCCATCTTCATAGGGATCGCGGAGCGGGAAGGAAGCAGCATCCGCGAGGACTCCTCCAGCGCTTTCATCGTCATGACCGGCGTGGAACCGGAAAGCTTCTCGGAGATGAAGCCCTGGCTTCAGTTCGATTCGGGACCGGGATTCGAGGGAGGGCGCTGGTTCCGCCCGGATTCCGAGGACGAGGTCGTGATGGGATATGAAGCGGCGACCTACGAGCAGCGGAAAGTCGGTGACAGTTTTATCGCTACCGTTTCCCCGTATGGCGCTGCCGCATCGGTCACGAGGCAGTTCAGGATCGTGGGCATCCTGAAACGGACGGGCACCCAGGATGACGGGACGGTGTTTCTGCCCCTCCGGAGCGCGCAGGCTCTTTTTAACCGCCCCGCCCAATTGACGATCCTCGGCATCAAGCTGACCGGGTTCTCGGGCGCCGCGCTTCAGGAATTCGAGGCCCGCTGGCTGAAGCTTCCCGAGGTCCAGGTCGTGAGCCTGGAACAGGTCAAGAGCACGCTGGTGATGCTCGTCGGCACCGCGCAGGTGATGATTCTCGCCGTCACCGTCATCGCCGTCCTTGTGGCCGTCATCGGAGTGATCAATACGATCCTCATGAGCGTGTACGAGCGAACCGGCGAGATCGGGGTCATGAAGGCACTCGGCGCGCTGCGCGGCGATGTCTTCCAGCTGATCTGGCTGGAGACCCTGACGGTGTGCGTCACCGGCGCCGTGGCCGGCGGCCTCCTGGCCCTCGGGGGAACGCAATTGACGGAGAAGGCGATCAAGTCGCTGATCGACATCGGCATCCAGGGAAACATCGTCACCATCACCTGGCCGCTGCTGCTCGGAGCCCTGGGTGGTGCGGCCGTGATCGGCTTTTTCGCCGGACTCTACCCCGCGTGGCGCGCGGCGTCGATGCCGCCCATCGACGCGATCCGGGAAGGCATCGGATGAAGGGAGGCCTGCCGTGAACTCCAAACCCAGCGATCCATTGATCGAAGCCCGGGATCTGAAACGGCACTACCTGCGTGGAAGCGAAACCGTCCGGGCGATCGACGGGGTGAACCTGGACATCCACGCCGCCGAAATGGTTTCGATCCTTGGCCCGTCGGGATCCGGGAAAACGACGCTGCTCCACCTGCTCTCCTGCCTGGACTCCCCCACCGGCGGCACGCTGCGCATCAACGGGAAGCCGGTCGACGGGCTGAAGGAGGACGAACGGACCCTGGTCCGGCGGGGCATGCTCGGGTTCGTGTTTCAGAAATTCTACCTGCTGCCGACTCTGACCGTGGCGGAGAACGTGGAATTGCCCCTGCTGTTTTACCGTCGGCCGGCGCGGAGGAGCGAAACGCTGGAGGTCTTGCGCCGGGTGGGGCTCGAGGACCGGGCGCACTTCCGGCCCGATCAGCTCTCCGGCGGGCAAATGCAGCGCGTGGCCATCGCCCGCGGGCTCATCGTCCATCCCGGAATCCTGATCGCGGACGAACCGACGGGAAACCTGGACACCGAAAACGGCGCCGCCATTTTCGACCTGTTCCGCGAGCTGGTGGACTACGGCGGCATCAGCGTCCTGGTTACCAGCCACAACCTCGCGCTCGGATACCGGGCGGATCGCATCGTTACGCTGGTCGACGGCAAAATTTCCAATATGGAAACGGGCCCGAAGGCACCCTGAGTTTTGCGGGAACAGGAGTTGCAGACGCCGCGAAGCCCGGAGTCCTGCTAAAACTCCGGGCTTCGCAAGCCTATGAACTTCAGAATCCAGCCCAGCGGGCGGACGCAAACCCGTCAACGGGAAACGGGAAACCCATTAACGATAAACGCCTATGCCAGCAGCTGCTGCGCGCGCATCAGCCGGTCCTGGACGTGTACCCCGTTGGGGCACTGGATCGCGCAGGACGAGCAATCGCCGCAGCGCACGTCGCGGATCTCCCTTCCCAGGCCCCGGAATTTCGCCACGGCCTGGTGGTAATTGCCGCAGAAATCGTAGTACGCAAGGAAGCGCAGCACATCCGTTACGGGAACGCCCTTCGGACACTGCCCCGTGCATTGGTAGCACATGCGGCAGTAGTCGGGCCGTATCTTCTCGTTCATGACGTACAGGAGCTTCTCGTCAGCCGGCGTATACGGTTCCGACATCGCCCGGAAGTTCATCTCGAGCTCGGGAATCGTCTTCATGTGCGGCACGGTCGTGCCGATGGCCGGGTTCTGCAAAACCCACTTGATCCCCGCCAGCGGCCCCTCGCCTTTGGAAGCCGGCGGATTGTCCAGAGCCTTGAGATTCAGCCCGGTCAACGCCACCACGACCTTCATCGCGATGATGCCGACTCCGGCGTCATGCATCTTCTTGATCGCATGGTCCCTGTAAATCCCGCCGATGGGGAAACTGTAGGTCGTTTGAACGACATCGAACTTCCCGGTTTTTATGACGAAATCGGCCATCCGGTTGGGATCGTGGCAGCTGAAGCCGACGAAACGCGCCTTGCCCGACTTCTTGCAGAGCTCCAGCGCCTCGATCGCTTCGTCGGGAATGGCGGCCGGCGTGTCGCGCGCGTGCAGGTGCCAGATATCGACGTAGTCCACCCCGAGTTGCTGGAGACTGGTGTCCAGGTCCTTGAGGATGGCGTCCTTTTTCCTGTTGGGCGACTTGGTGGCGATGACGATCTTGTCCCGCTGCCGCCCCTTGATCACGCCGGAAAACGTCTTTTCGCTGTCGGCGTAATCCCGGGACGTGTCGAAATAGTTGACGCCCATGTCGAGGGCCCGCGCGACGACTTCCGGAATCGGCACGTAACCGATGCCGTATCCCACGCCCGTCACCTTGAGTCCCGTTTTCCCCAGCGTCCTGTAAACGACCGGCGGAGTCGCCTGCGCCGCCGACTGAAAGCTGCCCGGCGAAACGAGCCCGGCTGCAGGCAGCGCCAGTCCCGCCTGCAGAAACTGTCTTCTTGAAGGATTGAGGCTCACATAACCTCCCGAATCTTTGCGGATATTCTTTCACCGGAAACCCCTGAGGAATTCCGGATACACCCTGCGGCCACCTTACCGCAGATCTCCTGCCACGGCAATAATTATGATTCCGGCCTGTCGAATGCGGCCCCGGGATTGATCTCCCTGCCGCAATGAAACGCCTGCCCTAGGAACGGCCCCACGGCGTGATAGCCGAAGCCGGCGAACACGATCGGGTTCACCTTCGCCGGGTCCGGCCGCCCGCCGGTCAGGCATTCCTCGGACACGCGCGATTCGACGATCCTGCCCACGATGAGTTCGTGGCTTCCCAGGTTCAGGATCTGCACGACCTCGCAGGCGTGGTTGATCGGGCACTGTTCGATGAACGGGGCGTGCTGCACCTTGCCGTAAAACACGGTGAACCGGCAATCCGCGGCCTTATCCGCCCGCGCGCCCGAGGCCATGCCGCAATAGTCGGTTTCCCGGACCAGATCCGCGGAAGGGATGTTTACGGAAAACACCATGTGGCGGCGCACGCCTTTGAGCGAATGCCGGTGGTGCTGCAGCGCGATCGTGATGGACGGAGGCACGCTGGCCGCCACCCCGGTCCAGGCAACCGTCGTGAAGTCGGGTCGACCTTCGACGTCGATCCCGATCAGGATCGCCGGATAGAAACCCAGGATCGGCAGCGGGCCGGCTTTGGGTTCCAGGATGATCTTTCCCATAGGACTCTCCATAATGAAGCGGATCAAGCGCCCGGCTCGTCCTTTTCCAGGACATCCTCGGCCCAGGTCAGCGCGGCCATCATGCGCGGGAACCCGATGCCCGGCAGCCCGAGAAGGAACGCGTGCCGGATCTCCTCCGGTTTCAGGCCCGCGTCGAGGCCCTTGCGCACCTGGGAGCGCACGGCCCCCTCCATGCCGGACCCGATGGCGATGCCGAGTTTCACCAGGCAGCGCTCCTTTTCGTTCAAGGGTCCCGCATCCCGGCATTCCGCCGAGAGGTCTTCGTATGCTTCGGAAACGCGGGGATTCTGCCTGCTGAACTCCTGAAAACGCAACGGCACTTTTCTCATGTAGCCTCCGGAATTTCTGTGCACAATCCTTGGCCGCTCCCGATGCCGGCCCCTTTCCCATAAACGATGCGCCTGAAACGCGAGACGCGGTTAGATGCCGCCGGCTTCCATGACGTTGCAGGCTCCCACCTGCCCGGATTCCAGCCCGCGGCGCAGCCAGTAAGCCCGCTGCTGCGAAGTGCCGTGCGTGAAGGAATCCGGGTTCACATATCCCTGGGATCTCTTCTGAATGAGATCGTCCCCGATCGATTGCGCCGCGTTGAGGCCTTCCTCGATGTCGCCCGGGTCCAGGATCCGCTCCTTCTGGTTCGCGTAGTGCCCCCACACCCCGGCCAGGCAATCGGCCTGCAGTTCCAGCATGACGGACAGGCGGTTGGCGTCCCTCTCGCCGGCCCGGCTCCTGGCCCGCTCGATCTGCTCGGAGATTCCCAGCAGGTTCTGCACGTGATGGCCCACCTCGTGCGCGATCACGTAGGCCTGGGCGAAATCGCCGGAGGCACCGAACTGCCGGCTCAGCTGCTGGAAAAATGACAGGTCGATGTAGACCTTCTGATCCGGCGGACAATAAAACGGGCCGACGGCGGCCGAACTGAATCCGCAGGCGGACTGCACCTGGTCTTCGAACAGCACGAGCGTAGGGACCCGGTATTGCATGCCTTCTGAAGCGAAGATCTGGGACCACGCGTCCTCCGTCGATCCCAAAACGTGCCGCATGAATTCCCCTTCCGTGTCATTTGCCGCCGGAGTCGAAGTCCGCTGCTGAACCGGCGCGGAAGTGTCGGTGCCCACCTGCTGCAGCAGCTCGAGAGGATTGCTGCCCGTAAAATAGGCGATCGCCATGATGACGATGAGACCCAGGCAGCCGATGCCGCCCGCTCTCGGCATCGTCAT
Source organism: uncultured Acidobacteriota bacterium (assembly GCA_964613495.1). Classification (GTDB taxonomy): domain Bacteria; phylum Acidobacteriota; class UBA6911; order UBA6911; family UBA6911; genus UBA6911. The sequence goes on along the minus strand of CAZTHE010000063.1, from coordinate 3,684 downwards.
GCCCCGCCGGTCTTCAACATTGGTGCTCTTCCTGCTCATTTGCCAACGCATAACGCCGTCCCCCTTTTGCCGCTATCCGGTCCCGTGTTCGATTACGCCCGCACGCCATCGCATGAATGCCCGCCCGAGCATTATAGCCCCGATGGGGAAATCTGAAAATCTATTCAGACAAGACTGTTAGGTTGGAGGGTTGGAGGGTTGGAGGAGGTGGGGGGAGAGGTCCGGGTGATTTAGAGGGCATGCGTTTTGGGGCAGCGGCGGTGGTTGAGCCGGCGCTCCAGCGCCGCAGGCGCGGCATAGCACAGCCCGGGGCGACGGAGCCGCGCCGTCGGTCGCTACGGGGATTCGGGAAGGGTGATCTCGTAGTCGCTGTCGACGGAGAACACGCGATACCCGGAGTATCTGTGCCGGTTCCTGTAGATGAGGTCCAGCCGATCCGTATGCGGAAACTCCCAACTGACATTGATTTCCTGCGGCAGCCAGAACTCCCGCACGGGATCCTCGAATCGAACTCTCCCGTAAACGATATCGGTGATCGTCTCGCGGAGCATGGTCGGCCTTTCCGGCGCCAGCATGCTCGTGCGCATGCGCAGTATCTGGTAATTCTCCGGATCGATCCAGACGAATCCCTGCACCAGGAAGCGCACCGGGACCGGCGATTCGCCTTCCGAATACTGGGCCAGATAGTCCGCGGATTCGGGCTTCTGGGCGAAGGCGAGGACATGCGCGCGTTCGCCTCTCCTTTCGCGTCCCAGATAACGGAACCTGGAATTCGCCTGGCGGCCGGGATGCAGGTACATGCAATGCAGGGTGTGGCCGGAACTCAAGATGAATCCCGACAGGTCTCTCGGGTTCGCGCTGCGTCTGTCCTTGTCGGACCGGTCCTCCTCCCAGGAGGTGCCTGCGCGGTCGGAACCGGGCAGGATGAAGAAGTTGTATTCGGCGGCATGCTCCTCGAGAAGCGCCGTTACCGGACCGCTTGTATGGATGTCGGGCGTCTCGATCCTGCTGCAGCCGAGCCGGATGCAGATGGAACGCATGTCGCCCTCGACGCACTGCAGCAGTTTGCAGAATTCGATGCCTCTCGGATCGACCAGCGGCTTGACCTCCTCCCCTCGCGGGGCGGTATCCAGGAGCTGCGGCTGGTCCCGGCGCTGCCTGTCCTGTTCCGCCCGGCTCTCGGAAACATACCGCTGCAGCCGGAGCGATTCTTTGGAAGACGTGTCCGGAAAGTCGCGAAAGAACGCGATGACCCGTTCGCCGGACTTCCTCAATACCTCGGAGAGCGGCTCCTTTGCCTCGGCGAATTGCACGCCGGAAAGCGCGGGGTCGAACCGGCGCAGTTCTTCCCCCGTCATATCCACGACCGCCCGCCGGATGCCGCCGGAGAGCGGTTCCGCCGCAAACGGAGCGGGCTCCCCGGTCCGGCCGGGCGATCTGGCCGCAACCTGGAAATCCAGCGTCCGGCCGGCGATCGGCCTTTCCGCCGTTCTCTTGTCAGAAATTCGCACCTCGAGCACATAATCCCCCGGCAGCAGCCTGGCCTCCAGCTTCAACCGCTCGCGGACGGGAATTCTGCCGAGGTCCTTCACGCCCCGTGTCTGAACGGCTTCCGGCTTGCTCCTGAAGACCTCCACCCCGTTTCCGTAGAGAACGTGCTGAAACTCCAGTCCCGGCGCCTGCGCCGCGGCCGCCGCATTATAGAGGACCGCAAGGTAGTCGAAGCTCTCGCCGGGGAAATAGGTGCGGGAAGCCTGGCTGCGACGCGCGACCCTCGCAGACGAAGCGGGCCTCGCCGTGGGCTGCTCCGCCGTGGCCGTCTGGATCCAGGACGAATCCTCGTCGCGGCTCAGAATGAAAATGCCGGAAAGAGCCGGATCGGGCTTTTCGAGATCGGGAATCTCAAGCAACCGATATGCCGAGGCGATCGCCCCGGAGCCAACGTCCCGGACGGCTGCCCGGAGATAGAAAAGCCCGGGATTTTTTGCCGGAAGCGAAAGCGAAAAATTCAGGCCGTTGTCGCGGATCCACTGCATTTCCTTTCCGGTAACGGCGAACCGGATCCGCTGTCTGCCGATATCCCTTATCGAGCCGTCGATATCCGTGGTCGCGGCGACCGACTCGAGGGAAATGGAGGGGCCCAGGTCTTTGTCAAACTCGGTCCCCAGATGCCGTCCGTCCAGGTGCAGCCAGGTCCGGAGCAGATACCCCGATTCCGGGCTGCCGATGAAGCCGGAAGCGAGATTGACCTTCAAGGCGTTGTCGCGGAACGGCGAGAACATCGCTTCCATGAGCGGGTCCTGCTCTCCGTCGCTTTTCCCCGAAGTGCCGGCAGCGCCGTAAAAACCGTCCCGGGCATGAACGGCGCTTCCGGGCCGCCGCACCCGGACCTGCACCTTGCGGTAAATCGGGCCGTCACCGGGGCGGAACGTCTCCGCCGGGGGGACATAGGAAAGGAGATAGTATCCCTTCAGGTGCTCTTCCATGGCGGCGATGCCGCGCGAGAAGAAATTGCCGCCGGTGAGGGAAAGCCCCCCCGTTTTGCCGGGCAGCGGGATCGCCCGGTCCGCAGCCGGCTCTTCCGGCCGCGAGCGTCCGGTCTCCGCCTGTCCGGGATTCGAGACTGCGGCCGATTTCCCCGCCACGTCCAGCGTGTGGATGACCACGCCCGCCCGCAGGGCTTCGTCGGCCAGCCGGTCGAAGGCAGCGGCATGGTCGGCACCCTCCGGCAGCGTGGCCCGGGCCGAGAGGAGGAACAGGAACTTGCGTCCCGGCACGTCGCGCAGCGCCCGGATGCCGCATGCCAGGGCGGCGATTTGCGAGTCTCGCGAAGGATTCAGGCTGAGGGTCCACGGGATGGCGTGGAGTCTGGACAGCAGCTCTCTCCTGTCGGAGCTGAAGGACTGCGAGTCGGCGCTACCGCCGGTAGCCCGGAAAATGGCGAAGCAGTCTCCCGGCCGCACCCGGCTCTCGACGAACCGCTCGACGGCCATGCGCGCGAAGTGCAGGTCCTGAATGTTCATCGAGACGTCGTCGATCAGGAAAACCATCGTGCGCCCCGCATCTCCCTCCGCCTTCGCCGGGGAAGGAACCGGCGGAGTCCCCGCTGGAATCCCCGCAGAGCCGGGTTCCGCGACAGTCTGCGAACGATGATGCTCCCGGGTGTACGTGACCGACTCGATCGTCTGCGGCTGCCCGTCCTGGTAGATCTCGAAGTCCTCCGCGGTCAGGCCAGCGACCTGGCGGCCTTCGGCATCCACAACCACGGCATCGAGACGGACCTCGTCGGCGGCGATCCGAAGAAGCGTTTCCCGGGGAGATGGGTTTGCGCCGCGCGCACTGTCGAAGGGCGGGGCAATGCCCTCCTGCCCGCCGGAAAACGGCGTCCCCAGAAGGGAGACGAAGACGATCCAGGCCAAGCGGCGGGGCCGGGTACCCGTTCGATGGTTGATGCCTGCTGCCATAGGGGACTTGCCTCGGGCGCTGCCAGTTGTTTCGCGGGGGGGCCGAATACTTCTTCGGCTGAACTTAATTCTGACAGAATCGCCGCCCGGAATCCATTTTGAAAACCCCGCGGCTTTTCGCCTGAGCACCACAATCGTGGAATCGTGGATTGGAATCGTGGATGGAATCGTGGACACCCACTTTTCTGAAAGATTTTTTCGCTCAATTCTTCGGTTCGCC
>CAZTHE010000062.1:0-23411 GCA_964613495.1 uncultured Acidobacteriota bacterium | reverse complement strand
CCGTACGCCTATGAAGAGCTGCCGGCCGTCCTCGCGATCGGCGGAGACTCGACCTCCGAAACGGATGTATTCGTCCGGAACGACCGGCACCCGGAGGGGATCTGGATCTCCGTTCAGGCCAACCCTCTCCGGAACAAGGAAGGGGAGATCCACGGCAGCGTCGTCGCCTTCCGCGATATTACCCGGAAAAGACAGATGGACGAGCGGGTCCGCATCCTGACCGGGGCCGTCGAGCAGACGGCCGACTGCATCATCATCACCGACAACAACGCCCTGATCCAATACGTGAACCCGGCTTTCGAGGCGACCACCGGGTACACGCGCCAGGAAGCCCTCGGCCGCACGCCCATGCTTCTGAAGTCCGGGGCCCACGACGACGCGTTCTACGCGAATCTGTGGCACACCATCCTGGGCGGAAAGACCTTCCGGGACACGATCGTCAACCGCAGGAAGAACGGCGAAATCTTCTTCGCGGAACAGACCATCACGCCCATGCGCGACGAGACCGGCCGCATCACCCATTTCGTCACGGTGATCAAGGACGTGACCGACCTGCGGAAAATGCAGGAGCAGCAGTTTCAGATGAAACTGGCCCGCGCCGTGCAGCAGCAGTTCTACCGCCTGCCGCCCCCGAAGATCGAGGGATTCGACATGGCCGGAGTCTCCCATTCCGCGGACGAAACCGGGGGAGACTATTTCGACTTTATCAATCTTCCCGACCGCTCTGTCGGGATCGCCGTCGGCGACGTGTCCGGGCACGGCATGAGCTCCGCTCTGGTGATGGCGGAACTCCGGGCCTATGTCCGCGCCTTTTCCCAGAAAAGCGGCGGCATCGGCGAGATCCTGACGATGACGAACAGCGCCCTGATCTCGGACCTGGAGCAGGGCAGCTATGCCACGCTGATCCTGTGCAGCCTGAACCCAGAATCCCGGGTGCTGCAGTTCGCCAACTCCGGGCATACGCCCGGCTACGTGCTGGACTCCCGCGGCGAAGTCAAGCGGACCCTGGACAGCATCGATACCCCGCTGGGCTTCCTTCCGGGCCGCCGGTTCGGGTGCGGCGAACCGTTCGTCCTCGATCCGGGAGACATCCTGGTACTGCTGACCGACGGCGTCACCGACGCGGAGAAGCCCGACCAGGAGCAGTTCGGCGCGGAACGCGCCCTGGCGTTCATTCGGGAGCACCGCGGCGATAGCGCGCACGACATCGCCAAACAGTTGTTTCATGCCATCCGCGATTTCTCGGACGGAATGCCCCAGATCGACGACATCACGGTCGTGATCTGCAAGGCCGCAGCGGAATGAGGAGGAATGCATGCTGAGCGGAAAAGTCGTAGGCATCATCGGTGCGGGGAACATGGGCGAGGTGCTGATCCGCGGCCTGATTCAGTCTGGCAAGGTGAAAAAAGCGGACATCCTCGCCAGCGACATCAGCCCGGACCGCCTGGCCCACATCTCGAAGACCTACGGCATCAAGACCACCGCGTCGAACGTGGAACTGGTGGGGAAGGCGAGCATCGTCGTCATCGCCGTCAAACCGCAGAACATCGACGGCCTCCTCGAGGAACTCTCGCGTTCCAGTCACGAGGGGCACCTGTTCATCTCGATCGCGGCCGGCATCCCCACCGAAAAACTGGCCGCCAAGATGCACCACCAGTCGGGCATCATCCGGGTCATGCCGAACGCGCCGGCTTCCGTGCTCGCCGGCATCGCGGCCCTGTGCCCGGGGCGGAACGTCTCGCCGGCCGATCTCGAGCGGGCCGTCTCCATCTTCGAATGCGTCGGCCGGGCCGTGGTCATTAAAAACGAGGCGCTGATGGATGTGGTGACGGGACTCTCCGGAAGCGGCCCCGCCTTCGTGTTCCTCATGATCGAGTCTCTCAGCGACGCGGGAGTCCAGCTCGGCATCTCACGGAAGGAATCGTCGCTGCTCGCCGCCCAGACGGTGTACGGCGCGGCCAAGATGCTGATCGAGACCGGCCGGCATCCCAGCGAACTCAAGGATATCGTGGCCACCCCGGGCGGGACGACGTTCGCCGGGCTGAAGATGCTGGAAAAAGGGAACTTCCGGTCGACCGTCATGGACGCCGTCGAATCGGCCACCATCCGCTCGCGCGAGCTCGGCTCCATCCTGAACAACCGCAAGAAGGACTGAGCGTTATTCGTACCGGCCGGCCCGAAGGTTCCGGCGGATCCGCACCACGTCGCCCAGAACCTCGAAATAGGTCTTCATCGTGACCTTGCTGCCCGAAGCGTTGATCCAGGTGATGGGGACTTCGCGGATGCGGAGGCCGTGCGTGCGCGCGATGACGAGCAGCTCGATGTCGTATCCCCACCGCTCGATCGTCTGCCGGGGGAAAATCTTCTCCGCCGCCTGCTCCGTGAACATCTTGAATCCGGCCTGCGTGTCCTGGATCCCCGGGACGGTGAGCGCGCGGATGAACCGGTTCCCGATCCGGCCCGCGATCTCCTTATACCGCGCCTGCCGGACGCCGATCACGGAGTCCGCGAGCGCGCGCGACCCGATGGCCAAGTCGGTCCCCTGCGCGAAAAAGGGCCAGAAACGGGCGACCTGGTCCAGCGTCGTCGAGTTGTCGGCGTCCATGAACAGGCGGTAGGCCCCGCGGGCCTCGATCATTCCCCGGCGGACCGCGGCGCCCTTGCCGCGGTTCTTTCCGTCCGGATGCGCCAGCAGCCGCAGCGGGACCGCGCCGGGATCCAGGGCGCGAACGACGCGCTGCGTGCCGTCCGTGGACCCGTCGTCGACGACGAGGATTTCCGATCCGTACGGCTGCGCCTTCAGGTACGCGGTCGCGTGTTCGAGCGTCCGCGGAAGACGCATTTCCTCGTTGTAGGCGGGGATGACGACCGACAGGCGGATTGCCGGATCATGCGGCATGGCACAACCACCGATAGGAATGAGAGTCGGGACAGGAGCCGCCGGCGGCCCCGGTCCCCGGTTTTGCGAATCAGGCGACGGTGACGTCCTTGCAGAGATACACGTCCTGAATGGCGTTCAGGAGCGCGACACCTTCCTTCATGGGGCGCTGGAAAGCCTTGCGGCCCGAGATCAGGCCCATGCCTCCCGCGCGCTTGTTGATCACGGCCGTTCGGACCGCCTCGGCCAGGTCGCTTGCTCCGGAACTGGCCCCGCCGGAATTGATCATACCCGCCCGGCCGCAGTAGCAGTTGATGACCTGGTAGCGGGTCAGGTCGATGGGGTGCTCCGAACTCAGCTCGGAATATACCTTCTTGTGCGTCTTGCCGAACTTCAATGCCTCGTAGCCGCCGTTGCACTCCGGGAGTTTCTGTTTGATGATGTCCGCCTCGATGGTCACCCCCAGGTGGTTGGCCTGCCCCGACAGGTCGGCGGAGACGTGGTAATCGGGCCCGCCTTCCTTGGTCTTGTTGAATGCCGGGTTCCGCAGGTAGCACCAGAGAATCGTCGCCATGCCCAGCTGGTGCGCTTCGTAAAACGCGGCCGATACTTCCTGGATCTGCCGCTTGGACTCTTCGGAACCGAAGTAGATGGTCGCGCCGACGGCCACGGCGCCCATGTCGCAGGCCTGCTGGACGTTGGCAAACAGGATCTGGTCGTAGGAATTCGGGTAGGAGAGGAACTCGTTGTGGTTGATCTTCAGGATGAACGGGATCTTGTGCGCGTATTTGCGGCAGACCGTGCCGAAGACGCCGAGGGTCGAGGCGACGGCGTTGCAGCCGCCTTCCATGGCCAGCTTCACGATGTTTTCCCCGTCGAAATAGACGGGATTCGGGGCGAACGACGCGCCGGCCGAGTGTTCGATGCCCTGGTCGACCGGGAGGATGGAGACGTAGCCCGTGCCGCTCAGCCGGCCGTGGTTGAACAGCGCCTGCAGGCTGCGCAGCACCGGCGTCGGCCGGTCGCTGGCCAGCCAGACCCTGTCGACAAAATCGGGACCCGGCAGGTGCAGCCGGTCTTTGTCCAGCGTCTTGCTCTGATGGTCGAGATAATAGCCGGCCTGGTCTCCCAGCAGCTCGTTGATTCTGGCGATCGTGTTTGCATTGGACATATTCAGCCCCCAATGGTCGGTAAAAAACGTTTCGCAAATCCCGCTATAACCGGGAGAATTATACAGGACTTCGACGGGCGGTTGGTGTTTTAATGCGTTTGCCGCCGCGATCGCGCCAGGGGCTTCCGGGAGCTTTCCGCCGGAGGCATCAGGCGGGGGAATTCAATGCTCAAAGGAGCGCCTATGCATCGCTATGAAGAGGTCGAAACGGAAATGGGCAGGCTTTGGATCGGTTGCAGCCCGAAGGGGATCGCCATGGTCACCGCGGCCGCCGGGACCGGAACGGCTTTCGAGAACGCCTACGAGCGCCTGACCGGAGTCCGGCCGGAGAAGGGCGGCGTCCCGGCGCACTACAAACGCGCGTTGGTACGGGCTGCCGCGGGTAGGGATTTCGAACCCGTGCCGGTCGATTTCTCGGGCCTGTCGGCCTTCCACACGAAGGTATTGACGGAGCTGCGGAAAGTGCCGCGGGGAGAGGTCCGCACCTATTCCTGGCTCGCCCGCAAGGTGGGGCGCCCGCTGGCCGCCCGGGCCGTCGGCACCGCCATGGCCCGCAACCCGGTGCCGTTTTTGGTGCCGTGCCACCGGGTGGTGCCTGCGTCCGGGGGCACCGGCAACTTCGGCCTGGGCAAGGCGCGCAAGAGGGACCTGCTGCGGCGCGAAGGGGTGGACGTGGAGCGGCTGTAATCCTCGACCAGATTATCCGCTTTCTCCGGGGCGGGTTTTTCACATTTCCATTTTTCGGCGGCGGGCTTCGGTTCCGTTATTGGGGTTCCCGTTTGCCGCCGGCTGGCATATTCTACCCATTCCCGAGGAGGGGCGATGCCGGCGGGACACATGGGGGGCACGGAAGCGATGATGCGGGGCATTCTGTTCGACCTGGACGGCGTGTTATACAACTCGGAGGAGCCGATCGACGGGGCGTCGGAGGCGGTGAACTGGGTGCAGTCCCGCGGCATTCCGCACCTGTTCGTCACCAACACGACGTCCCGCGGGCGCGCGGCCCTGGTCGAGAAACTCGGCCGGTTCGGCGTCCGAACCGAAGCGGACCGCATCCTGACTCCGTGCACCGCCGCCGCCGGCTGGTTGCGTTCGCAGAAAGGCACGACTGCCGCGCTGTTCGTGGATCCCCGGGCCCGCTGCGAATTCGAGGGCGTTCCCTGTCTGGCGGAAGACGCCGAAGCGGGCGCGGACTATGTCGTGGTCGGGGACCTGGGAGATTCCTGGGACTACAGGACCCTGAACCGCGCCTTCCGCATCCTGCATTCCGGAGCCGAAACCGTGCTGGCCGCCCTGGGGATGACCCGCTACTACCAGGCGCACGACGGGCTGCGGCTGGACGTGGCCCCCTTCATCGCCGCGCTGGAACTCGCATCCGGGAAAAAAGCGGTCGTTTTCGGAAAGCCTTCCGCCGCCTTTTTCCGCTCCGCGGCGGAAAGGCTGGGCCTGCCGGCACGCGGTCTGCTGATGATCGGGGACAGCATCGAGACCGATATCGCCGGCGCGCAGGAAGCCGGGCTATCCGGCGCGCTCGTCCGAACGGGAAAATTCCGCCTGTCGGACCTCGAAGGGTGCGTCCGGCCGGACGCCGTCCTCGGTTCCATCAGCGACCTGCCGGCATGGTGGGAAAAAACGCCGTCGTAGCGTGCCGCCGCCACCGTGCCGGGGATGCGTCAATCGGGGAAACGCCGCGTAGTTCGTGCAATTCGTGGCAAATCCGTTCCTGCGCATTTGCCACGCATTGCACGAATTTTGCGCGGTGCCGGAATCGTGTAACGGTATTCGGGAAATGCGTATATGAAATTGTGCGGATGGCCCTCAACCGTAAACGGACCCAACTCCGCCGTACGGCATTTTGGCCGCGGTGATTCGAGGACAGGATGAAACTTCGCAAAGTCGTATTCTGGCTCCATCTGATCAGCGGGATCGTCACGGGCATCGTCGTCCTGATCATGTCGATAACGGGCGTGGCCCTCACCTACCAGAAACAGATGACCGCGTGGGCGGACAAGAATCTCTACGCGATCTCGGCGCAGCCCGGAAGCGCGCCGCTGGCGGCGTCGGAACTCGTCGCGGGCTACCTTCGCGCGCAGCCGGGCGGCGCTCCCACGAGCCTGACGCTGTATTCGGATCCGGCCATGCCGGCGAGCATCGCGGCCGGACGCAACCCGGCGACTTTCCTCCACCCTTATACGGGGCAGGTGCTGGGCGAGGGCTCGCAGGGCGCGCGGCAATTTTTCAAGGTCATGACCGACTGGCACCGCTGGCTGGCGCTTTCGGGCGAGCGGCGCGGCGTCGGGCGCGCCATTACCGGAGCCTGCAACCTGGCCTTCCTGTTTCTCTCCGTCAGCGGCCTCTATCTCTGGTGGCCGAGTCAATGGACGCGCGGCATCCTGCGCACGATCGCCTGGTTCCGCCCGGGATCGCGCGGCAAGGCGAGAGACTGGAACTGGCACCACGTCTTCGGCTTCTGGTGCCTGGTTCCCCTGGTGCTCGTCATCGTCAGCGGCGTGGTCATATCCTATCCGTGGGCGAGCCGCCTTCTCTACCGCGTGGCGGGCAGCGAGTTGGCCTATCAGCCCGGACCTCCGGGAGCGCGCGGCCCGCAGGGCCCGGGGGGCGGCCCGGGCGCGCAGCGCCCGGAACTTCAACTGGACGGGCTGGACGCCCTGGTCGAGAACGTCCGGATGCGGTCGGAGGGGTGGAATTCGATCACCGTTCCGCTATCGTCCGCGGGCGGCCCGACTGTCGCATTCACCGTCGAAAAGGGGCAGGGCGGACAGCCGCAGCACCGGTCGACAATGATCATGGACCGGGAGACGGGAGACTTCGTCCGCGCCGAAGGGTATGACGCCATGGATCCGGGGATGCGGGCGCGCATCTGGATGCGGTTCGTTCACACCGGCGAGTATTATGGCGTCGCCGGCCAGACCATCGCCGGCATCGTGTCCGCCGCGGGCGTCCTCCTCGTGTGGACGGGATTCGCGCTCACCTACAGGCGTTTTTTCGCGAAGGGCAGACGGAATGAATCGGTGCAAGGTGTGAAGGTTTAAACCTTTGCGTATCAGCCACGCATTGCACGAATTTTAATGGCCGGTGCCGCGTAGATTCGTGCGTGGCAAACCCGCTCCTGCGTCGTCTGCGGAACTCGCGTCCCATACACGGCATGACCCGCGCCCCCGGCGCTTATTTCAACCCCGCAACCCTGCAACCCTTCAACCGTTAAACGTTTTGGATTTGCTCCACCCGCGGGTTACACTGGGACGTCTGTTCGCACACGGGAAACTCCTATGGAAGAGGCCGATTTTCTCAGGGACCTGGTCGTGGTCTTCGGATGCGCGGTCGTCGTCGTCTACCTCTTCCACCGCCTGAAGCAGTCGCCCATCGTCGGCTTCGTCATCACCGGCATCATCATCGGTCCCTACGGCCTCAGCCTCGTCCGCGACGTCGACAACGTCAGCACCCTGGCGACGGTGGGACTCATGATCCTGCTGTTCTCCCTCGGCCTGGAATTCTCGCTGAAGAAAATCATGGAGACCCGGATCGCCATCCTGGTGACGGGGCCGCTGCAGATGCTCCTCACGGTCGCCGCCGTGATGCCGGTCGCCCGGTACCTGGGGGCGTCCGTGCGCGCGTCCCTGGTCTACGGGGTGCTGATCGCCCTCAGCAGCACGGCCGTTTTCATGAAGATCATGGCCGAGCGCGGCGAGGTGGATTCCATTCACGGCCGGATCGGGCTGGGGATCTGCATTTTCCAGGACCTGGCCACCATCCCCTTCATGATCGCCATCCCGCTGATGGCGGCCGAAGAGGCCATGGCCGGGCCGATGGTCCTCTCCATCGCGAAAGCCCTGCTGCTGATCGCCGTCGTCGTGGTCGTCGCGCGCTACATTTTCCCGGTCATTCTCAGCCGCATCCTGCAGACGAGCAGCAAGGAACTGTTCCTGATCGCCGCCATCTTCCTGTTCCTGGGAATCGCCTGGGTTTCCTCGGGGGTGGGCATCTCGCTGGCCCTGGGGTCCTTCCTGGCCGGGCTGGTCCTTTCGGAATCCGAATACGGCCACCACATCTTCGCCGAGGTCCGGCCCTTCCGCGACGGTCTGAACAGCCTGTTTTTCATCTCGCTCGGCATGTTGGTCCACCCGAGTTACCTTTCGGGGCATGTCAAATGGATCCTGGCGCTCACGGCTGCCATCGTGGTCGGCAAAACGGCCCTCACCACGGTTTCCGTCGTGGCCAGCAGGATCCCCGCTCAGTCGGCGGTCCTGTCGAGCCTGGCGATGGCCCAGATCGGCGAATTCTCGTTCATCCTGCTGCGGGTCGGGGCCGAGGTCGGCATCATCGACGAAGGGCCGTACCAGATCCTTCTGGCCTGCTCCGTGGTGAGCATGGTGATCGCCCCGGCGCTCTTCGCCCTGTCGCGGAAAGCCATCGTCCGCTATTCGCACAACTGGAACCCGAAAAAGGCGCTCGGCCATTTCCGGGAGGCGATAGTGGGCGAACTGGAGACGCTGAAGGACCACGTCATCATCTGCGGGTTCGGCGTGGGCGGCCAGAACATCGCCCGCACGCTCAAGGCCAATCAAATCCCCTATGTCGTCGTGGACCTGAACGAGCAGCGGGTGCGGGAGGCGCGGAAAGCGGGCGAACGGATCCTATTCGGCGACTGTACCAACACGCACATCCTGGAGATCGCCGGAATCCACAGGGCGCGCGTCGTCGTGTTCGTCATTTCCGACCCGCTGGGCGCGCGTCTGGCGGTCGAGGCGGCCCGGCAGCTGTCGCGGGAAATCGTCGTGCTGACGCGCACCAAGTACGTCGCCGACATGGATGTCCTGTGGGACCAGGGATCGACGGAGGTCATCGCCGAGGAGTTCGAGGCGTCGCTCGAACTGATGACGCGCATCCTGCGCGTCTACAACGCGCCGCGGTCGCTCGTGGCGGCCGAGATCAAGTCGATCCGCGACCAGCGGTTCGGAATCTTCCGGGAACGCCGGATCACCGTGCCTCGCATCCGCCTGAGCAACGACCTCGACGTGTTTACCGAGACCTGGCAGGCCCCCGCGAACTATTTCTGGAACGGGGCCAGCATCGCCGAGACCCAGCTGCGCACGGAGACCGGGGCGATGATTCTCGGAATCATCCGGGAGAACCATACCCTGAACAACCCCGAATCGACCGAGCGGATTTTCAGCGGCGACCGGCTGGTCCTCAGCGGCACCAAGGAGCAGCTCAACACGGCCATCCAGATGCTGACGCACGGACGGGGACTCGCGTGATGGGTGATGCGAGATCCGGGATCCGAGATCCGAGATCGGAGATCGGAAATCCGAGATGCGAGATCGGGGAATGGAGTGGATTGGCGATTTCGGCGGGAATTCCGGGCGTTTGCTGAAGAGCCTTGATTTTGCACGCCGGTCGCCAATCAAGGCAAAAAGCCGGTGGTGAGCCGGCGCCTGCGGGGCTATCAATGCCTTGTGTGCGGGCCGCGGCGGCAGTAGGATTTAGTCTGGTCTCCGGATGCCTCCGATCTCGCATCTCGGATCTCGCATCTCCGATCGGTGATCATTGCCTATGAATCTGCGACGCACCCGGGCGGTTGCCCGAAAAGAGTTTCTGCACGTCCTGCGCGATCCGCGAAGCCTGGTCATGGCCCTGGCGCTGCCGTTCCTCATGATCCTGCTTTTCGGCTACGCGCTGACGCTCGACGTGGACCGTATCCCGACGATCGTGTACGACGCCGACCAGAGCCCGGAAAGCCGCGAGCTGGTCTCGCGGTTCCAGGGATCGCGGTATTTCGAGATGCTGGATTCCGTGGACGCTTACGCGGCGATCGAGCGGAAAATAGACAGGGACGAGTGCATGCTCGGGTTGGTCATCCCCAAAGACTATGCGCGCGACCTGCTTTCGGGACGCGCGCCGCAGGTCCAGCTGCTGTTCGACGGCAGCGATTCCAACACGGCGTCCATCGCGCTCGGGTATGCCAACGGCATCGTGCAGCCGCTGGCCCTGGAGATGCGCGCCCGGGCCTTGAACCAGCTGCGCGGCGGCTCCCTGGCCGTCCCGGTTAGCGCCCAGCTCCGCATCTGGTACAACAGCCAGCTGAAGTCCAAGAATTATATCGTGCCGGGCCTGATCGGCCTCATCCTGATGATCATCGGCGCCCTGATGACGTCCCTGACGCTGGCCCGGGAGTGGGAGATGGGGACCATGGAGCAGCTGCTCTCCACGCCGCTGCGTCCCGCCGAAATCGCCCTCGGGAAAATGAGCGCCTATTTCGCCCTCGGCCTGATCGATATGCTGCTGACCATCGTCGTCGGGGTGGGCATTTTCCGCGTCCCCCAGAACGGAAGCTATATCCTCCTGGCGGCCACCGGGTGCCTGTTCCTGATCGGTTCGCTCTTCTGGGGCATTTTCGTTTCCTCGCTGACGCGGTCGCAGCTGGTCGCCTACCAGCTGGCGATGGTCTCGTCGTTTCTGCCCGCCTTCCTCCTGTCGGGCTTCGTGTTCGCGATCGAAAACATGCCGCTGCCGATCCAGGTCATCACGCACGTATTCCCGACGCGGTATTTCGTCACGATCCTCAAGGGGATATTCCTGCGCGGCGTCGGCATGGAGGTGCTCTATGCGGAGGTGGCGCTGCTGATCGTCTATGCGGGGCTGGTGTTTCTGGCCGCCGTCCGGAAACTGAATCAGAAGGTGGCCTGATATGTGGCAAAGAATTCACGCGATTCTCCGGAAGGAGTACCTTCAGACCTTCAAAGACCGGCGCATGGTCGCGCTGCTGATCGGCCCCACGCTACTGCAGCTGGTGCTTTTCGGGTATGCCGTGAACCTGGACGTGGAGCATGCGCGCACGGCCTGGATGGACATGGACCGCACGCCCGAGAGCCGGGAACTGCTGGCGGCGTTTCAGGCGTCGCGCTATTTCCGGATCACGGAACTGCCCGCGAGCGACGGCGAAGTCCGCCGCCTGCTGGACGGCGGAAAGGTGCAGGCCGTCGTCCGGGTGCTGCCCGGTTTCGCCCGCGACATCCGGCGCGGCAACGGCTCGGCGGTCCAGATCCTCGCCGACGGGACGAACTCGAACACGGCCGCCATCGTTTCGAGCTATGCGACGCAGATCGTCGTGGCCTACGCCGGCCGGGCGCTGGCGGAGCAGCAGCGGGCGGGCCTGGTCGGCGCCGCGGCCCGCTCCGGCGGGCCGGTGCCCGTGGTGGTCCCCGCCCTGACGGCGCAGTCGCGCGTCTGGTTCAACCCGGACCTCGTCAGCCGCGTGTATTTCGTCCCCGGCGTCATCGTCAACATCATCGCGCTGGTCACCATGATGCTGACGTCGATGAGCATCGTGCGCGAAAAGGAGATCGGGACCATGGAGCAGCTGATGGTCACCCCGCTGCGGCCGATGGAGCTGATCCTGGGGAAGCTGCTGCCGTTTGCGGCGGTGGGGATCTTCGAGGTGGCCCTGATCATCGTCGCCGCGCGCCTGATCTTTTCCGTCCCGATCCGCGGCAGCATCCCGCTGCTGTTCGCCTGCTCGGTGCTTTTCCTGCTTTCCACCCTCGGGGTCGGGCTGTTCATTTCCACGATTTCCCGGACGCAGCAGCAGGCGATGATGTCGTCGTTTTTCTTCTTCATGCCGGCCCTGCTGCTGAGCGGGTTCGCGTTTCCGATACGCAACATGCCGGTCGGCGTCCAGGTCCTGACCCTGCTGAACCCGCTGCGGTATTTCATGCAGATCGTGCGCGACCTGTTCCTGAAGGGCGTGGGGCTGGAGTCCTTCTGGCAGGCGGCCGTGGCGCTCCTGGTCTTCGGCACGGCGATACTCACGCTGAGCGCGCTAAGGTTCCACAGGACTATGGATTGAACTTCCGCGCGGGATTCGCGCCTTTCTTCGGATCTGCCACGAATTTCACGAAGCGTGCCGAAGGCACGATTTCGGGAATGCATCAATTGGAAATACGCGGGTGCAGCGTGCCGCAGGCACGATGCAGCAAAGCCCGGGGTGACGGAGCCCGCAAAGCGGGCGACGGAACCCCGGGTAGGGATGGGGAAAAGGGGTGAGTCCTGAAAGGACGACGCAGCTGTGTCGTCCCTTCGGGACTCGCGTCCTATATGCGGTCTGACCCGGGGTTGCGGCCGCTCGGGCGGCCTCCACCCCGGGCTTTGCTGTGCCGCGCTTTCAGCGCTGTAACCACCCCGTATCCCCGATGCTGTGCCGCGCCTCCGGCGCTGGAACGGCGGCACATCCCCGATGCTGCGCCGCGCGGATGAATATTCCCGGATCTGTCACGAATTCCACGCAGAGTGCCGCAGGCACGATGCAGCAAAGCCCGGGGTGACGGAGCCCGCAAAGCGGGCGACGGAACCCCGGGTAGGGATGGGGAAAAGGGGTGAGTCCTGAAAGGACGACGCAGCTGTGTCGTCCCTTCGGGACTCGCGTCCTATATGCGGTCTGACCCGGGGTTGCGGCCGCTCGGGCGGCCTCCACCCCGGGCTTTGCTGTGCCGCGCTTTCAGCGCTGTAACCACCCCGTATCCCCGATGCTGTGCCGCGCCTCCGGCGCTGGAACGGCGGCACATCCCCGATGCTGCGCCGCGCGGATGAATATTCCCGGATCTGTCACGAATTCCACGCAGAGTGCCGGAGGCACCACACAGCAAAGCCCGGGGTGACGGAGCCCGCAAAGCGGGCGACGGAACCCCGGGTAGGGATTGGGAAAAGAGGTGAGTCCTGAAAGGACGACGCAGCTGCGCCGCGCCTCCGGCGCTGGAACGGCTGCGGCGCCGGTTCGGCCCGAAATATCCGGCGGGCGCGGCGTAGTACTCTAAGAGGCCGCCGACGGAAATCTTCCTTAGGGGCTTTTGCGTTTTCATGATAGAAATTTTGGCGGTGCGGGCCGGCCGGATCCGGTCCCGGAGCCATTCGAGAACGAGGGTCGACCATGAAGCGTTTTCTGCATAGATCATTCCTGACAGCAGCCATTTTCCTTTTTGGGCCGGGGCTCGCGCCCGCCGGGCCGCCGGAAACGAAGGCCGGTGCGGCCGTATCCGAGGCACAGGCCGTTAAGGAGCTGGCAAAACTGGGCATCCCGCTGCAGCGGGACCCCCGGGGCGCGGTGCGCTGGATCGAGGCGACGGAAGGAGAATTCACCGACGCGGCCATGCCCTATCTCTGCCGGCTGCCCGGGCTGGAATGGCTGGAAATCCGCGAAGGCACGGTCACGCCGGTGGGGATCGCGCACCTGAAGGGGTGCACGGCGCTGAAGCGGCTGTATCTTCACGGCCTCGACCTGGCGGGCGACGACCTGGCCTGGCTGTCCGGCCTGAAAAAGCTGGAGGCGCTTTCGCTGCAGAACACCAGAATCGGGGGCAAGGCCCTGGCGAACCTGAAGAATCTCGGTTCTCTGGTCGTGCTGAACCTGAGCGGTAACGACATCCGGGACGAGGATATGCCGCACGTGGCCGCGCTGGCCCGGCTGGAGGTCCTCGCGGTCGCGGAGACGAAGATCACGGGGGACGGAATCGCCAAACTCGAGGGGATGCAGAGGCTCAACGAGCTGAACATCATGCAATGCGACATCCGGGACGCGGACCTGCAGTATTTCCTGACCATGCCGAACCTCCGCATCGTGTATGCCGCGGGGTGCAATCTGAGCGACATGGCCGTGTACCAGATCATCGGCCGGTTCCCGATGCTGGCGATCTTCCGTTAGTGAGAGAAAGGGATCAAGAGATGCGTTTGATATTGCGAGTGAACCTGATGGCCGCGCTGCTGCTCGCGGCGATTCTGTCTCCCTCGGCCGTAGTCCGGTCGGACGACCTCAAGGAAATACGCACCCCGGACGTCGTCTACGTGGGGACCCCCTACGACGTCGTCTCCAAAATGCTCAAAATGGCCGCGGTCAAAAAGCGCGACCTGGTCTACGACCTCGGCTGCGGCGACGGCCGGATCGTCGTGCTCGCGGCGCAGAAGTACGGCTGCCGCGCCGTGGGCTACGATATCGATCCCGTGCGGGTGCGCGAATCGCGGGAAAATGTCGTGCGCAACCGGGTCGAGAAGCTGGTAAAAATCGTGCAGGCGGACATTTTTACGCTGGACCTGCGGGCGGCGACGGTGCTGCCGCTCTACCTGCTCCCGGAGATGAACCGGAAGCTGCTCCCCCAGCTGGACAGGCTCAAACCGGGCGCCCGCATCGTCTGCCACAACTACGATCTCGAGGGGATCGTGGCCGACGAAGTCGTGGACATGGTCTCGAACGAAGACAACTCCAACCACACCCTGACGCTGTACACGACGCCGCTGAAGAGGAAATAGGAAGGGAACTGCGGCAGGCGCCCCCGATTCGGGGGCGCCCGCCGGAGAGGATCTTTACTTCGCGGTTTTCTTTGCGGCGGGAGCCAATTTGGCGTCCAGCCTGGCGGCTCTCCGCATCTCTTCCGCCTTGTACTTGATTTCCGTCAAGGCGTCCTGCATCGCGCTCCAACCGTACCACCACGCATAATCCGGGCTGTTGTGGAACGTCCCCTGGAAGGTCCGGTTCCTGTATTCCAGGAACATCTTGAACAGGGTCTGTTCGATGGACGTCGGCGCGTCGTTGAACGTCAGCAGATCCGGGAACGCATAAGCGTACGTCTTGGGCTTCGGGAGGGTGCCGTCCTTGTACAGGCCGGCCACGACGCGGATCGCTTCCGCCATTACGCGGTCCGCTTCCTTGATGACCCGGTCTCCCTTTCCCAGCTCCGATTTGGAGAAATTGGAGGAGTGGCACTGATTGCACGTCTTCAGCATCTTGTCCCGTTCCTTCTGCCATTCCTCCTCCGTCGTGCGGACGAGTTGGACGCTCTTGACGGCGTCCAGGCGCTTGGTCGGGTTGCCGGCGGGATCCAGGACGCCGAGGGCCTGCAGGATCGTGGTGCGGTCCTGTTTCCACAGCAGGTCGTCGGGCATCGGCAGGCGGACCGCCAGGAAGCCCCACGCCGTGCGGACTTCATGATTCCCCTCCTGCATGTGGCAGTTCTGGCAGGTGGGCGCGGAAGCGTTTTCCGGGAGGAACTTTTTCTGTTTCAGCCCGTACCGGACGCCGTGCTTCGAAGACGAATACATCTCCCACTGCGGGTGGTCGAACCCCATGTGGCAGGTCTGGCAGGCCTGGGGCTGTTTGGCCTCCTGCACGGAGAAGGTGTGACGGGTGTGGCAGACGTCGCAGGACGCGGTGCCGAAGCCGGGGCTGGTCTTTCTCAGATCCTTGATCTCGGCTGCGGTCTTGACGCCGATCTTGTGGCACCCGCCGCAGCCCTTCATCTCGTCGATGAGAACGGAAGGCTGCCAGTGCATCGTCGGCATCGCCTTCATGGCGGCCCATGCGAACGCGTGCTTTCCGGCCTTGTATTCCTTCACCCTCTTCTCGTGGCAGCCGGCGCACGTGTCGGGCGTGGGGATCTGCACTTTGTTGACGTCGCCGGCCGACGAGTGTTCGCTGCCGTGGCATATCGAACAGCCCAGACCGACCTGCCCGTGCCTGCTGATCTGCCAGTCAGAGACAATATTGGTCGAAATGCTCTTGTGGCATTCCACGCAGGAATCCGCTGCAAGCCCGGCAAGCGGAACCAGGCCGATCGCGGCGATCGGCAGGATCAGCATCATGAGTAAACTCGGCTTTTTCATAGTGCGGCCTCTCTGATTTTCCTTTACGTCCACCCTCAACATCCAAAACCGATTTATTGGCGCATTATATGGTATTTGAGGCCAAACTGCGAGCGATTATAGAAGAATCGCCCCGATGCATTTTATCCCCCGGCGATGCGTTCCGCCGCCCGGTAGGCCGTTTTGACGCAGTCGTTCAGGCCGACGCCGTAATAGGCATTCCCCGCCAGGTAGAGGCCCGGGTGCCGGGCGGCCCGTTGCTCGATGCGTGCCCGGCGTTCCCGGTGGCCCATCTTGAACTGCGGGATGCCGTGCTTCCAGCGGAAGACGCGCATGAAGGCGGGATCTTTCCGTATGCCGAGCAGCGGCCCGATTTCCTCCCGGAGGGTGTCCCACAGGCGGTCGTCCGGCAGCCGCAGGACGTCGTGGTCCCCGTCGCCCCCCAGCATGGAGCGGAACTGGACGAATCCTTCCGGCGCGCGCTCCGAAAATATGGACGAGGTCCAGATGGATCCGAGCGTCCGCATCGCCTGATTCCGCGGGATGAGGAAACCGAAGCCGTCCAGCGGGTTTTCCACGTCCTCCCGCCGGTGCCCGGTGGCCACCACGATGATGGGGGCGTACGGGATCGCCGCAAGCGCGTCGGAGAGTTCTTCGTCGAAATCCTTCACGAACTCCGCGGCCGCGTAGGTCGGGCAGGCGATCACCACGTTTCGGGCCAGCACCGTGTTCCCGGCCCGGTCCAGCGCCTCCCAGCCGCCTTCGCCGCGCCGTATCCGCGCCGCCTCGCGGTTCATGCGGATGCCGGGCCGCAGCCGCTCTTCCAGCCGCCGGATGACGACATCGAACCCGCTCTTGAAGGACGTGAGGCGTCCCCCCGGGCCGGCGGGGCCGCCGGATTTTCTTTGCGCCGGGCCCGCGGCTCTCGCGGCCCGCCGCTTCGCCAGCTGCCGCGCGACGAGCGCCTTCACGAGGCCTCCGTAGCGCATCTCCATCTCCCTCATGACCGGGAAGCACGACGGCAGCGACAGTTCCCGCGCGAGCCCCCCGTGGACGCCGGACACCATGGGATCCACAAAGGTCTCCGCCGCGCCCCGGCCGATGCGGCGGGCGGCGAAGTCGAACACCGACTCGTCGCCGTCGTCGCGGCGCGCCGGGATGAACGGTTCGCAGAAAATGCGGGCCTTCTCCATCGGGCGCAGGAGCCCGGTGGCCAGGATTCTTCCCGGCGAAAACGGCACCGGGTGCAGCCGCCCGTGTTTGACGATGAAGCGCTTCTCGCTCTTCGGATTGGCCGGTTCCAGCGCCTCCCGCAGGCCGATTTCATCGACGAAGCGCAGCGTCAGCGGCTCGCGGTCGAGGAAGCCGTTCGGCCCCCAGTCCACGGAATAGCCCTCCGCCCGGTCCGTCCCGATGGTCCCGCCCAATCGCTCCGTGCTCTCCCAGAGTTCCCATTTGCCGGGCCGGTCGGCCAGGCCGGCCGCATGCGCTACCGTGAGCCCCGAAATTCCTCCCCCAATGATCAAAACGTCAAGCATAAATCTCCGTTGATTCCAGATTCCAAATTCCAGATTCCAGATCACGCATTCCGGAGTTTCCAGTCACGTCGGTCTATTCCGATTCATCTGGAATCTGGAATTTGGAATCCGGCTCTGCTCATACCCGTTTCTGTGCGACGAGTCTTGCGAAGTGTTCGAAAGACCGGTCGTAGGTGCGCTCCGCGTCCTTCGGGAAGCAGCACGCCGGGAGCTCTCTGCAGGACAGGTGATACTGCAGGCAATCGCAGCAGATCGCCTTCCGCGAGCAGGGTTCATAAGTGCAGTTGCATTTACCGGTGTTGCGTTCCTTCTTGCATTCCATATCGATCCCAGATCCAAGATTCCAGATTCAAGATTCCAGATTCCAGATTTCCGGATTCCGGAGCGGCCGGTTGCGTCGGTCTCCGCCGGCTCTTCTGGAATTTGGAATCCAGAATCAAAAATTTATTCGTAATAGCGCCCGAAACGGTTTTTCAGAAAATCCTCGAAGCGGACGCTCTCCTGGGTGACGAAGCCCTTCGGCGGATCCGGGGACTGCAGGATCAGGTCCGCGACGGCGCACAGGCCGCAGGCCGTGGTCACCTGGATGGCCGACCACAACCGGCCGGAAATTTCCCTGTGGTACAGCTTCTTCACGTAATTTTCCTCGAACAGCGCGCCCCGCTGCTTCCCCATGACGGAGACGTAGACGAGGACCACGTCCTGCTGCGTCTTGGGGATGGCGTTTTCCAGGATGCGCTTCAGGGTGCCCCGGTCCTCGTTCAGCTTCAGGTCCTGCATCAGGAAATGCACCTTCTCGCAATGCCCGGGGTAGCGCAGGGTCTTGTAGTTCATGGTCCTGACCCTGCCCCGGTACGTCTCGGCCAGGGTCCCGATGCCGCCCGAGGTGTTGAACCCTTCGTACAGGAGCCCGTCGACTTCGATGGTCTCGTATCCTTCCAGCGGCAGCAGGGCGACGGACTTGCCGTTTTCGACCCCGTAGCAGACGTTGCCGTATTCGTTGATCAACCCGTCGGTCGACCAGGTCAGCGAGTATTTGAGGGCGTTGCTCGGGTTGATGGGGAGCGCGCCGACGCGCAGCTTCACGGTGTCGAGTTCCTCGAAGTGCGTCATCAGCTCGTTCGCGACGATGCTGATGAACCCGGGGGCCAGGCCGCACTGGGGAACGAACGCGTTTTCCGCCGCCGTGCTGATTTTGGCGATGTGGCGGGAGACCTCCACGTCTTCCGTCAGGTCGAAATAATGCAGCTTATATTTGAGCGCCGCTTCCGCCACGGTGAAATTGCAGTAATAGGGGAGGCAGGAGATGACGGCGTCGACCTCGTGCTCATTCAGGAAGCTTTCCAGAGTGGGCCGGTTCATCACGTCGATGGCGTGGACCGAAACGTTGGCGCAGCCCAGTTCCTCCATCCTGCGGACCGAGCCGGCGTCCGAGTCGCCGACATGGATCCGGTAGTCTCCCGTTTCCGACAAAAGGCATGCAATCAGGGATCCGACTTTTCCCGCACCCAGCATCAGTATGCGTTTCATACACGCCTCCTTTCGCCCATCCCCCCTATTGTAGATGGAATTTCGGTGACAGTCACCATAACTCCCGAATTCCCGGGAGAGGCGGCGCGGGAATTTTTGCCCGGGATGAAGGAGTTCTGGTGACTGCCGCCGGAATTCATAGTAAAAAATACGCATGCTGGCCGCGGCCCTGGTATTTCTCGGCACCTATGTCGTCCTGGCCGTCGGCCGCCTGCCCGGTTTCCGGGTGGACCGCACCGGCGCGGCCATTATCGGCGCCGGGCTGATGATCGCCTTCGACGTCCTGACGCCGGAGGAGGCGTACGCCGCCATCGACCACAACACCATCATGCTTCTGTTCGGCATGATGATCGTCGTGGCCAACCTGCGGCTGTCGGGCTTCTTCGCCGCGGTCGCCGAGGCGGCGGTCCGGCACGCGCACCACCGGCTCTCGCTGCTGGCGGCGATCGTGCTGGTGTCGGGGGTCTTCTCCGCCTTTTTCGTGAACGACACCATGTGCCTGGTGCTGACGCCGCTGGTGCTCGAGATCGTCCTCGCGATGCGGTGCAACCCGATCCCCTATCTTCTGGCGGTGGCGATGGCGGCGAACGTCGGGAGCGTGGCGACGATTACGGGCAATCCGCAGAACATGATGATCGGGATCTTCTCGGGCATCCCTTACCGGCAGTTTGCCGCGGCGCTGGCGCCGGTCGGGGCCGCGGGACTGGTCGCGACTTTCGCGACGATCGCCGTCCTGTACCGCAGGGAGTTCCGGCACTCGGAGCCGGTCGCCCTGGAACC
This sequence comes from uncultured Acidobacteriota bacterium, assembly GCA_964613495.1. GTDB lineage: Bacteria > Acidobacteriota > UBA6911 > UBA6911 > UBA6911 > UBA6911. Next base: position 3,868 of record CAZTHE010000062.1, on the reverse strand, counting down.
GCGCCGGGTCCGCGTCAATCGCGTCCTGATGGCGAAGGCGCTGGCCGCGTCGTTCCTGATGCTCGTGTTCTTTTTTGCCGGCTGGCCGATCGCCAAGGTGGCCATCGTGGCCGGAGCGCTGCTGCTCATCACGAGGCGCGTCAAGCCCGAGAAGATCTACCACGAGATCGACTTCTCGCTGCTCGTCCTGTTCACCGGCCTTTTCATCGTGATCGCCGGCATCGAGAAGACGCCCCTGCCCTCCCACGCGCTGGATTTCGTGTCGGTATACGGGCTCGACCGGCCTTCGGTCCTGAGCGCCGTGGCGGCCGTGCTCTCCAATCTCGCGAGCAACGTCCCGGCCGTCCTGCTGTTCAAGCCCATCGTCCCGCACCTGGCGCACCCCGACCGGGCGTGGCTCATTCTGGCCATGGCGTCCACGCTCGCGGGAAACCTCACCGTGCTCGGGTCGGTCGCGAACATCATCGTGATTCAGAAGTCCCGGCGGCACGTCCACATCTCGTTCTGGGAATATTTCCGGGCGGGCCTGCCCCTGACGGTCGTGTCCATCGCCATCGGCGTGCTATTGTTACGGTAGAGTTTCGGTGACAGCCACCATAGCTCCCGAATTCCCGGAAGGCCCGCGGCGGCCTCCGGCCCATAATTTGGGGGTTATGGTGACTGTCACCATAATTCGGGGGGGGCGGGATGAGTCCTGAGAAGTTCGACATCGCCATCATCGGCGGCGGCATCGTGGGGCTGGCGACGGCACTGGAACTGGGATCGCGGTTCCCGGGGCGCCCGCTCGCCGTTCTGGAGAAGGAGCCGGAGCTTGCGGCCCATCAGACAGGCCACAACAGCGGGGTCATTCACGCCGGCATCTACTACAAGCCTGGTTCCTACAAGGCGAAGCTGTGCGTCGAAGGCGGCCGCCTGCTGACGGCGTTCTGCGAGGAAAACGGCGTGCCGTACGACCGCTGCGGGAAACTGATCGTCGCGACTTCCGATGCCGAAGTGCCGCGGCTTCAGACCCTGCTCGAGCGGGGCACGGCGAACGGGATCCCGGGGCTCGAAATGGTCGGCCCGGAGAGGGCGCGCGAGATCGAACCGCACGCGCGCGCGGTCCGCGCCCTCTATTCCCCGATCACGGGCATCACGGACTACAAGGCCGTGGCCGAGGCGATGGGAAAGCGGATCGCGGCCGCCGGCGGCGGAATTTTCCTCTCTTCCCCGATCCACGCCATCCGGCGCTCGGACGGCCTGTTCCGCCTCGAAGGCGGGGATTCGCCGGTCTCCTGCCGGTACGTCATCAACTGCGCGGGGCTGTTCGCCGACAGGGTGGCGCGCATGATGGGGCTGCGGCCCGACGTCCGGCTGATCCCTTTCCGGGGCGAGTATTACACGCTGGGGCCCTCCTGCCGCCTGGTCCGCGCGCTGATCTATCCCGTGCCGGATCCCCAATTCCCGTTCCTGGGCGTCCATTTCACGAAGCGCATCCAGGGCGGCTACGAGGCGGGCCCCAACGCCGTGCTGGCCTTTGCCCGGGAAGGCTACCGGTTCCCGGACTTCTGCTGGAAAGACCTGGCCGAAATGTTCCGGTTCCCCGGATTCTGGGCGATGGCGCGCAAGCATTGGCGCACCCAGGTTTATGAGCTGTACCGGTCCCTGAGCCGGCGGGCGTTTCTCGAGGCGCTCCGGAAAATGGTTCCCGATCTTCGGGATGAAGACCTGGAGCCGGGAGGGTCCGGCGTCCGGGCCCAGATCGTGAGCGCCGACGGCTTCCTGGTCGACGACTTCCTGATCGCCGAAGCGCCCAACGCCATCAGCGTCCTCAACGCACCGTCGCCCGCCGCGACGGCTTCCATCGCCATCGGCCGGCACATCGCGGACCTGGCCTCCAAATCCTTCGATCTATAGAAAGGGAAATCTCATGGGAACCAGTCTCAACCCCGACGGCGACAGGATCAAGTCGATGCGAATCCAGAGGGGCTGGACGCAGGAGCAGCTGGCCGAAATCGCCGGCATCAGCCCCCGCACCATCCAGAGAGCCGAGAAGGCGAACAACGCGTCTTTTGAAACCGTGCGCGCCATTGCGGGGGCTTTCGAAACGGACTTCGAGAAGCTGCTGAAATCCGACCCGGTCCCCGAGCCCGCTCCCGGGGAGCCGATGCCGCCGGCCGGCGGCGAGCCGGCCCTCATCCCGGTGATTGCAGACCCGCGCCCGGCGCCGCCGCCGGGATCCTCCCTCCGGCGCGCCTGGCCGGTCTATGCGGTCGCTCTTGCCGCCCTGGCTGCCGGCTGGATCGGCGGGGTGCATCTCGGCACGCGCGGCGGCGAACCGGCTGCGCCCCGCGCCGCGATGAGTTCCCCGAAGGAACCGGCGCCCCGCCGGGCTCCGGCCCGCGAGGCCTCCGTGGATCCCGTAGCCAAATTGCCTGAAGCCGTGGTTCCGGCACCAGGCGCACCGCGGGTGGGGGTCGGCTCTGCGGCGCCCGCCCGGCAGGCGGAAATCCGGCGCGTCCCGGCCGAAAGGCACGGGATTCGGGGCACGGCGCAAGCGCCGGCCGCGGCGCCGGATCGTGGCGGGGCCGGCGTTCCGGTCCTGTATGCGTCTTCCGCCGTGCCGGAATTGTCTCCCGTATCCCGGGACCTGCTTTCGGCCTATGCGATTCCGCAGGCCGCGGCGGCGCCTGCCGTTGATGCGGAGGCGGAGGATCAGGATTCCGGCGCAGTCCGGCAGGCCCTGGGCGAGGCCGCGAAAAGGACCGGATCCTTCATGTCCCGCGTCGGCACGTCTCTCAAGCGCGTGTTCTGATTGCTTGCCCGGCGCTGGAAGCGGGACTCCGCAGCGAGCCGGTCCGGACCGTAGCGGCCGGCCGCCTGGCGAGGGGCGGGGGCGCATCCGGTCTGCGCAAGGCCCGGACCCACGAGCCCGCCTTGCGCGAAAGGTCGTAAATGGTCCCGGTCCGCAATCCCAGCGGCAGCCGGTGCCGGCGGACCGCCTCCATGGCCGCGGCCGCGATGCAGCCGCATTGAGCGCAGTCCGGGCTGCCGCCGAGCTGGCACGGTTCCACGGCGGTGCGGAGGTCTGCCGAAAGGGTTCTCGTTGTCAGAGCGAACACGCAGCGTCCGGGATTCCGGGGGGGATGCCGGTAGCCATCCAGCACGCTCCCCGGGAGTTCCAGTTTGCCGAAGGAATCGTTCAGGGCGCCGAGTTCGTCGATCACGCGCTCCCGAACTTCCTGGGGAAGCATTTCGGGGCTCTGTTCGTCCACCTGAGGCGTGTAAAGGCTGATCCAGATCTTGCGCACTTCCGGCCGGCCGGACCAGAAGCCGGCGAATTCCCTCAGATATCCCGGCCGCAGCGTCATCTGGCGCGTCACGGTGCAGTGAACGATGACTTCGTGCCCGCGGATATTTTCCAGGATGCGGTCGTAAGTGGCCGGCGCCCGGCGCCTGTCATGCTCCGGCTGCAGCCCGTCGACGGAAACGACGACGTTGAACCGGGGAAAAGTCCGCCACTCCCGGGGGATCGGTCCGACGGCGCTCGTCACCACCTGGGTGTGGATTTTGCGCTCTTCCAGTTCAGGAAGAAGCCGCGTGATTTCCCTCCAGCGCACCAGGGGTTCGCCCCCCACGATCGACAGGTGCAGAGGGCGGTGGCGATCGACGGCCGAGAGGATCTCGTCGACAAGCGGATCTCCTTTGAATTCATGCATCTGGTCCAGGGATGCCCCGCTTCCCAGGTGGTCTTTGCCGTAGGCGTAGCAGCCGGGGCACGACAGCGGGCACTGCCGGGTGATCTCGACCGACATGGAAGGCATTCGCCCTGCGAGAATCCGTCCCCAGGCACGGACTACATCCATCGTTTTCATGAATCCTCCTCTCG
>CAZTHE010000061.1:13581-24383 GCA_964613495.1 uncultured Acidobacteriota bacterium | reverse complement strand
CCGGAATCCCGCGTTTGCGTAGTCCTCGCGGTGCATCCACCCGATGGCGAAGAAATGCGGCAACTGCCAGAAAAAGACGACCGCGAACAGAATCCACGCGCCGGAGGGGGCGCTCCCTGCCGCCGCGGTCCACCCCATCACCACGGGCAGGGCCCCGGAGACGGCGCCGACGAAGGTGCTGATCCACGTCCGCGTCTTCAGGGGGGTATAGAGAAAGAGGTAGCACGCGAAAACCAGTGCGGCGAGCACCGCCGTCAGCGGATTCGTCCGGAACAGGAGGACGGCGAGCCCGGCCGCCGACATGACGAGCGAAAATGCAAGCGCCTGGGCGGACGACAGGCGTCCTGCCGCCAGCGGGCGCCGGGCCGTGCGCCTCATGCGGGCGTCCCGCCTTTTCTCCCGGACCATGTTCATCGCCGTGGCGCCTCCCGCAATCAACGCGGTGCCGACCAGGGTGTCGAGCAGCAGCAGGATCGGGATCGGGCCGCGGGCCGCCGTACAGAATCCGGCCAGCGTCGTGAACAGTACCAGGGAGAGCAGCCCCGGTTTGGTCAGCCGGAACAGGTCGGAGGTCCGGGCCCACTTCGTCCGCAACGGGGGCGCCGGTCCGGTTTCCGCATCCATGCTCATCGCGCGGCTCCGCATGCTGATAGGCTAACTATAGGAGACCGAATCACGGCCGTCAAATGTCCCCGCGCCTCGCAGTCCGGTCGGGGACACGCGGTCCCGGAAGCAGGGAATCGGAGTGCCGCTGGGGCCAGGCGCCGACATCCCGCCGTGGAATTTCCCCTGCGCCATCCTGGCCGGAATGGCGGCGGCCGCGCTCGTGGGCGGCAACACCGTCGCTCCGATCGTGGAGGAAGCCGGCGGCGGCCGCGACAGATCCGGACCAGGCGGATCAATCCCGGAGGGCGGCGGCGTCTATTTCCGGATATTCATCTTCATGAATATCAGCCCGGTCAGGAGCTTGGGATAGAAGTCGGTCGATTTCTGCGGCATGCGCGCGCCGCTCGAAGCGATGCGCTGCACCTGATCGGCCGTGGTCGGATTGAGGAAGAACGCGGCCTGGTGTTCGCCGGCGTCGACGCGGCGGATGCCGGCATCGCGGTCCCGCTCGTAATCGATGTTGCTCTGGGCTTCCAGCCTGCCTGCGTCGATCCCGAGGCCGCGCTCCAGAAGCAGCGAATGGAGCAGGCGGACGTCCAGCAGGTCTTCGGATCCCGTGTTTTCCGGCGATTCCCGTTTCAGAGAGAGCAGATAGAACTGCCGGTGTTTCGCGGGATAAAAGCCGATTGCGTGGCCCGCGCGCCCTTCCCGCATCCTCCCCCACAGGGCGGCGGCGGAGGGGACGGTCTCGACGGAGAAATCCTCCGCCGCGGCCCGTAGGAAAGCGCCGGCGTCGAAGGCGGGGAGGTCGCGGATCAGCCGGTGCGTGGGAAGAATCGTCACCCCGGCGGCCAGGTTGAAGCACGCCACCATGCGTTTGTCGTACGATTCAACGCCGATCGGTCCCCATCCCCGCCGCCGGCACTCATTCATGTAGTTCACCGACGTCTCGAACCGGTGATGCCCGTCGGCGATGAAGAGCTTCCTGGAACGCATGCCATCCCGTATTTCGACGACGGATTCGGCATCCGCGACGGACCAGAGCCGGTGGATGGCGCCGTACTCGTCCGTGACCTCGATCTCGGGGGCGCGTCCGGATAGGCTCCGGTCCAGGACGCGGTCGATGCCCATCGCATCATCGGCATACAGCATGTAGATCAGGTCTTCGTTCCCTTCGAGGCTGCGTATCAGCCGCAGGCGGTCCTGTTTCGGTTCGGTCAGGGTGTTTTCGTGCGGGACGATGCCGGATTCGGAGTTTTCCAGGTCCAGCAGGGCGATGAAGCCCCGCTGCAGTCTTGCGTCGCCGTCGACCGCATACTCCTGGGCGTAGGCGTAGAACGCCGGCCCGGCATCCTGGACCAGGACCCCCTGTTCGATCCATTGCCGGAACGTCGCGCCGGCCGCCGGATAGGCGGTAGCGGGGTCCGTCCTCTTCTCCGGATTCAGGGTGATGCGCACCACGTTATAGGGAGAAATCCGGCAGTAGGCGTCCTGCATGGAAGGCGTGGTTTTGTCGTAGGGTTGCGCAACCACGCGGTTGAGGTCGGTTACGACCGATTTGTTGTAGCGGAGTCCTTTGAAAGGATGAACGACTGCCACACGACCTCCACTGCAGGAAAAACAGGATCCAAGGGTTAAAGGATCAAAGGATTAAAGGATCAAAGGGGCAATGGGATAAAGGGGAAGAGAAGGCGGCTGAAATCGGTGCCGCTTGCATGGACCTCACGCCACTTCCCTTGAACCCCTTCCTCCTCAACCCTGCCAACCCTGCTGCCGTTTCAACGTTCCAACGTTCAAACATTCAAACATTCAAACGTTGTAACGTTCCAATGTTCAAATCAAGCCCAAATCGGCAAGTACCGCAGAGACGCGGGCCCGGGCGCCTTCGGAGATGCGGACCAGCGGGAGGCGATACTCCTCCCGGATTTTGCCCATCATGGAGAGGGCCGCCTTGACGGGGATCGGGCTGGTCTCCACGAAGTTGATTTTCATCAGGGGGTAGAGCTTGCGGTTCCAGTCCCGGGCCTCTTCCCATCTTCCGTCGAGGCATGCCGCGATGAATTTGGACATCATTCCGGGGGCCTCGTTGGATGCGACGGAAATGGTTCCGTGGCCGCCCAGCGCGATGACGGGCAGGGTCAGCGAATCGTCCCCCGAAAGGATCCGGAAGGATGCCGGCGCCCTGGTGCAGATCTCCCCGATCTGCGAGATGTCTCCGCTGGCTTCCTTGACGCCGGCGATGTTCGGGATTTGCGCCAGCCGCAGGACGGTGTCTGGAAGGATATTGGATCCGGTTCTTCCGGGCACGTTGTACACGAGGATGGGCAGGTCGGTGGATTCGGCAATCGCGCGAAAATGCCGGTAGATTCCTTCCTGCGTCGGCTTGTTGTAATAGGGGGAGACGGACAGGATCCCGTCCACGCCGAGTTTTTCGAGTTCGGCGACGAGCGCGATGATCCTGCCGGTATCGTTCCCGCCGGCGCCGGCGATGACGGGAGCGCGCCCCGCGGCCGTCTTCACCGTGATGTCGACCACGGAGAGGGTTTCGTCGTGGTTCAGGGTGGGGTTCTCTCCCGTCGTGCCGCAGGGCACGAGGAAATGGATCCCTTCGTCGATTTGCCACCGCACCAGTTCGGTCAGCGCCTTGGAGTCCAGGCTCCCGTCCGGCAGAAACGGCGTGATCAAAGCGGTCCCGCAGCCTTTTAGCCCTTCAAGATTGCCCATAGCACACTCCAATGGATGATTCCAGATTCCAGATTCCAGATTCCAGACTTATTCATCAGCCATCTGGAATCCGGAATCCGAGATCTGGAATCTATTTTATTCCCACGATTTCCCGGAATACCTGGCGGAAATCGTACATTCCCCTCTTTCCCGCGATCCAGCGCGCGGCGAGGATGGCGCCTTCCGCGAAGCCCTGGCGGCTGCGCGCCCGGTGTTCGAGCACGATGGTGTCCGCTTCGCTGTCGAAGCCGATCACGTGCGTCCCCGGAATCCAACCGGCGCGGATGCTGGCGATTCCCGGGTTCGGGTTGCTCAGGTGCGGCCGCATGAGGTCGAGCAGGTTGAGCGCGGTTCCCGAAGGAGCGTCCTTTTTCGCGCGGTGATGCTCTTCCGTGAGGTAGGCGTCGTATTGCGGCAGCATGCCGACGAGGCGCGAGGCGTGGGACACGATTTCGAAAAACAGGTTCATGCCGAGCGAAAAATTCGCGCCGTGCACCAGGCCGATCCCGGAGTCGTTCACGATCTCTTCCACCCGGGCCCGCCGATCCGACCACCCGGTGGTCCCGACCACGACGTTGACCCCGGCGCGCGCGGCCGCCTCGATGTTTCCGAGCACCGCTTCGGGCTGGCTGAATTCGATGGCGACATCGACGCCTTCCATGGCGGCGGCGGTGATGCCGCTGCCTTCGGCGTTCTCGTTGATGTCCATCTTCGGGTCGACCTGCCACCCTTCCCGCAGCGCGATCGTTTCCACGAGCCTGCCCATTTTGCCGTAGCCCAGCAGCGCGATTCTCATCGGCGTCCCTCCTTGCGGATGATGTCTGTTCCCGCGGCAGCCCGCCGGGCGCCGCTACACGAAGACGCAGGGATCGACCTTCTGGAAGAAGGCGTCGTGCAATCCCCGCACGGCTTCCGGGAGCCGGTCGTCGTCGATCACGAAAGTGATGTTGATGGCGGAAGCTCCCTGGGAGATCATGTGAATCTTCAGGTCCTGCAGCGCGCCGAATGCCAGGTGCAGCACCCCCGGGATGTTGCGCAGGTTGTCTCCCACGCAGCACACGATCGATTTGGCGCCCTCCACCCGGACCTCGCCGATCTTCTTGAGCTCGGTGACGATGTCCCACATCTCCGAGGTCTCGTCCACGGTGAGCGAGACGGAGACTTCCGACGTGGCGACCACGTCGACCGGCACCTTGTACTGGGCGAAGATCTCGAAGATCTTCTTGAGGAACCCGTAGGCCATCAGCATGCGGGTGGACGTGACGTTGACGACCGTGATCCCGCTCTTGAAGGCGATGGCCTTCACCGGGTTTTCGCAGGGCGGGGCCTCGTCGATGATGGTGGTGCCCTCCTGCTCGGGCTTGCTGCTGTTGAGGACGTGGACCGGGATCTTCTTGCGCACCGCCGGGATGATGGTCGCCGGGTGCAGCACCTTGGCGCCGAAGTAGGCCAGTTCGGCCGCTTCATCGAAGGAGATCGTCCGGATGCGGCGGGCTTCCCGGACCATGCGCGGGTCCGTGGTCATGATGCCGTCCACGTCGGTCCATATCTGGATGTCGTCCGCATCCAGCGCGGCCCCCACGATGGCGGCCGTGTAATCGGACCCGCCCCGCCCGATGGTGGTGGTGTTCCCGTCGACTGTGCGGCCGATGAACCCCTGGAACACCGGTACCCGGCCCGCCTTGATCACGGGCCGCAGGAGCGCGGCGACGGCGGGATCGGTCTGGGCGAACAGGATGCCCGCGCGGGTATAGTTGTCGTCGGTCACGATGCACTCGCGCGCGTCCATGAGCTGCGCGGGGATCCCGTTGTTTTCCAGGACCTGGGTCAGGATGGCCGTGGACAAACGCTCGCCGTAGCTGGCCATCGAGTCCATGATGCGCGGCGTCAGTTCCCCGAGCGCCGCCAGCCCCTTGACCAGGTCGCGCATCTCCTTGAAGTAGGCCTGGATCGTATCGGCGACCCAGTCGTCCGCGACCGCGATGCCCATCTTCTGGGCTTCCTTCAGGTGCCGGTCCTTGATTTTCGCGAGAAGGTCCAGCGCCTCCTGCCGCTTTCCCTTCGCCGCGGTGTGCGCGACGTCGAGCAGGAGGTTGGTGGTCTTGCCCATGGCGGACGAGACGACCACGGGCTGCTGCTTCATCCGCGCCCGGATGATGTCCGCCAGACGTGTCATCGCTTCCGCATCTTGAACCGAGGTGCCGCCGAATTTGCAGACGATCATGATCTAGTCCAGGTATCCTTGGGCCCGGAGCAGCTCCGCGTTGAGGATGGAGGCACCGGCGGCCCCGCGCACGGTATTGTGGCCCATCAGGGTGAATTTGAAATCAAGGATCGGGCACGGCCGGATGCGGCCCACGCAGGTCGCCATGCCGTTGCCGCGGTTCACGTCGAAACGGGGCTGGGGCCGGTCCGGCGCATCCATCACGAGGTACGGTTTCTCCGGCGCGCTCGGCAGCCCGAGTTGCTGCGGCAGGCCGGAGTAATGACGCAGCAGGTCGGCGATCTCGAGCTCCGTGGTTTTCTTCGCCAGCTTGACGGAAACCGATTCCGTGTGGCCGTCCTCGACGGCGACGCGGTTGCAGTGCGCGCTGACCGGAAAGTCCGCCGGATCGATCGACCGGCCGTTGAATGTCCCCAGGATCTTGCGCGTCTCGATTTCCACTTTCTCCTCTTCGCCGCCGATGTAGGGGATGACGTTGCCGAGGATGTCCAGCGACGGCACTCCGGGATAGCCGGCGCCCGACACCGCCTGCATGGATACCATGAATACCTTTTCGACCGTGAACGCCCGGTGCATCGGTCCCAGCGCCATGGCCAGGAACATCGTCGTGCAGTTCGCATTGGTGACGATGAAGCCGGTCGATTGCCGGTTCCGGCGCTGCGTCGCGATCAGCCCCAGGTGCTCGGGATTGACCTCGGGGATGACCAGCGGCACGTCTTCGTCCATGCGGTGATTCCTGGAGTTGCTGAGCACGATATAGCCGGCGCGGGCGAAATCGTCCTCCACCCCGCCCGCCACGTTCGCGTCCAGCCCGGAGAAAACGACGCGGCATTTCAGGTCGGGAACGCAGGGCTTCACCTCCAGCGATTGCACGGCGTCCGGGATCGGGGTTACCTGCTTCCAGGAAACGGCGTTTCCGTAAAGCTTCCCGGAAGTCCGTTCGGAGGCCGCGACCTCGGTCACCTCGAACCACGGGTGGTTTGCCAGCAACTTGACGAATTTCTGTCCCACGGCCCCCGTCGCGCCGAGGACGCCCACCGCTATCTTTCCGCTCATTGCAACCCCGCTCCCCAAGGTGTTCGAAAGATTTGCATTTTCGCATAACCGTATTGAGGCCACAAGCGTCCAGTTGGAAAAAGCAGTCGGCAGTGAGAGCAGTCGGCAGTCGGCGGTCGGCAGTGAGAGCAGTCGGCAGTCGGCAGTCGGCAGTGAGAGCAGTCGGCAGTCGGCAGTCGGCAGTCTACTCGGCAGTTGCCAATGAATTGAAAAGACCGTTTAACAAGCGGCCGACTTCCGATGTCATTTCCAGCAACTTCTCGGCCTTGGAAGGCTTTAGAAATCCAAGAGCCTCACTGAGCAGGATCTGTGTTTCTACTTCTTTCATCGATCCGAGCGCAATCATCAGGAATCGACGAAAATCACCTGGAGATCTCCGACCTTCGCCCTCCGCGATATTGGACGGGATGGAAACGCATGCCTTTCTGATCTGTGCGGTAATGCCAAACCTTTCTTCATGTGGAAAAGCGGCAGTAGCCTCATATATAGCCAATGTCAGTTCGAAGGCTTTCTTCCACGCGATCAGGTCTCTGTAGTTTCTCGCAGGCATTGGCCCCCCCCAATCGCGTCTAATCGCCGTGCCTATCTGTGAGCTAAAATTTTTGGGATTTTCTATGAAAAATATGCCTGATGCGGATGCCGTGTGCTGTTCTCACTGCCGACTACCGACTGCCGACTACCGACTGCCGACTGCCGACTGCCGACTGCTTTCCCCCAGCCATCGGCCGAGGCACATGATCGGGAAGTAGAGGCGGTACAGGTGGTATCTGAGATAGAACACGCGCGGGAAGCCCGTGCCGGTGAACCACGGTTCTTCCCAGGTGCCGGATTGCAGTTGCGTGTCGAGGAGCCATCGGATCCCGCGGAGGACGCCGGGGTCGTTCGGGCCGTACGCGGCCATCAGGGCCATGGCGCCCCAGGCGGTCTGGGACGCGGTCGAGGGGCCCGTGCCCTTGAGCGAAGGGTCTTCGTACGTGTCGGCGGATTCGCCGAAGGAGCCGTCCTCCTTCTGGACGCCGCGCAGCCATTCGCCGGCCTTCCGGATCCAGGGCTGGTTCATGTCCGCGCCGACGGTTCTGAGCCCGCAGACGACCTGCCAGGTCCCGTAGATGTAGTTGATCCCCCACCGGCCGAACCAGCAGCCCTCGGGCTCCTGCTCGAATTCGAGGAAGTGCAGGGCTTTCTGGACGGCGGGATGGTCGGGGCGGAATCCGGAGTGCCCGAGGCATTCGAGGGTGCGCCCCGTGATGTCGGGGCAGGAAGGGTCCTGGATGGCGTTGTGGTCTGCGAACGGGATGTGTTCCAGGATCGGGCGGTTGATCGTCCGGTCGAATGCGGCCCATCCCCCGTCCTCGTTCTGCATCGCGAGAATCCACTGGATGCCGCGTTCGGAGGGGCGCTTCCCCTCCTCGCATCCCGAGCGCATCAGCGCCATGGTGACCATGGCCGTGTCGTCCACGTCGGGGTAATAGGAATTGTTGAATTCGAAGTACCAGCCGGTGGGCTCCACCGGCCTCTGGATATTGGCGGCCCAGTCTCCCGGATGGCGGCATTCCTTTTCCAGGAGCCAGTTCACGGCCTGCCGCATGGACGCCTGTTCCCGGTTGAATCCCGCCTCGCAGAGCGCGTAGGCGGCGATCCCCGTATCCCAGATCGGGGAGAAGCAGGGCTGGATGCGGATCGTGTCTTCGTCCTCGATCATCAGCCGGTCGAGCTGGTGCACGGCCTCGCGGACCCTCGGATGGTCCATCGAATAGCCGAGGCAGCGGAGCGCGATGATGATGTAGACCATCGGGGGGAAGATGGCGCCCAGGCCGTCGGAGCGCCGGCCGTCGGTGCGTTTGAGGATCCACTCTTCTATCTTCTGCAGGGCGCCGCGGCGCAACGGTTTCAGCTTGGTCTTTTCCAGCAGCTTGAGTCCCCGGTCGGCTGCAAGGAACAGGTTTTTCCAGCTCAACAACTGCTTGTCGAACTCGATGAAGGGGCGGTGCACGTAATCGTGGCTGGCGTACAGCTCCATGATGCTGCGCGGCGCCGGAAGCTGGCGGACGGGCCGGTAGCTCGAGATGACCGCCAGGGGCATGATCATGGTCCGGGACCAGGCCGACACCTTGTCCAGGTGAAAGTAAAACCATTTGGGCAGAAGCACCAGCTCCGGCGGGATGATCGGCACGGAGTCGTAGTGCATCTGGCCGAGGGCGGCCAGGTAGAATTTGGAATACGTGTTGCACTGTTCGGCGCCGCCCAGCGACAGGATCAGGTCTCGGGCTTTTTTCATGTGCGGCGCGTCGATGCCGTCGCCCATCAGTTTGAGCGCGAAATAGGCCTTGACGGTCGCGCTGATATCCGGCTTGCCTCCGGGATACTGCACCCAGGCGCCGTCGGACGCGCGCTGCTGCATGCGGAGGTAGTTGGCGATCTTGGGGAGGCGCGGGTCGTCCTCCTGCTCGACGATGAATTGCAGCAGGATGTATTCGCTCTGGAGAATGGAATCCCCCTCCAGTTCCGCGCACCAGAACCCCGTGGGGTCCTGCTGGGACGTCAGGCAGTCCGTGGCGCGGGACAGGGCCTCGCGCACCCGGTGCGCCGGGACACCCATGGCGGCCTCCCCGGCCGGCGCGGCCCCGCCCCTGCCGTACGGGCGCCGGAGAGCGGACGCTGCGCCAGGCTCTTCGCCCACGATCCGATTCTCCCCGCTCCCGCGACCCGCTCCGGGCCCGTCCTGTGAATCCGCCGTTTCCCGGCTTCGGATATTCTCATGCATCGCGCGATCCCAATCCCGGTCTGCCGAAAAAACGCATGCCGAGCGCCCTGAGCGCGATCGAGGCTTTTTCGGCCGCGGTCAGGCGCACCCGATTGCGGAAGACGTCGAACTGCCGCTGCTCGATCCTGTCGAGGATGCGTTCGTAGATCCGTATCATGGCCCACAGGGCGGGCCGGCTGCAGCGCTCCACCAGCGGGAGCAGGCGGTGTGCCTCCGCGTAGTACGCCCGGGCCCGGGAGGCCTCGAACCGCATCAATTCCCGGAACTGCGGACTCGCCACCCCGTGCCGAATCTCCGCTTCGGTGCACCCGAATTTCCGGAGATCCTCGGCCGGCAGGTAGATGCGCCCGCTGGCGGCGTCCTCCTTCACGTCCCGCAGGATGTTCGTCAGCTGGAACGCGACGCCGCACTGTTCCGCCAGCTTCGGGGCGCGCGCGTCGGAAGCCCCGAAAATCCGGAGGCACACGAGGCCCACGGCGGAGGCCACGCGGAAACAGTACTGGTAGAGGTCTTCGAAGGTCTCGTAGCGGCGGATGTCGAGGTCCATTTCGGCGCCGTCGAGAATCCAATGGAAATAGTCGGCGGGAATGGCATACCGGCGCACGGTGTCGCGGAACGCCGGGAGAATGGGGTCTTCCTGCGCGTGCCCGTCGAAGGCGGCGACCAGCGCGTCGCGCCAGCGGCGCAGTCCTGCCTTTTTGGCTTCCGGGCTGGCGTCGCCGTCGGAGATGTCGTCGCAGGTGCGCATGAAGGCGTAGACGGCGCAGAAGGCGCGCCGCTTTTCCGCGGGGAGGACCACGAAGGAATAGTAGAAGTTGCTGCGGCCGCGCGCCACGGCTTCTGCGGATCTGTAGGACGCGCTCAGTTCCGGTTCCATGCGGGTCTCCGTGAGTCCGGTAAAATCGCCGGGAAGGGATCAGGGGATGATGGCGATTTTCAGGTCCCCGTTCCGATGCAGCAGCCGTTCCAGGACGCTCCCCAGCGAGCTCAGCCGTTCTTCGCCGGTGATGAGACTCCTGGCATTCAACCTGCCCCGGTGGATGGCGTCCAGGGCTTCCCGGATGTGACGCGGCGTGTGATGGAAATTCGCCTTGATGGTGATTTCGGAGTAATGAATCAGCGTGCTGTCCAGGGGGATGTTCGTTCCCGAGGGGCATCCCCCGAAGAGGTTGATGGTCCCGCCGCGGCGCACCATGCCCAGGGCCTGCTGCCAGGTCTCCTTCAATCCCACCGCCTCGATGACCACATCGGCGCCGCGCCGGCCGCTGGTGAACTTGCGCACCTGCTCGACGACGTTGGAGTGCGTGGAATCCACGACATGGTCCGCACCCATGGCTTCCGCCTGGATCAACTGGGAATTGCGGTTGCCGAGCGCCACCACCCGGACCCCCATCGACTTGAGCGTCTGGATGAACATCAGCCCGATCG
>CAZTHE010000061.1:0-13571 GCA_964613495.1 uncultured Acidobacteriota bacterium | reverse complement strand
CCATGCCGATCACGACGACGGTGTCCCCCTCCTCGATGCCCGTTTTTTCGACCGCGCGGAGCACGCAGGCGAGCGGCTCGACCATGGCAGCCTCGTGGAAGCCGACGGCGTCCGGCAGGATCAGGAGGTTCTGCCGCACGATGGACTCGGGGATCCTGATGAACTCCGCATAGGCGCCGTTGATGAACTGGAGGTTTTCGCAGAGGTTCGCGAGGTGCCGTTCACAGAAGAAGCATTTGTTGCAGGGGCCGGAGTTCGCCGCCACCACGCGCATCCCCGGGGCGAAACTCTCGACACCCTCGCCGACTTCCTCGACGACTCCCGCAAGCTCGTGCCCGAACACGGAGGGGGGCACGATCATGCGCGCGTGGAATCCCTGGCGGTACACCTTCAGGTCCGTCCCGCACGTCAACGCCGCCTTGATCCGGACCAATACTTCGCCGGGCTCGATGCGCGGAACCGGGACCTGCTCGATGCGCACGTCCCGCTTCCCGTACAGGACGGCCGCGGTCATTTTTTCTCGGGTACCCTGAATCAGTTCTCTCATGGCTGTATTACGACCTTTAACGAATGCCCGGAAGGGTGGGACGCCAGGTGGATTCCTTCCAAGAGCCGTTCCAGTGCGAATCGGTGGCTGACGAGTCTGGCTACGTCGATTTTCCTCCGGAATATCAGGTCCGCCGCCTTTTCCTGAAGCTCGACCGAGGCGCTGTAGCTGCCGATGAGTTTCTTCTCTTCCACGCAGATGCAGGACACGTCGACCGGGACCGTCTCTCCCCGGACCGTCTGCGCAAAGAGAAGAACCCGTCCACCCCTCCGGACAATCTTCTGTGCTTCTTCGATGGCGCGGGGATTGGCCGCCGCGACAATCGCCAGGTCGGCTCCCCGTCCTTCCGTCAGGCCGGCGACCGCGTCCCGGACATCATCCTTTTCCGGGTGCAGGGCGATTTCCGCACCCAGTTCCCGGGAGACCGCCAGCCTGGTTTCCATAAAGTCCAATCCGACGACTCTCGCTCCCTCACAAACGGCGGCCTGCATCATCATCAGGCCGATCGGGCCCTGCCCGTAAACGACCACGACCTCCCCGGGTTCGAGCGCCGCCGTCTCCAGCGCCTTGAGGCAGGTGTTGAGCGGTTCGAGGAAACTCGCCTCCTCGAAGCTCACGTCCCCGGGGATCCGGACGGTTCCCCTTTCGACGATCCAGTCCATGACCCGGACATACTCGGCGAATCCTCCGCCGGCGGGTTCGAACCCGGCCGTCGTGCCGGTGCGCAGGTAGAAGTCGCACTGCGAGAACAGCTTCTTCCGGCAGTAGAAGCACGTTCCGCAGGGGATGTGATGGTGCGCCGCGACGCGGTCCCCCACGCGGAACCGGCGGACCCCGCGGCCCGTCTCGACCACGACGCCCGCAAATTCATGCCCGAAAATCCGCGGGGGCGGGACCAGCCCATACTCGATCTTCTTGAGATCGGTCCCGCAGACGCCGCAGGCATGGACGCGGACGAGGATTTCCCCTTCCGCGATTTGCGGCACGGGGACGCTCTCCACCGCGACGAGGGAAGGACCCCGGTAGACTGCGGCCCGCATCCGCCCGCCGTTGCCGGCGCTCGCCGTTTCCGCTCCCGAATCGACCGCCTGTTGTTCCTTCACCGTCAGGGCCATAATATCGTCGCGCGCAAATTGGAGATTCGGTCCTGCGCCGAATCCGGCTGCCATTCGTTGCGGAAGTACTCCACGGCCTCATGCAACGGCTTTTCCGCGGGGCCCGGATCATATCCCAGCTCCTTTTGCGCCTTTCCGCTGCTGACGAACATTTTATACCGGGACATGTAGACCCCCTCGATGGGGATGTTCGGCTCCTGCCGGAGCAGCGTCCCGATCACGAAATTTTCCACCGTGCCGGCCACCAGCGCCAGCGTCCACGGGATCCGCACGGGGCGCTTCTGCTTGCCGCACATCCGCAGGACGGCCGCCACGATATCCGCGAGTTCCCAGTTTTCCCCGCCCAGGATGTAGCGTTCTCCGATGCGCCCTTTCGCTTCCGCCAGCAGGTGCCCCCGGGCGACATCCTCCACTCCCACCAGGTTCAGCCCGGTCTCGACGTAGGCGCCCATGTGGCCCCGGATCGTTTCCTGGATGATTTTTCCCGTGGGGGTCGGTTTCAGGTCCCCGGGCCCGACCGGCGTCGTGGGATTGACGATCGTCACCGGAAGTCCGGATTCGGCGAACTCTTTTGCGACCTGTTCCGCCATGAACTTGGAGCGTTTGTAGTGCCCGATCATATCGTCCAGCGCGACTGGGGTGTCTTCGTCCGCCGGCGTTCCGTCCCTTCGCAGGCCGATGGTTCCCACCGAACTGGTGTAGACGACCTTCTCCACCCTCGCCTCGCAGCATGCGGACAGGAGGTTGCGGGTGCCCCCGACGTTGTTGTCGTAGATGTCCTGCGGATTTCTGGCCCAGAGCCGGTAATCGGCGGCCACGTGATAGACGACGCGGGCGCCCTGAACGCAGCGGAGCAGGGAATTCAGGTCCTTGATGTCTCCGATGGCGATCTCGCAGCCGAGGGATTCGACGTTCGATTTCCGGCTGGAATTGCGGGCGAGGATGCGGACGCGATCGCCCCGCTCCAGGAGCTGGCGCACGACATGGCTTCCAATGAAGCCCGTCGCCCCTGTGACAAACGTGAACTCCTCGGCCATTAGCTTGCCCGCTCCCCGATGGCGTACCGCGTGTTCCCGCGGATTCGCGCCCCCCAATGGTAAGTCAATTCCCGAGCCGGTGAAATATAAATAATGAAATATAGCCCAAGTGCGCGGGGTTTTCCAACATTAGTCGCCATTTACCGGACGCGGTCTTCAAGCCGGGGAGGATCGGCCGGCCCCCCGCGCGGCTCCCGCAAGCTCCGCGGGGAGGGAGAACTGGACATTTTCCACGATCCCGCCGGTCGTTTCCGTATCGGGATACCCCAGCGTCTTGAGGTAGTTCACGACCCTTTCGACCAGTTCTTCGGGAGCGGACGCGCCCGCCGTCAGCCCGATGCGCTCTACGCCGCGCAGCCACTCCGGCCGGATGTTTTCGATGTCGTCGATGAGATGGGCCGGAGCCCCGGCTCCCTGGGCGACCTCCACCAGGCGGCAGGAGTTGGAGCTGTTTGCCGACCCGACGACCAGGATCAGGTCCGCTTTCCGGGCCAGCTCCAGGACGGCGCTCTGGCGGTTCTGCGTCGCGTAGCAGATATCCTCGGAGGCGGGGGCCGTTATGAGGGGAAACCGCCGTCGCAGCCGTTCGACGATGTGGCGCGTGTCGTTCAGGCTCAGGGTGGTCTGCGTGAGATAAACCACTTTCGCCGGATCCGGGACCTTCAGGTTTCGCGCTTCTTCCTCGGGATCGAGGACGAGGATGGATCCCGGCGCCTCGCCCAGGGTCCCGATCACCTCGTCGTGGTCCTGGTGCCCGATCAGGATGATGGTATATCCCAGGCCCGCATATTTGACCGCTTCGCGGTGGACTTTGGTCACCAGCGGGCACGTGGCATCGATGACGCGGAGGCGGCGGCCGTCAGCGTGCGCGACGATGCCCGGAGCCACCCCGTGCGCGCTGAAGACGACCCTTCCCGCGACCGGCACCTCGTCGATCTCGTTGACGAAGATGATGCCCTTCCGCCGGAGCTCGTTCACGACGAACTTGTTGTGCACGATCTCGCGTCTCACGTAGATCGGCTGGCCATAGACTTCCAGCGCCAGGTTCACCGTGTCGATGGCCCGCACGACGCCCGCGCAGAATCCACGCGGAGACGCCAGTACTATTCTTTTAGTCCCCACCTTCTTGCCCCCATTGCCTGACTCACGGCACAATTATACGCGTTCCGGCGGGGAAATCGTAACTTCGCATGCCGGCATCTCCAGCCCCCGCCGGTGTTGCCGTGCCTTCGATCTCGGATCTCGCATCTCGGATCTCGCATCTTCTTTATCTGATCGTTGACGCCATTCCGGGTGTTTGCTACTATGCTTGCCGGAAGTGGCGCTATCGTCTAGGGGCTAGGACGGGTGGTTCTCAGCCATCAAACCAGGGTTCGATTCCCTGTAGCGCTACCAAGCTACAATTCATTTAAAATCAACTGTTTAATACGTATTACCACTCCGGGCCGGAAGATCTGTTCTGCCGGGAAAAATCCATTCGCAGGTTGTCGGGCGCCGGAGTCCCATAGCGGCGCCGTGGCGCTTTGCCGCCGGTGCGGGTTTCCAGCGCGCAAAAAGCTCCCGGACGGATCACTCTCACACAGCCGCATCGTGTTTTTATTTGAACCCTCTGGTTGTTAGCACTAGAATAATCGGTTCGCCTGAGACGCCCTACCGTTTCAGACCATTCTTCACACACGCAATCGAACCCGAAAAACCCGTAGGGAGGCTTTCCGGGAACAGGAAATCATCGTGAAAATTCATGAGTTTCAAGCGAAACAGCTGATGGCGAAGTTTGGCGTGCCGATCCCCCGCGGGGAAGTCGCGACGAACCCGTTTGAGGCGTATGAGATCGCCTCTCGCCTTGGCGGGACCGTGGTCGTCAAGGCGCAGATCCACGCAGGGGGACGCGGCAAGGGTGGCGGAGTCAAGCTCGCGTCCACGCCGGCGGAAGCCGAGCAGATCGCCGGCCAGATCCTCGGCATGACCCTCGTCACGCACCAGACCGGGCCCGAGGGCCGCAAGGTACGGCGGGTGCTGATCGAGGAAGGGCTTCCGATCAAGAAGGAATTCTACCTGGGGATCGTCGTCGACCGGGGGACGAAGCGCCCCGTCATCATGGCGTCTCCGGCGGGCGGCATGGAAATCGAAAAGGTGGCGGCCGAGACGCCGCACCTGATTTTCAAGGAATTCGTCGACCCGAGCGTCGGCCTGCAGCCTTTTGCGCTGCGGAAACTGGCCTTCCGCCTGGGGTTGACGGGCGAACTCCTCGGCCCGGCCACCCAGGCCATCGCGGCGCTCTACCGCGCGTTCGAAGCCGTGGACGCCTCGCTGGTCGAGGTCAATCCGTTTTTGCTTACCGAGACGAACAAACTTTACGCCCTGGACGCCAAGGTGAATTTCGACGACAACGCCCTGTACCGGCACAAGGATCTGCTGGCGCTGCGCGACTTCTACGAGGAAGACGTCCTCGAAATCGAGGCGTCGCGCTGCGGCATCAATTACATCCACCTGGACGGCAACATCGGCTGCATGGTCAACGGCGCCGGCCTGGCCATGGCGACCATGGACATCATCAAACTCGCGGGAGGGA
The DNA here is from genome assembly GCA_964613495.1 of uncultured Acidobacteriota bacterium. Taxonomy (GTDB): domain Bacteria; phylum Acidobacteriota; class UBA6911; order UBA6911; family UBA6911; genus UBA6911. Next base: position 8,300 of record CAZTHE010000061.1, on the reverse strand, counting down.
ATCCGGCGAACTTTCTTGACGTCGGCGGCGGGGCTACGGTCGATCAGGTCCGGAACGCATTCAAGATCCTTCTGGGCGACGGCAACGTCAAGGCGGTCCTGATCAATATCTTCGGCGGGATCGTCCGGTGCGACGTCGTGGCCAACGGCGTCGTGGAAGCCGCACGGTCGATCGGGATTTCCATCCCCGTTGTCGTGCGCCTCGAGGGCACCAATGTCGAACAAGGACAGCAAATTCTCCGAAACTCGGGACTCCGTTTCACGGTTGCGGAGGGGATGAAGGATGCTGCAGAAAAAGTCGTTGCACTTGCCGGGTAAGGAGGATTCCGTTGGCTATCTTGGTTGATAAAAACACGCGTTTGGCAGTTCAGGGCATTACGGGCAGGGAAGGTTCTTTCCACGCGCAGCAGTGCCGGGCTTACGGCACGCAGGTGGTGGCGGGCACCAGTCCCGGCAAAGGCGGGACCCGGCACGAGGGCATCCCGGTTTTCAACACGGTCGAAGAGGCGGTGGAGAAGGAAGGCGTCAACGCAAGCATGATCTTCGTTCCGCCCGCGTTTGCCGCCGATGCCATCATGGAGTCCGTCGCCGCGGGCGTCCCGCTGATCGTCTGCATCACCGAAGGCATTCCGACTCTCGACATGGTTCGCGTGATGACGCTCGTCTCGCGCTCCGACAGCCGCCTGATCGGGCCCAACTGTCCGGGCATCATTTCTCCCGGGAAGTGCAAGATCGGGATCATGCCGGGCCAGGTGTTCAAGGAAGGGAATGTGGGCGTCGTGTCGCGCAGCGGCACCCTGACCTATGAGGCCGTGCATCAACTGTCGGGCCTGAACATCGGGCAATCCACATGCATCGGCATCGGCGGGGACCCGGTCATCGGCACGAATTTCATCGATGCGCTGACCCTGTTCAACCGGGACCCCGAGACCACGGCCGTCGTCATGGTGGGCGAAATCGGCGGCACGGCCGAGGAAGAGGCGGCGAAATACGTCAAAGAGAACATGAAGAAGCCGGTAGTGGGATTCATCGCGGGACGCACGGCGCCCCCGGGACGGCGCATGGGCCATGCGGGTGCCATCATCTCCGGGGGCAAGGGGACGGCCGCCGAGAAGATCGAAGTCATGCGGCAGTGCGGCATTCATGTGGTCCTGAGCCCCGCGGACATCGGAGACGCGATGGCCGGTCTGGTGTAGTCGGCAGTCGGCAGTCGGCAGTCGGCAGTCGGCAGTCGGCAGTCGGCAGTTACTGAGGATAATCTATTATATTATCACAGTGGCGGCGGATGATTTCGGGCTTTTCACTGCCGACTACCGACTACTGACTGCCGGCTGCTTTTACTCCGGCCTATCCACTACACTTGATATATGAACCTGGGACGGCTTCTGATCATTCTGGGGATTGTTTTCGTGGCAGCGGGCGTATTGCTGACCTATACGCAATTCTTCTCCTCTCTGCACCTGGGGAGGCTGCCCGGAGACATCCGGGTGCGCCGCGGCAACTTTTCCTTTTACTTTCCCCTGACTACATGCATCCTTCTGAGTGTCGTGCTCACTCTGATTATTTCCTTCTTTCGAAAATAGGCTTAGGGGTTCCGATATGGCGGATGATAGTAAGAAAATGGAACAGGCGGTTCTCGCCGCGCTTCGAACGGTGAAGGACCCGGACCTGAACAAGGACATCGTCACACTGAATTTCATCAAGGACCTGGAGATCCGGGACGGCGTCGTGTCGTTTACCATCGAGCTGACGACCCCCGCGTGCCCCGTCCGGAAGGAGATGGAGCAATGGGCGCGGGAAGCCGTAGCGGGCGTGCCCGGCGTCCGGGACGTGCGGATCCGGATGACGTCCGCGGTGACGCGCGGTTCGGCACCGGCCGGGAAACAGGGCATCCCCGGCGTCAAGAACATCGTGGCCGTGGGCAGCGGCAAAGGCGGCGTGGGCAAGAGCACCGTCACGGTGAACCTGGCGGTGGCGCTGGCGCAAACAGGCGCGTCGGTCGGGTTGCTGGACGCGGACATCTACGGGCCGAACGTCCCGCTGATGATGGGGATCGAGGGCCGGCCTCACGCGGTCGGCGACCGCATCCAGACCCTTTCCAATTACGGCGTGCGCGTCATGTCGATGGGCTTCCTGACGGGCGACGACACGCCCCTGATCTGGCGGGGACCGATGCTGCACAGCGTCATTCAGCAGTTCCTGCACCAGGTGGACTGGGGGGAACTGGATTATCTGCTGGTCGACCTCCCTCCGGGAACGGGAGACGTGCAGCTCAGCCTGACGCAGACGGTGCCCCTGATGGGAGCCGTAATCGTGAGCACGCCGCAGGACGCAGCCCTGCAGGATGCCCGCAAGGCCATCCTGATGTTCCGCGAGGTCCGGGTCGAAATCCTGGGAATCGTCGAAAACATGTCGTATTTCCAGTGCCCGCACTGCAACGAGCGGACGGCGATTTTCAGCCACGGCGGTGGGGCCGCGACGGCGGCCCGCTACGATGTCCCCTTCCTGGGCGAAGTGCCGCTCGATATGACGCTGCGCGAGGCCGGGGACGCGGGCAAACCGATCGTCGCGGCGCAGCCGGAATCGCCCATGGCTCAGGCCTTCACGCAGATCGCGGAAAGAGTCGCGGCGCAGGTGAGCATCGCCAACCTCAACAGCGCCGGTTCCATGATCATCGAATAGTGGAAATCCTTCTCGTTCACCCCGGCGGCCTGGGAGACGTCATTCTTTCTCTCCCGGCCGCCGCCTGCCTCCGCAGCCGGATGCCCTCCGCCCGGATCACGTTCGCCGGGAACGCCGATCATCTCGTGCCCGTGGTGTCGGGATATGCACACCGCATCCTCTCGATCGCCTCGCTGCCGCTGCCCCGGCTCTTTAGTCACGGCGCGCTGCCGGATTCGGATGCGGCATTCTGGAAGTCGTTCGACCGGATCGTTTCGTGGACGGGCGCGGGAAACGCGCAGTTCGAGGCGAATTTCCGGGCCCTGCACGCCGGGGTGACCGTCGCCGCCTGGAAACCGCGTCCCGGGGAGCGCCGGCACGCCGCCCGTGTGTTTCTGGACTCGCTGGAATCCCTCACCGGCCCCGTTCCGGAAGTGCCGCGCGCGCCCGTGATACTCGAGCCGGAGCTTCGGGAGACGGGAGACCGGTGGCTTGCGGAACACGGGTGGAACGGCCGGCCGCGCTTGGTCGCCCTGCATCCCGGCGCCGGCTCGGCGGTCAAGCGCTGGCCGGTTTCGCGGTTCGCGCAGCTGGCGCGGCGTCTGGCGCTCGAGAAGCGACTCAAGATCCTGGTCGTCGAAGGGGACGCCGAGCGCGGCCTGGGGGCGGAAGTCCTGGCGGCGACGTCCGGGAGCGGTTCCATTCTTTTTGATTCCATGTCTCTGCCGCTGCTTGCGGCCGTCCTGGCCCGATGCCGCGGATTCATCGGAAACGATGCCGGCGTCGCCCACCTGGCCGCCGCGCTCGACGTCCCGTGCGTCGTGCTTTTCGGTCCCACCCTGCCCGAGCACTGGGCGCCGCTGGGTCCTCGAGTGACGGTCCTCCGGGATGCCAGGGGCTGCGCCGGGTGCGCTTCCGGCGCGGATCTCCACACCTGCCTTGAAAACCTGTCGGTGGAAGAAGCGATCCGTCATTCCGGGTTCGGTGCGGAAGGCGCTGCGCCGCGGACACGCTGACGCCGAACGGCCTGCGCATCCCGGGAGTCCGGGCCCGGAATCGCCGTCGGCCGCATGTCTGTCAGCCGAGTGCCGTGGCGACCAGGAAGGCCGTGTAGGCTATGTAGCAGGCCAGCAGCAACGATCCTTCGATGCGGTTGATCCGCCCCGGCCCGCGGAAACCGTAGCCGACGGCGAACAGCGACAGGGTCAGCGCCGCCGTCACCAGCATGTCCCGGTTGAAGATCTCCATGCCGACGGCTATCGGGCGAATCGCGCCGGCGATGCCCACCACCGCCAGGGTGTTGAACAGGTTGGAGCCCAGGACGTTGCCCAGGGCGATATCGTGCTCCCCCTTGCGGGCGGCGATCACCGACGAGGCCAGTTCCGGCAGCGAGGTGCCTGCCGCGACGATGGTCAGGCCGATGATCAGGTCGCTGATCCCGAAGCCGCGCGCGATTTCCACCACGCCCCAGAGCAGGATGCGGGAACTGGCCATCAGGGACAACAGTCCGACCACCAGCCAGAGCAGGGCGCGGCGGATCGGCATGGCGCGGACCTCCAACTCCTGTTCCGTCGCGCTCCCGAGCGCATCCCCTTTTTCCCGCAATCCCTGCCGGATGGCCCAGACCAACAGGCCGGCGAATACGGCAAGCAGCACCAGTGCATCGAACCGCGTGATCCGGCCGTCCCGGAGCAGCCATGCCGCGAGGGCTGTCACCGCCGTGAGCACCGGGAGCTCCTTGCGCAGCGCCTGCGAATGGACCGCGACCGGACTGATCAGCGCCGTGAGGCCCAGGATCAGGGCGATGTTGGTGATGTTGGAGCCGTAGGCGTTGCCCAGGGCAATGCCCGGGTTGTTCTGCGAAGCGGCCAGCGCCGAAACCACCATCTCCGGCGTGGATGTGCCGAACCCGACGATTACCATGCCGATCAGAAGCGGCGGCACGCCGAAATGCCGTGCGGCGGAAGCCGATCCTTCGACAAATCGGCCGGCGCTCCATGCCAGAAGCGCGAAACCCAGCACAACGGCCGCTATGGCCAGAGTCATAAGCTCCCCGTTCCCCTGTTTGGTTCTCCCGACTATTTTCCCCAATTGCGGCTCGGACGCAAGCCGGCTCTTGTTGGGCCGAAATATCGTTGTTCCGGGTGAGCGATGCTTCGGAATGTCTAATGTTGCAGGAGCGAGTTGAGCCCCCCCAAAAAGGGAAGACAAGCTCATGGGGTGTCATCCACCTTCGCTGAAGCTACGGCGGACAAGCCACCTTCGTCCACCTTCGCTGAAGCTACGGCGGACTACGGCGGACAAGGCCTTCTTTCAAACTACGGCTTGCCAGCCGTAGCCTTGGCGAAGGCTGGGGTTACCAGAGATGCTTGTTGGCAAACGCACGGCCGGATCCGGATTTCAGGTATCGTTCGAAGAGCACCGCGCGTCGGTCTTCGTCGAAGCGAATGGCCGTCACAATGCGCCAGGGAGAAAACATGGAAGTATGAAGAGATCCGCCTTCATTGTGAGTGGCCAATCTCTGCTGGAGATTTCCCGTCAACCCAATGTAGCGTTGTTTGGGATCGGAGAGGCTTTGGAGCAAGTAGACGTATTTCATTTTTTTGAGGTCTATTTGGATCTGTGCCGGACCCCGGAATGTCTAATGAAGCAAGGCAAAATTGAGCCAAAAAAAGTGGGAGAAGATAAGTTCGTGGGGTGTCGTCCACCTTCGCTGAAGCTACGGCGGACAAGGCCTTCTTTCAAACTACGGCTTGCCAGCCGAAGCTTTAGCGAAGGCTGGTGGAGGTGGCGGGAATCGAACCCGCGTCCGAAGGACTTCAGCTGGCAAAGACTACGTGCGTATCCGGTCCGTTAAGTTTCGCGAGCGCAACGTACGAACCGGCAGGAGCGCGCGCCCGCTATCCCCTGAGTTTCGGCCGGAATCACGGGGAGCGGACCCGGCCTATCCTGCTGTGTGACGCCCCGGCCCGCCCTCGCAGGAAAGAGCGGCGGGACGCCGGCTGCTAAGCAGCCAGAGCTAACTGTGTGTTATCAGCAGTTATTTTTAGGTTCCACGATATTTACGAGTCGCGGACAACTCGGCACGCCTCCACCGCCTCTTGACCCCCGTCGAATCCAGTTCACCCCCACAAAACCAACTTACTCCTAAATTATAGGATCGTTTGATGGATCAGGTCAAATGCAATGCATGCACATAAATTGATTCCAGATTCCGGATTCCGGGGGGCGGTCCATAATCGATGGATCCGGGGCAAATTTTCGGGCGGGTCGGGGGAAAAATTATGCCATAATGTGGCGCCCTATTATGAAAAGGAAGGTTTTATGGATAAACTGGAACAGACACTTGTACTTATCAAACCCGATGCGCTGAAGAATTCGCTGACCGGCTACCTGCTTTCCCAGCTGTCGGAGTTTCACACCGGCCTGCACTTTTCCGCGACCAAGATCGTGCACGTCAGCCGGATGCTCGCCGAAGAGCACTACGCGGAGCATAAGGGAAAACTGTTCTTCCCGTCGCTGCTGGAATACATCATGGGCGACCTCCACTACCCGGACGAGCCCTGGAAGCGGCGGGTGATCGCCATCGTGTATCAGGGGCCGAACGCCGTGAAGAAGATCCGGGAAATCGCCGGCCCGACAAATCCGCATGTCGCCCGGAAAGACAGGCCGGGGTGCATCCGGGCGCTGGGCACCCTCGTGCCGTTGACGGATCCGGACGGCAAGACGGTCAGCGAGCGGATGGACAACCTGATCCACGCCTCCGCGACAGACGAAGAGGCGGAACGGGAAATCAAGCTCTGGTTCCGCCCCGACGACATTCCGCCGCTGATGCGTCCATATGCGACGGAAGCAAGCGACGATTTCTACTTTATAAAGGATAAGCGGTTCTGCCCGTCCCATGAACCGGGAGCCCGCTGCCTGCTGGCCCCCGGAGACATCGCCTGGAAATCGGACCTGGAAGTGCTACGGCAGTTGAAGAAGGGCGCGCCGGCCCCTGCCTCCTTCGAGACTGCGGCCGCGAAGTATCTGGTGAATTCGGGAGCAGAATAGGGAGTGGAGGCCTCCGGGAGACCGGAGGCCCGGCGCTTCCCCCGATCCCGGCGCTTCCCCGATTCCCTGAATCTGGAATCTGGAATCTGGAATCTACATTTATCCATCCTCCCGGGCAGGGAAGTTTCATGAGTCAATCGGATTCAGGCACGGTTATGGATTCAGAGGCTCGTATCGTGATCGTTCTGCCCGCCTACAACGCCGCGCAGACGCTGGAAAAGACCTACGCCGACATTCCCAGGGAGAAGATCCATAAAATCATTCTCGTCGACGACGTCAGCCAGGACCAGACCGTCGAGATCGCCCGCGCTCTCGGCCTGAGCGTCGTCATTCATATCCAGAACAGGGGATATGGCGGCAATCAGAAGACCTGCTACCTCGAAGCGCTCAAGGCCGGCGCGGACGTAGTGGTGATGCTGCACCCGGACCATCAATACGATTCGAGGCTGGTGCCCGAGCTCGTGGCGCCCATCCTCGCCGGCGACGCGGACATGGTGATGGGGTCGCGCATCCTGAATGGGGGGGCTCTGAAAGGCGGCATGCCCCGCTGGAAGTACGCGGCCAACCGGATCCTGACAACGGCCGAAAACGTGCTGTACGGGACGCGGCTCACGGACTGCCACAGCGGATTCCGCGCCTACAGCCGGAAACTGCTGACGACGGCGCCCTTCCTGCTGAATTCCGACGATTTTGTTTTCGATTCCCAGATGATCGCCCAGGCCGTATACATGGGGTTCCGGATCGCCGAGATTCCCGTGCAGGCGCGGTATTTTCCCGAAGCCTCCAGCGTCAATTTCACGGTGAGCACCGTTTACGGGGTCAAAACGGTCGGCGTGATGCTGAGGTTCCTGCTGCAGCGCCTCGGACTGGCGAAATTCCGTTTTTTCGACCGCAGGCTGCCGGACGTGGTCAGCCGGCACCATCACGGGAGCATTTTCCGTCACTGAAGGGGCTCCCCGGACTCGGGTTGCGGCCCGTGAGCGGGCGCGGCGGTTTTCCCCGGGGGGGTGCGGGAAGGGGAGGGTAAGTGCTTTTTACAGTTGTCGAAAGATGAATTTTGGGGTTGCACACTCATCCGGCACATGCTAGAGTAAAAACTTTGTCAATGCTGGCGTAGCTCAGCTGGTAGAGCAGCTGATTTGTAATCAGCGGGTCGGGGGTTCAAATCCTCTCGCCAGCTCCAGTGTTGAAGGGCGTAAAGCGGTAATAGAAATTGGGATTGCGGGACGCGGCTGCGGCGGATCTATCGGTGCAATTAGTTGAGTCGATTCCGGCTCATCGGTAATCTCCCCGGACTCCACTTGAGCGGACGACCATAGCCTTGCAGAAAGTTCCCATGCCTTAGAGTTTCGGAGAGGTGGTCGAGCGGTTAATGGCACTGGGCTGTAAACCCAGCGTCCTTCGGGACTACGGAGGTTCGAATCCTCCCCTCTCCACCAGCCTTCGCTAAAGCTTCGGCCGGCAAGCCAGTTCAGGCGACTTGTCCGCCGAAGCCCGCCGGAGCCCGGCGGAGGCGGAAGCGGGCAGCAAAGAGCGGGAGTAACTCAGTTGGCAGAGTCATAGCCTTCCAAGCTATTGGTCGCGGGT
>CAZTHE010000060.1:0-24614 GCA_964613495.1 uncultured Acidobacteriota bacterium | reverse complement strand
CATTTCGGAGGAATGTGGCTTCGTTTCTTACTTCTCGTGAATAATCCGGGTTAGAGGTACCTGGGTAATGTCTGCGTTCGATAGTTCTCGGAGATGACCTTCGCCTGCAAGACCGGCAGCGGCACCTCCCTGACTAATTTCCCTGAACACCCCTCGTGAGAGGCTATTTTTCAATTTAAAAGCGGCGATCTCGACCCCACCCAGGTGAAGGTACGGGGTGGATACTTGTCCGCGACTGCCCGAGAACGAGCGCTGACAGGCGAACCCCGACTCGATCTTGCAGAAGAATGCCGACCCTGCACTTAATAACAAATATGATATGCGACCATACCCCGATCGCTCCCGGAAGTCCAACCTTGATTGCCCTCGCAGGACGCCCAGGCCCGGAGATTGGAAAGAGCTGGCCGCCTGTTCGTCTAATGGCAGTGTATGGCTGATTTATTGTGGCGGAGCGGGATCTCCGTCCGCTGTCGGAGGGAAGGTCGCCAAGTAGTCCACGATGCTGGTGCAAATGGAAACCCGCCACTTATGACCGATAGCAGAAAACATGAATTTGGGGCGGGTGAGGTTTCTAGAACCCTGTATCGGTTCTGCGCAGATGGCAACGTGCCGGATTTAAACTGCAAAACGCCTGCGCACATAGAACCGGCATAGAACCGAGGAAAATGTTGAGTTTTTGTGGATTTTATAAGTCTTTTGTTTCATGGAGCCAGCGCCCGGACTTGAACCGGGGACCTACTGATTACGAATCAGTTGCTCTACCAACTGAGCTACGCTGGCCTTTACCGCAGCAGGGAGTGTATAGCAAACTCCGGTCCCGGCTTCAAGGATTCTCTGCGGGATTCCCGGGATCCACGCAGCGCGAGGCCTCGATCCGCCGGTCAAATGGAGGCTTCCATGCGGCGTGGTTCCGGGTGATTTGAAACCAGCCGAAATGCCCGCACCGGAATTGTCGAGGAACATGCGGGAATCGGGCGGATTCCGGGTCTAAAGCGGGAATCGCCCGCCTCCTGCCATCCCCGGCGGCCGCATTTCAACACCCCGATGTGCTGAAAATCAGCAAAAGTGCCGAAAATCCCTCGATTCGCCGCCTCCAATGTGTCGGCGGCGTGGAATTGCACGTCCCTTATCCTATTGAATTTATTATAAATATCCAATTTGTATGGTTTTCTCCGGATCTGCGGGCGGGATGGTGCAAGATTTGCTTTATAAGTGGCCATGCGCACAATGACCGGTAATATGGATATGCAGGGCTACGGCAGCCCCAAGAACCTGCAACCCGCCAGAAGCATGCCCATGGTGATGGTCGTGCTGGCCGCCATGATGATCGGCACGCCGTCCGGCATCCTCCTCGCCGAACGGAACGCGTTTCCGCTTCTGGAGCAGAAAATCGCCGCAGGGTTCGCCGGGATTCGCGGGTATCTGCCATCAAACGCCGCTGTCGAAAGTGCGGAAACGGAGACTCCCGAAGTCATTCAGACCGGAATCCATTCCGTTGCCGCCATGTACTATTCGTCCAACCCCGATTCCGCCCGTATGGCATTCGATCTGAATGCGGCAAACCTCGTCGAAACCGGGACGCTGCGCCGCCCGGACCGCATCTACATCGATCTGAAGCACAGCGGCATCGATAAGCGAGAAGCGAAACGGGCGAAAGCTCAAAAGACGCTCAACATTGGCGGCGACCTCTTGTCCGGAGTCCGCATCTCGCAAAGAAAATCCGGTACAACCCGGATCGTGCTGGATCTGGCCCGTTCCTGCGACTTCACGTATCAGACTTTGCCCGGCCCTCTCTCCCGCCTCTTGATCCGGCTCCGGCCGCACGAGAGCGCGGCGACTTCCCCGCCTGCCTCGTAGTCGTCAAATACGGCGTCGGCGAACCTGTCGCAAAAAGGCCCGCGGCGACCTTCCGCAAATGGGCTTGATGTTTTGACAGGATTGGATGAAAAAACGAATCTGTTTTCAAGACGCCGCACGAAGTGTAGAATCGACCGCATCTCTTGCGGTGGGCCGCCATATGGGACCTGATGTACCCGGCAATGGCGCCACAGCAGGATGACGCTTGGGCGTTGCCGGCTTTGGGTGGTCTTATGGAAGAACAGATTTTACGCGAAGGGAAGTGGAGCACGGGGGGGAGACAACGTCCCCGGCTGCAGATTCCCTGGACGCGCGTCGAAGTGTTCTGCGAACTGGCCGCGGCCGCCGTAATCCTCGGGACGCTGGGTTATCTCTGGACGGTCTGGTCGGCGCTGCCTGCGCAAATCCCCGTTCATTTCAATTTTTCCGGGCAGGCGGACCGATGGGGAGACCGGGGCAGCCTCCTCGGGATATTCGCCCTGATGGCGGCGCTGTATGCCGGCCTCGGCGTCCTGCAGCGTTTCCCGCACATCTACAACTACCCGTTCGGGCTGACGCCGGAAAACGTGCACCGGCAGTATCTCGCGGCGCGGCAGTTGCTGACCTTCATCAAAGTGGAAACCGTCTGCGTTTTCTCCTTTCTCGGATGGCGCATGATCGAATCGGCGCGAAGCGCGTCTCCGTCTCTGGGCGCCTGGTTCATTCCCGTTCTGATGCTCTGCCTTTTTGCCACGATCGCGTGGTATTTCGCCACGGCCTCCCGGGCGAAGTAGCGGCATCCGGGCCCGGGCCGCCAGTCTTCGCGGGTGCGATACACGAACCCTTCTTTGCATTCCGTGCAATCGAGTGTAGAATCGGGCAAATTCGACATCCCGGTCCGCGCCGTTTGCGGGCTCCGGGACTTGACGCTATTTGCCATCCAAACCGGATCGGGGGACGCGCTATGAAGTTTAAAACGGGGATTCTTGTTGTTGCGGCAACTCTCATCGTCACTGCGGCGGCGTTTCTTCCCGCCTATGAATCCATGGTCGGTCCGACGGGCGTTCTGCTCTACGATAAAGCCGGCTCCTATGACGGGTATACGCTGTTCTCCCCGATGGGGAGCCGGACCGTCTACCTGATCGACATGGAGGGGCAGGTCGTCCACACGTGGAAGACCGAATACACCCCGGGAAGCTACGCCATGCTGCTCGAGAACGGAAACCTGCTGCGGGGAGGCACGCTGCAGGGAGCTCCTGCCGCATTCGGCGGCGCAGGCGGCATCGTCCAGGAGATCGATTGGGACGGCAAGGTGGTCTGGGAATACAAGCTGATGACGCAGGACGCCGTGCAGCACCACTGCTTTTCCCGCATGCCGAACGGCAACACGCTGATACTCGCCTGGGAGCGCAAGAGCGTCGACGCGTTCCTCGAAAAGGGAAGGGATCCGAAGACGATCCCGGTCGCCGGTCCCGGCATGGGGGGGCGGATCAACAACGACTTCTGGGTCGACTTCGTGCGGGAAGTGAACCCGAAGGGCGAGACCGTGTGGGAGTGGCATGTGTGGGACCATGTGGGCAAGGGTCCGTTCAACTTCGACATCAATTACGTGCTTCGCGATACGATGGCGGGCAACGCGGGCTCCTACGACTGGACGCATTTCAACGCCGTGGAGTATGTCGCCGAATCCGACCAGATCCTTCTGAACTCGAGGAATTTCAGCGAATTTTACCTCGTCGACCATAAGACCGGCAAAATGGTTTACCGGTGGGGGAATCCGAGCGCCTACGGCCAGGGACGGGCGCCGTCGTGGCTCGACAACGGCGACCAGAAGGTGTTCGGCAACCACAACGCCACGCCGCTCGGGCGGAACCGCTTCCTCGTTTTCGATAACGGGTCCGAGCGAGCGGAAGGGAACCGGTCGGCCGTCGTCGAGGTCGACGCCCGGACCGGGAACATCGAGTGGGAATACACCGCCTCCGTGGCCAACAGCTTCTATACGGCCAGGCAGGGGGCGGCCCAGCGCCTGCCCAACGGCAACACCCTCGTCACTTCTTCCAACCACGGACACCTCTTCGAGGTCACGAAGGATAAAGAGATCGTGTGGGACTACGTCAACCCGATGGCGGGCGCCGATGAGGCACGGTGTTTCCTGGGAGGTGCGGGATTCGCCTTCAATATGATCCACCGGGCGTACCGTTACGGGAAGGATTATGCCGGACTCAAAGGCCGCGACCTGAGCGTCCGGACGCCGCTGGCGAAGGACTGCCCGGAATTCTACAAAATCTATAAAACCGACCAGCAGCCCCCGGCGAAAAAGCCGCCGCTGCCGAAGAAGCAGTAAACGGGGTCACCCATAAGATGCGGGCCGCGGGCCCGGATCAGCAGTGGATAGTGGATGGTGGATAGTGGATAGTTGGTGGAAGGCGCATCAGCCCATGAGGTCGAAGACGGATTGGAGCTTTCTCTGACGGGCCAGGCCGGACCAGATCGGCTCGAACCTGGACTTGACCTCCCTGCTGCGGCTCCTCAGGAACTCGAAGCCGAGAGGAGACCGCCGCTCCATCGCGGCCAGATACTCCCCGGAAAACAGTTCGGAGCACTCCGCCATCGACCGCAGCATCAGGTTGCCGCAGTTGCGCCGGACCAGGTCCGCCAGTTCGCGGCTTCGGGCGGTGGTGAAGCAATCGGCCCCACGCAGGACGCCGTGCATGAAATTCCACAGCCGGTTCGTGACGCCGTCCAGGCATCCGGTTTCCGCAGCTTTCGTAAACAGCGTCCAGTGCCCGGCCGCGCGGTCTTCGGTGAGGTCCTGCAGGTCGTCCATCAACTGCAGCAGGACGCCATAGCCGAAGGAGAAATCGGCTTCCTCCCGCTCCAGCCTTCCTGCCGCCAGCCAGCCGTCGGCCAGCACCGACGCCCCGCCCTTCGCCACGCTGATCCGCAACAACTGGCCCGTGTCCAGCGCCGCCGATCTGTTCTGCTGCCGGAGGCTCTGGACCTGCCCCGCGTGAATCGCCAGCAGGGCGGCATACACATCGGGGAAACAATCGCGCGGGTATTCGCCCTCGATCATCGACACCAGCCGGAAAATCGCGGCTTCGTGGCCGTCACAGGCGGCGACGCCGTGTCCCGAAAGCCGCAGCCCGAGCCGCCGGCAGGCGATCTCCTTCGACTCGATGCGCTCGCCCGGCCGGTCCAGGTAGTTGTCCGTGTAGGGATACAGCATGCTGTAGGCGAATATCGACGGCGACAGCGACGGCGGGCGGCCGAGAAACATCTGCAGGCAGTTGGTCACCCAGACGTTGCGCAGCGCCTGGGCCAGCGCGGCGGTGTCCATCCCCGGATCGAACTCCCGTCCCCGGCGCACGAAGGCCCGGGTGACGTCGAGGTACTCGCGGGAGAAGATGATGTCGCAGTGGCTCTCCGGGATCCGGAAGGACAGCGCCGCGAACCGTCGCAGGGACGCGAACATCCGGTCGCGCCACTCCGCCTGCCGCCGTGGCCTTCCCGGGTACTGCCGGAGCTCTCGGGCGAGCGCCTGAATCATCCTGTCGGTTGCGCTCTCGTTGACTCGCCGCTCCTCCTCGCCGTAGCTCTCCGCCGCCGGGGGCGCCGTTGCCGGCGCGCCCTGCCAGAGTGCGACGTATCTGTCGACGAAGGACCCGACGTCCGCCTCGAAATCCGATCCGCGCGCGAGCAACTCGACAGCCTGGTACACGGGCACCTCACTTTGCACCTGATGCGGATAATAACGGGATCGGCCCCGACTTTGTTCGAAAAATCCCAGCCCTCGTCCCGACTCCCATCCCGTGCTGATTTAGGATGATTTGCGACCGTACCGCTGATATTCTGCCTGCCTGTCGAATACCGGGATCCCCCGGGATCAGCGCGTGCCGGATCCGGGACATCCGGACCGGGCATAGCAGCGCCCATCAGACCGTTACCGGAGGCCGCGTTATGAAAAAGACCCACTTCCTCATTCTGTTTTTACTCATTTTTGTGTCGGCAACGTCCACCCTCCCGCAAAACGCGCAAACCGGCGCGCCGGCCGATGTTTCCGTGAAACAGATGGTCGCGGCCATGACGCTGGAGGAAAAGGCGAGTCTGGTCGTGGGAAAGGGACGAGGGACTTCGGGCCCGCAGATCGGGCAGACGCAGGCACTGGTCCCCGGCGCCGCCGGCACGACGTTCGACCTGCCCCGCCTGGGCATCACGTCGATGGTGCTCGCGGACGGTCCCGCCGGACTGCGCATCAGCCCCACCCGTCCGAACGACGACAATACTTACTACTGCACGGCGTTTCCCATCGGCACGCTCCTGGCCTCCACGTGGGACGTCGACCTGGTGCGCAGGGTCGGGGAAGCGATGGGCGGCGAAGTGCTGGAATACGGCGCCGACATCCTGCTGGGCCCTGGGGTGAACATCCACCGCAACCCGCTCTGCGGGCGCAACTTCGAATATTACTCCGAAGACCCGCTCGTGGTCGGCAAGATCGCGGCCGCCATGATCAACGGCGTCGAGTCGCGGGGCGTGGGGACGTCGATCAAGCACTTCGCCGCGAACAACGCCGAGACGAACCGGAATACCGTGAACGTCGTCGTCGGCGAAAGGGCGCTGCGCGAGATCTACCTCGAGGGATTCCGGATCGCCGTAGAGGAGGCGCAGCCCTGGACCGTCATGTCGTCCTATAACCTCATCAACGGGATGTATGCCCCGGAAAGCCACGACCTGATCACCAGCATCCTGCGCAAGGACTGGGGATTCGAGGGCCTGGTCATGACCGACTGGGGCGGAGGCCGGGACTGGCCGGCCGTGGTCCGGGCCGGAAACGACCTGATCATGCCCGGGAATCCTTCGCAGACCGGCGAGATCGTCAAGGCGGTGCGGGAAGGCAGGCTCGATGAAAAGGACCTGGACCGGAATGTCGAAAACATCCTGAATATCATGCGCCGGTCGCCCCGCTTCCGCGGAACCAAATACTCGAACAGGCCCGACCTGCAGGCCCACGCGCGTGTCACCCGGCAGGCCGCGACGGAAGGCATGGTCCTGCTCAAGAACAGCCGTGCGGCGCTCCCCCTCGCGGATTCCGTGAAGAAGATCGCGGCCTTCGGCAACACCTCCTACGAAATCATCACCGGGGGGACCGGCAGCGGCGACGTGAACGAAGCGTACAGCGTCTCGCTCGTGGAAGGCCTGAAGAATGCCGGCTACTCGGTGAACGACAACCTCAGGACCATGTACGAATCCTATCTGAAGGCAGCGAAGGAAGGCCGGTCCGCAGACAGGCAGAGGACGATGTTTATGGGGAGCGAACCTCCCGGCGAACCCGGCATCACGCCGGGCCTGGCCGCCGGCATGGCCGAAGCCTCCGATGCCGCCATCGTCACCATCGGCCGGAACTCCGGCGAGGGCCGCGACCGCAGAAACGCCGAGGGCGACTTCAGGCTGAGCGCCGTCGAAATGGATATGCTTCGAGCCGTCGCCAACGCGTTCCGTGCAAAAAACAAGAAAGTCGTCGTGATCCTGAATGTCGGCGGCGTGATCGAGACGGCCAGCTGGAAATACCTGCCCGACGCGATCCTGCTGGCCTGGCAGGGCGGACAGGAAACAGGCAATTCCATCGCCGACATCCTGAAGGGGCGCGTCAATCCATCCGGAAAACTCGCCACGACCTTCCCGGTCCACTATGAAGACAATCCTTCCGCCGGAACGTTCCCGGGCAAGGAATTGCCGTCCGCGCAGCCGGCCCAGGCCCAGCAGAGCTTCATGCGCGGCAGGCCGGCCGAGGATGTCTATGAAGACGGGATTTATGTCGGCTACCGCTATTACGAGACCTTCAGGGTGAAGCCGTCCTACGAATTCGGCTTCGGCCTGTCCTATGCCGGCTTCGAATACGGCAACCTGAAGCTCAGCGCGGCACAATTCAACGGGAGCCTCGACGTTTCCGTGGACGTCCCACCCGTTCACCTGGTTTCCGTGATCGGATTTCCGCACGGATGGGAAATAACCAGGTGAACGGGTGGGACGTCCCCATATTTGCTACTGCTCCATCATAGCGTCGGCAAATGCGGCCGCCATCACCCGGTAACCGGCATCGGTGGGATGCACCTGGAACAAGTCGCCGCCCTTTTTTTCGATCAGCAGCAGGCCGTTCCTTCCCTCGAATGCGGAGAAGACGTCCACGAGCACGGCGTTCGGCGCAAACATCCCGACGACATCCGCGAGGACCATGTTGAGGGCGGCCACGAGCTGCTCTCCACCCGGAACCGGCAGCCTCGGGTCATACTGGTTGGCGACATAGATGCGGGCGTCGGGGGACTGGCTCAGGAGGCCGCCCAGGATGCCTGCCAGGTTGAACCCGAGATTTCCAAGCACGACCTGCGGATTTGCGCCCGCCAGGACCGTGAGCATGTCGTTCCCGCCGACGGTCAGCGTGACCACCTTGCGGTAATTCTCTCCCGTCTCTTTGAAAAACAGCCCCACCTGCGGAACCTGATACTGAAGAACGTCCAGGCTCGTGGCATTCGGGACGCCCATGTTGCAGAAAAGCGTGCGGTTGATCGTATCGATGGCGCCCTGCTGATACAGCCGGTAGGCAAAGCCCTGCGTCGCCGGGTGCGCCCCATATCCCGCTGTGATGCTGTCCCCCAGCGCCAAATACCTCGTGTCCTCCGCAAACGAAACCCAGTACTGGGCCCTGGCCGCCGGGACAGCGGCCGTCAGGCTGAAAAGCACCAAAAGAAAGGCAAAACGCCGATTCCATGTAGCATTCATGGCCAGTCTCCTCTAATGGATCATTTTTGTGCCGAAAAACGCTTTTAAATAGCCCTGATCTGTTAAGCGCTTTTTGGGGGTCAAAAGTGCAGCTAAGGGCTCGCGCAACAATAGGTTTACATTTTGACGCGAGCGCCGGGCGGGGAGATGCGTTCGGTGACGGCCGGCGGGCGTCATCCGTTAAGGGATTTCGGAACTTCGGGAATCCTGCAGTCTACGGGATTTCGATCGTCGTGCCGGCCTTGTTAAAAATGAAATCCTCGCCGAATTCCCGTGCCAGCAGGCTGATCGCCTTCAGGTCGGTGCAGTGGCTCAGGCCCAGCCGCGGCGATCCAAGGTCCCGCAGGGCGGCGACGGTCTGCCAGAAGCGTTCTTCGGAGGCGCTGATCAGATGCGAGCCGCCGATTACGGCGACGATTCTTTTTTCCCCGGTCAGCCGCCGGGCATGGTAAATGGTGTTCATCATGCCCCGGTGCGCGCATCCCAGGACGATCACCAGTCCGGCGTCTCTTTGAATGATGACGGCCTGGTCGTCCAGGACCGGGTCCTGTTTCCAGCCCGTATCCGTCTTGAGAAATAGCGCGGCATCCACCTCTTCGTAAGAGGTCTCCATCGGGACCTGTCCGGTCGTCATGATGGAATCGTCGATCCGCGCCGGCTTCTCGTCGAGAACGAATACGGCGCCCAGACTCTCCAGTTCAAGGCGCCGGAACGGGACTCCGATGTAGGCCGGATCTTCGCTCCTGCGGCGGGAATACTTCGGCTGCCATATGTCCGGATGGGCAAGGATTTCCATCTTCTTCCGCATCCGGCGCAATACGCCGCGCAATCCCCCCGTGTGGTCGAAGTGGCCGTGACTGAGGACGATCTTGTCGATGCGGCGCAGGTCGATCCCGAGCCGGTCCGCGTTGTGGAGGCAGGCATATCCCTGCCCGGTATCCAGCAGGAGCCCGGTTTTCTCCGTCTCGATGAGGAGACTCAATCCCCATTCGGCGATGAAGTCGCCGATTTCGGCCGTATTGTCGCTCAGAGTCGTGATTCTCAGTCCCATGGGTCATAACCTCCTGCTTTAGGTGTGCGGCATCGCTACTTCGGGCATCGCGCCGATCTTCTCGAAGCCTGCGGAGCCGCTTCCCGAGGCGCGGCGTGTCCGCTGTCTCGAGGCAATCACCGATGCCGGAGCTTGTTTCCCGTACAGGCTCCGCCGTTCGAATTCGGAATTGACTCTCATCTTGGCCTTGGACGACCCTGGTGTCAACCGGCGGATTTCTCCCTCCCATTAAGAGCACAATCCCCGGTCAGGCGCCTGAGGCCCGCGTCCCGGGCCGGTGCATCCGGATTTGCATTTTGCATGAATCGGGAGACAGTCTGAGGAGCGCGGGGGGCCGGATTCGGCGTAATCCCATCGTTTTATGCAGGATATGGGCGTTGGCATGCAGATTGCAAGATACCTGCAGGAAGGTCGCAGGAAGTGGTGTGAATGAGGAGACAGGAAATATGACCACAGAAAAATGCAATTCATGCAACGATTCCCAATGTTCGGCGCAGCAGAGACGGTCGGGGGAAAGGGAAGAAGACTTCATCGCCCGCCAGGAACTCGAGTCCCGGATGTGTCGGATCAAACACAAGGTTTTGGTCCTCTCCGGGAAAGGGGGCGTGGGCAAGAGCACGGTTGCGGTCAATCTGGCCGCGGCGCTGGCCATGGCGGGCAAGAAGGTCGGGTTGCTCGACATCGATGTCCACGGGCCGAGCGTGCCCAAGCTGCTCCATCTCGAAGGAACCCCGGTCACGGGAAGCGCAACCGGTATGAATCCGGTCGAGGTGGATGTCGGGACCGGCGCCATCCGGGTCATGTCGATCGGCTTCCTGCTGCATGGGAAGGACGATGCCGTCATCTGGCGCGGTCCCAGAAAGTACGGCCTGATCAAGCAATTTTTGAAAGACGTGGAATGGGGAAGCCTGGATTACCTCGTGATCGATTCTCCCCCGGGAACCGGCGACGAACCGCTCGCGGTGGCCGAGCTCATCGAGAAGGCCGACGGAGCCGTGGTGGTCACCACTCCGCAGGATGTGGCCGTGCAGGATGTCCGCCGATGCATTGTCTTCTGCCGTGAAATGAATCTGCCCGTGCTGGGCATCGTGGAAAATATGCATGGCTACACGTGTCCGAAGTGCGGCGAACTGGTTCACATTTTCGGAGCCGACGGCGGGCTGAACATGGCGAAAGAAATGGGAGTCCCCTACCTGAGCGCCATTCCCATCGAGCCGGAAGTGGTGAAATCGGGAGACAGCGGCGTCCCGATGGTCCAGGCGCATCCGCACTCCAAAACGGCCACTGCCTTCGGCCGCATGGTTCGTGCCCTGCTGGAACCGGAACTGAGCGCGGCGCCCGGCAAGGAGATCGCGCAGGAAAGCGGACGCCAGACCAGAATCGCCATCCCGATAACCGACGGGGCCCTGTCCTCCCATTTCGGGCATTGCGAACATTTTGTGTTGTTTGATGTGGACCCGGACGGGAAGAGTATCGGCCGCAAGCAGGAACTTAAACCGCCCCCCCATGAGCCGGGTACGTTTCCCAAATGGCTTCACGAACAGGGTGCGACGGTCATCATCGCGGGAGGGATGGGATCCCGGGCGCAGAGCCTTTTCAACCAGAACGATATCCGGGTCGTCGTCGGCGCCAACGGCGGAGAACCCGAAACCCTCGTCCGAAATTATCTCGATGGATGCCTGGAAACCGGCGCCAACGTGTGCGACCACTAGCTTCCCCTGACAACGGAACGGTCCGGGCGGCAGCGTATCCCGCTGCCGCCCCCCCGGTAGAATCCCGCCGCGAATCGATGCGGCGCCCGTCACGCGCCTGGATTTTCCGTGCCGGATTTGACCTCTTCCATGCGCTTTTTAATCGCATCCAGTTCCGACTGCAGCGCTTGAGCCCGGGCCTTGAGCGCCTGCGCCTCTGCCTCCGGATCCGGTTCGGGGTAGTCATACGGCGCGGCATAGCCGCCGAAGCGCATCCATCCCGGCTGGCCGGTCGCATGAAACATGTTGCGCCATCCACGCCCGCCTCCGCCATAGCCGCCGCCCCAGGCGCCAAATCTGCCTCTTCCGAAGCCGATCCCGACGCCGCGGCCACGGCCCAATCCGCGTCCGAAGGCCGGATTTGCGTACCCCGGGGCCGCATAGCCTGCGCAGTAGCCGGCTCCACGTCCTGTCCTCGGTCCCATTCCAACGGGGCCCGTTCTATCTCCACCTGGCATTGTCGTACTCTCCTTTCTACAAAATGTTTTTACTGCCGTGTCATCGGCGCCCCGCATTTGGGGCACCTGATTTCCGAGCAGGGCACGCCGCGCTGGTGCGGCTCTGCGTGCCCGCACCGGGAGCAAACGCAGGAACCCTCAGGCCCGCCGGCGGCGGGGCCGCCCATGCGTCCCCGTCCGGCGCCTCCCTGGCCGCGCCCGCTTCCTGCTCCCATGCCCCGGCCGCGTCCGCCGCCCGGCCCCATTCCGCGTCCTCTTCCGTTCATGACTTCCACCTCCCTAAAAGCGCCATGACCGTGTCCGAACCCCCAACCTCTGCGGCCGCGACAGCCCGGCATGGCGAAAACTTCCCGTTCCAGGGTCTCCCCGAGCCACGCCTGGATCACGTCCTGCAGATCGCCGGCTACAAAGGGAATAATCCGAATTCCATAGCTGGCCACGACTGCGTTCATGGTCCTGGATATCGCGCCGCAAACCACGGTCCCGATGCCCAGTTCCACCAAATGAAGCGCCTTCCGGACAGGAACATCTTCCGGAAGCGATTCCCGTGTCTCGTCCACAATCCGTCCCGACTCGATACGGGCGATGTGAATCCGGCGCGCGGTGTCGAAGACGGGCGCGATCCGGTTGTCCCAGCAGGCAAACGCAACTTTCATAGTTCGTATCCCGGCCCAGTGTTCCCATCCTTGAATATGCAAAACGCGGGCCAATCAAGGTGGCCGGCGGACTTGAGCCAATAAACGATGATCGTACAAGTGTTTGTGTCTATGTCGGGTCCGAAGGGCCTTTCTATAGGGTAGCGTAATTGCTACTCCTGTCATGGATGACGGGTGCGACTTCGCCACTGCGATGAAGTTTCGGGAATGAAGCGGGCTAATATCCCAGGGCCATCAGCGCCGATCCGACGGCGAGTCCGACGCCCAGGGCGATCAGCTTGACGATAAGAAAGATCCTGCGGCTGTGGGCCAGCATCGGCAGCATGCCGTGGCCGTCCTGAACGATGGAGCTGGTGAGCAGGGTGCTCAAGGGCACGAGGTTCCGGGCGGAGAGGGTGGTGAATACCAGGTGCGGTCCGGATTCGGGGATCAGGCCGATCAGGGCGGCCGAGATCAGCACCATCCATGGGTTATTCTGGATGACATCGCCGATTTGCCACCGGTTTACGATCAGCTCGATGAAGCAGAGGGCCCCGAAGGTCCAGAGGAAGATGCGCGGCACGTGCTGCCGGATCACATGCTTCCACAGATGATCCTCCAGGAAGTGCTCGGGCACCGTTGCGACGATGAACAACCCCGCGAGCGAGGTCAGCAGAAGGGTGATGCGAATCCAGTTCCACTCCCCGGGACCGATCTGGCCCGCAACGATCAGCATCAGGAAGGCAAGAAGGGAAAAGGCCAGGGTCCCGCGGGTCGACGAGCATTTTTCCCATTGATTGACGAGCGCGTCCACCGCAAAAAAACGGCAGGCTTCCTGCTCGTGAATCTGGAAATCCTCGCTGCAGGACAGGAAGCGCGTGACCCGGGTGCCGGCCAACCGGTCGGTCAGAAAACCGGCCAGTATGCCGATGACGAAGAGCAGCACGTGCACCAGTGCCGCGGTTTTCGGAATCATGGCGAACATGACGAAGGATTCGTCGCCGCTTGTGGCGATCATGGCGGCGACGACGCTTCCCAGGGTCATGCGGCGGTGGGCATACATGGTCACCACCGCGAAGGCTCCCAGGCAGCCCGGCGTGACCCCCAGCAGGCCCGCGAGCAGGTATTGCCCGAACAGGTGCCGGCCGAGCCGTTCCTGCCACGCCCCCTGGCTGATCACGTTGAGGTACTCGATGACCAGCATGATGACGGCGACGAAGCCGGTGATCAGCAATGCCTGATTGAATGCGGGCGCGATCCACTGCATGGCCGTTTAATCCTTTCCCCTCATCCCTTCCCGTGCTTCGCCCGGGACATTGTGTTTGCGTGCATTATCCGCGTCTTCGAAGCCATCGGCAAGGGGTGGAACAGGACGGGCCGTCCAACCGCCGGCCCTTTGGCGGCCTCGACCCGCCTCACTCCTGAAGGGTCGTCACGAAGCGGGTGCGGCTGCAATCGATTCCAGATTTCAGATTCCGGATAATCCCATGGGCCACCGATTCGGGCAGGAGTGCGTTGGGTCAGGGCGAAGGAAGATTCGAGATTCTATGGTGATGCGCCATCCGGATTCCGGATTCCGGATTCTGGAATCTGGAATCTGGAATCTGGAATCAAAACACACACGCCCCACCCGCTGCCGCAGAGGCCTCATGAATAAACCGATTACTGGGTTCCCGGCGCCAGAATGCTCGAAAGGGCATTCCATACCTCCCGGATCGCGCGGGCAACCCTGCCGTCGGAATGCTCGACGATCGGGATTCCCCGTACGATGGATTCCGTCACGATATTGTCAAAAGGGATCTTCCCGGCGATTTCGACGCCGCGGCCGGAACACTGCTTTTCTATCTGGGCGGTGTTTGTTTCGTTCAGGTCGTATTTGTTGATGCAAACCGTCGCGCGCACCCCGAAATGCCTGCAGACATCCAGCACGCGGTCGAGGTCGTGCATCCCCGAAAGGGTGGGCTCGGTCACCAGCAGCGCCAGGCTCGCACCCGACAGGGAGGAGATCACGGGGCACCCGATTCCCGGAGGACCGTCGCACAGGATCAGGCTTCTTCCCTCCCGCTCCGCTATTTTTTTCGCCTGTTGCCGGACCGTGGCCACCAGCTTGCCGGAGTTTTCCTGCGCGATGCCCAGCCGGGCGTGCACCATCGGTCCAAACCGGGTATCCGATACGAACCAGTGTCCGGACAGGGTGTCCTTCATGACGATGGCGGCATCCGGACAGGCGCGGGCGCAGAATCCGCACCCTTCACAGGAAACGGGATCGACCTCGAAATCGCGAATGGCGCCGAATCGGCAGATTTCCCCGCACAGCCCGCACTGCGTGCATCGATCCGGATCGATGTATGCAGCCTGTCCGCTCCAGAACTCGCTCTTCTGCTTCTGCACCGGATTGAGCAGCAAATGCAGATCGGCCGCGTCGACGTCGCAGTCGGCCAGAACCTTGTTTTCCGCGAGGACGGCCAGGGACCCGACGAGGGTCGTTTTCCCGGTGCCCCCTTTACCGCTCAGTACGACGACTTCTTTCATCGATCAATTCCTTTACCCGATTGAAAAGCCCCCGGAAGCGGGGCATCCACTGCGGCCATCCCTCGACCAGCGGGATGCCGCAGGAATAGATGCGGGCAATATCCGTGTCGAGCGGTATGGTGAGCAGGATTGGGATCCCTTCCTTCTCGCAGTAGCCCTCGACTCCGGCGTCTCCGACTCCCGCACGGTTGAGGACGACTCCGAAGGCGATATCGAGCTCCCGCACCATCTCAACCGCGAGCTTGAGATCGTTCAGCCCGAAGGGAGTCGGTTCCGTGACCAGCAGGCAGAAATCGCTCCCTTTCACGGCCTCCACGACAGGGCAGGAGGTCCCGGGTGGGACATCGCGTATGATGACGCCTCCGTCGCGGATCCCGTCTTTCACTTTCCGGATCACGGGCGGCGCCATCGCCTCGCCCACGTTGAGTTTGCCGTGGACGAAACCGATTCGATCGGACCGTCCCCACTCGAGGATCCCGGTTTCCCTGTCTTCCTCTTCGATGGCCTTTTCCGGGCAGAGATAACTGCACGCGCCGCACCCGTGGCACAGCTGCGGGAAGAGCAGCACCTGTTTGCCCATCACGAGGATTGCGTGATACACGCATATTTTGGCGCATTCGCCGCACAGCGTGCACTTGGCCCGGTCCACTTTCGGCACCGGGATGCAGACGGAGCCGCGCCCCAGGATCTCCGGCTTCAGGAATACGTGGTCGTTCGGCTCCTCCACGTCGCAATCCAGGATGTGTACTTCGAAATCCTCTTTCAGCGATAGGGCCAGGCTGGTAGCCACCAGCGTCTTGCCCGTCCCGCCTTTGCCACTGGCAACGGATATGATCATTCCGGTTCAGATCCCCCAATCGGGCATCAGGAAAAGCATGGTTATCGCCTATTTCTTCGTCAGCTCGTCGATCCGGCGCTGCATGTCCGCCAGCTGCCGCGCCAGGATCTCCGACTGTTTCCGGAGTTCCTGGAGCTCCTGTGCGGGACTGGAATTTGCCGCCGGAGGCTCCACGGTCGACGCAACGCTGTCGCCTTTGAATCTGCCGCAGCCTCTGCCCATTCCCATGCCGCGTCCCATCCCTCCGCCTCCGCCCGAACCCGGCACCGCTCCGGTGCCGAAGTGGCCGTGGACGTTGGCCTGTTCGCCGGCTTTGTATTTTCCCGCCCGATAGCCCGCGATCACATCCCGTACCTTGCCGGAAATGCCGATGAGGACCGGGATGCCGGCGGCGGAAAGCACCTGAAAGGCATTGGGCCCGCAGTGTCCCGTCAATACGGCCTGTACTCCTTTGTCCGCGATCGCCTGCGCGGCGGCAATCCCGGCCCCGTGGGCCGTGGTGGCACTGGAATTCTCCTCCGCGGAGAATTCGAGCGTTTCCGGATCCGCGATGATGAAATATGGGCAGCGGCCGAATCGCGGTTCGGCTTCAGCTTCCAGGCTTGGACCCGTAGCCGTTATCGCTATTTTCATTTCTTCTCCTTGTCCTGCTATTGTTTGTCTTTTAGCAGCGTAAGCTGCCGGATTCCCTTTATCTGCCGGTAGTTCGCCCCCTGGCTCACACAGCGAAGCGCCAGATCCGGATCCGCAACCTTCGTGCCGGATACGGCATCAATGCCGTGATCCAGCAGGATCGGGGAAAGCGGGGCGCTGTCCCCGAGAATCACCACGAAGGCGTCGGGACTGCACAGTTGCAGCAAGGATTCGATCGTGTGGTTGGTAAACGCCGTCCCCGTGATCCCGACGACGTCCGCCTTCGGAATGAGATCCGGTGCCGCTGTTTCGGCATGATCGCCCTGTTCGGGATTCTTTTCTATGACCCAGAGATTCCGGACTGTTTTCTGCAGTTGCGGAATAAAGGGGAAATGTCCCACGATGGCCACGTTGCGGCCGTCGCCTTTCTCGGCGATCAGCTCGCGGGCATTCAGCTCCCGGCAGCGCCCTTCGTCCACGTCGAGCAGCGAGTTGATCGTGGCCATCCCGATGGCCGCCTCCAGGATGCTCGGCGAATAAACCATGCGGGCCAGCTCGATCGCGCTCCGGTTCATTAAAAAGCCCGGTTCCTTGACGTGGGGACGCTCCTGTTTCAATGCGTCCCGCGGCAGGGACGCCGCCAGCCCGCAGTTGCGCGTCCAGACTCCGGAGTGAAACAGGCCGAGGCGAATGTCCTGCACTTCCGCGTCGGCATTCACTGAATCCAGCACCTCGTCGATGATTTTCGTCACGGATCCCTTCCTCTCGCTATGAACCGCGACAGGCAACAACCCGAATCGATCCCATTGCCCGCCGCCTGCACTCTCTATATGCAAGAATCCTTCCAACGGTGAACCGGGTCCTTCGCGCCGGCTATTTGGACGCCTGTCCGGCTGATTGCAGGAATTCAGGGCAGGGAGCGGGGTCCCACCGGAGCCCGCAGATCAGGGGCATTGCATAATGCAATGTTAGTATTTACATTTACGTGCAAAATGCCTGAATGTGCGGACTGGTCCATCACGGAAGAGGAAGCGAATCGGGCCAATCCCGCGGGCTCGGTGAAGGATGCAGGGCAGTTTTGGCGCGAAGCGCCGCGGGATTGTGCGCGCCGGGACCTGCGGTGAAACCAGGGATGCAGGCTCCATGGTTTCACTGCAGATCCCGGGTTCTCAAATCGGAAATCCGGAATCTGGAATTCGGGCTTGCCCCGTTACCTCCACGCGTCGATCGAAACGCCCTGCCCGGCCATGAAGTCGGTGATGAACCAGACGCTTGCCGTGCTTCCGCCCACCACCACTGTCCGGATATTTCGCGGATTGGGGAAGTGTTTGATCAGTGTGTCGCTCGAAGCCTTTCCCCAGCCGGCATAGGGTTCGAGGCCCTGTTTGCCCATGGGGCCCATCATGCCGGACGCGATCGAGTTGGCCCAGTACATCCCGGCAGTCGTCTCGGCGTTTTTGGACAGCCACTCCGCGAGCGCCGCCTTGGTCTGGAATCCCTGCGTGTCCCTGAGAAGCTTGGCCACGGAGGGGTCCATGATGAGGGTTGCCGCCCCGGTCGCCGCAAGCACCCGCATGAAGTCGCGCATCAGGAACTGCGGCGCATAGTGTTCCACGACCGAGCCGGAACAATTTACGAAATTCCATCCCATGAACAGGGTGACCACGCTGTCCTCAGGCTTGTGGCCGTTCAGCACATGGATCGGCTGCCACCCTTCGGGGAGCGCCTCTTCGTTCTCGGCGATGGGCATATAGCTGTACGCCAGCGGGTTGCTGAGGGATGAGAAGCCGCTGACGCCTTCGCGGTAGCCCTGGAGTATCTTGTGCATCAGGACCATCGACCGGCCGAGGATGGAATTCGCCTCGCCGTTCGGCCCCAGGGCGCCGATGCCCGAATTCATGCCGATCTCCTTGCGGATCGGGCCGTTCACCACCACCATGGTCGCGTTCGAAGTGGTGGAATCCATGTACGGGATCTGGCTGGAGAGCGCCAGGATCACTGGGAAATACTCGGGTCTCGCGCCCGCCATGACGGCGATGATGGCGACCTTTTCCACCGTGAACGGGCGGATCGTCCCGAAGGTCCCCGACTCTTTTTTCACCAGTTCGTCCGGCCTGCGGCGGGTGCCCTTGAGCATCGCGGCCACGCGCTCTTCCGTCGGGAGGATGACGGGATTGTAGTCGGTCCAGTGTCTGTCCTTGAACAGGCGCTGCAGGTTGTCCTCGGTGTCCGGGGGGAGAAACCGCGGCTCGGGCGCCGCTTCGGGCGGAGCCCCGGTTTTCTTCTCCTCCGCGGTCAGAGGCCTGGTCAGGCAGTCGGCGATGGCCTGCATGACGGGCTTGCCGCTGACGCTGTCCCTGCCCCGGAGATAAGCGCCCAGCATTTCCTTTTTAATGCCCGTGAACGGATAGGGCACGCCGACGAAGCGGAGCGGCATGCCGGTGCTGTATTTGAAGTGGTCCCCGATGCCGAAGGACACGATGTTTTCGTTCGCCAGCGAGGCGGTGGGGATGCCGTACCGGCTTTCCATGGTCCCCGAGAAGCGGCTCACGGCCGCGAGGCATCCCCATCAGCCGGCCACGCCGAAGACGACGGCGTCCCCCTTGTTGGCGGCGATCTCCTTCCATAGCGCCGTGTCGTCCTCGACGTAATTGCCCCGCTTGAGCTTGTATATCGCCTTCACCTTGGGCATGTTGGCGGCAAACCACGCCTGCATCTCCACCATCACCGGCGTGCCCCCGATGCCTTCATAGTTCATGTCCACCAGGTAGACGGTCTTGCCGTCCAGGGTGTCGAGACGCGGAGCGAGCGGCACTCTCGTGGCAAGCTTTTCCGTGACGGCCGGATTCATGACGGTGATCCGGTCGTTCCCGGATGCGGCGGCGCTGCCGGAGCGCACCGGCCCAAGACCGGAAAAGACCAGGACTGCCGCGACCAGCAGGCAAAAGGATAGAAGCGTTTTTCTTTTCATGGACCCCTCCTTCGATGACCTCCGCCCCGTTCCGGGCGCACTCAATGTCACGGCGCGTCCGGGGCGCTATTCCGGAGTAATTGCGGCGCTGTGCATTCGCCGGCACGCGGATGACGGCCCCGAATGTCACTTTATAGCACGTTTATCTTCCGCTTGATCCATACTCTGCGGAAATTCATCTATAAGAGTGCGTGCTTTCCCCGGTGAATACGACGGCTGCGCAGAGAGGCCGTTGATAAGTGCAGTGGATTTATGCTTGCATAAGCGGCGATTTTGGGTCAAAAGTCTATGTGAATTCAAAATATCTTTGAGGCCCTGAAGAGGAGAAAACCATGACAAAGAGTTGCCGTGCGGTTCTTTGGGTAGCTTTAGTGTGTCTCGTGCCGTTCACGCTGCAATTCGAGAACTCCTATGCCGAGAAGCAAAAAAAGATGACGCCCGAAGAGCTGGTCGCGAAACACCTCGAGTCGCTCGGCTCCCCCGAGGCGCGGGCCGCGGTCCAGTCGCGGACGGTATTCGGCCTCGGATACGTGCAGCGGCCGGTCGGTACGGTGCCCCAGGTCCTGCCCGAACCCGGCGAGCAGACCGATCCCACCAATTTTCTGCTGGCGTCGGCGGGGCGCAACCTGGGAATGGTTTTCAAGTTTTATGACGAAGACTATCCCGGCGAACACTTCGCCTGGGACGGCAAGGACGTCACCATCAAGCTTCTCAAGCAGAATAACCGGTCCACTCTGGGCAACTATATGAACACGTACAGCGGGCTGCTGCGGGAAGGCCTGCTGGGCGGGACCCTGTCCACGGCATGGCCGTTGCTGGACGTGCAGCAGGGCAAATTCAAACTCAAATACAAGAAGGAAGAGATCGACGGGATTCCGTTTCACCAGCTCACGTACGCGCCCAAAAGCAACCGGTACCTGGTCAACATCGTGGTCCACCTGTTCTTCAACTTCGATACCTATCACCACGTCATGACCGAATACCAGGTCATGGGGACGACGGCGCACCCCACTCTCGTCGTGCTGGAAAGGTTCGGCAATTTCAAGGAGGTCGACGGGCTGATGCTCCCGCACCGCTATACGATCGATTACACTCCATGGATGGAAACGCGTGTCTTGCGCTGGGGCGCGGAGATCAAGCAGGTCAGCCACAACACGCCGATCGAGCCGGCGATGTTCCACGTTCAGTAGCTTCTATCCAAATCCGGGGGGCGCCTCGGCCCCCCGGAGGCTCCTCCTATTTCCCGTTCGGGCGCCGGGCATCGAAATCTATTGCCTGAACGGCCATGCGGTGCTCTTCCTTGGCCAGCATGTCCATGACGGCAATCTGCAGGACGTAATAGCCGGGGGGCAACTGCTTCAGGTGCATCTGATCGCTGGCGATCATGCGTTTGGAGTCCCCCTGCTCCCCGGACTCCATCGCCGTCGCCTTGCCTTCGTAGACTTCCCGCCCTTCATGGAAAAGCCGGACCTGAGCCATCAACTGCGGCTTGCGGTCCTTGCCGGCCCTGGCGTTGAGGATCTGGTAGGCCCACGCGATCGTCTCGCCCGACTCGAAGATTCGCACGGCGGCGGTCTTGTTCGAATCCTCCTCCTCGATCACGCCTTCCGCGCGGTCCACCGCCGCCGCCGATTTGGATGCATCCGCCGCCAGCAGGATTCCCGAGAGAGCCAGCCGGCCCTGGCGGAGGTCGGGGACCTCGATGACCTGCGTGGCGCTTCCCAGCCGCGCCGTGGCCGTATCGCGAAGCACCAGGCGCATCTGGTAGGCGCCGGGCTTTTTGACCGGGACGTTCATCAGGAACGCGATGCCGTTCTTCTGCATGAATTCGTAGGACTTTCCGGTCGCGGTGAGGTTCCACGTCTTGTCCGCGAAATCGATCTCTTCGCCGTCCGCGCCGTAAAGCCCCGCGGTGACCTCGATCGTCGCCTTGCGCCACCCGTCCGGTTCTTCGGTGAAAACCAGCTGGTTCGCGTCGAAGTGCATCAGGGTGTTGATGACCGATTGGCCGTCTTTCGTCTGCGAGAAAAGTCCCGTGAGGCGCACCCGCAGGTCCTCGGTCTTGAAGGGCGAGTAATACGCCTTCGCGACCTCGA
Source organism: uncultured Acidobacteriota bacterium (assembly GCA_964613495.1). Classification (GTDB taxonomy): domain Bacteria; phylum Acidobacteriota; class UBA6911; order UBA6911; family UBA6911; genus UBA6911. The sequence continues at coordinate 3,036 of CAZTHE010000060.1, read as the reverse complement.
TCTGCCGCGCGATGAGGTCGGTGGGAAGCGCGTTGTCCGGGGAACTCATGAACTCGGAGCGCGAACGGACGGTCAGGCCGCGGCGTTTCACGCGCACCTCGATCTTGTGCAGCTTCGCCTTCCCCTTTTTCATCTCGGACACGGTTTTCGAATCGGGCTGATACCCGATCAGGTAGTAGCCGTTGCCGTCCTCGGAGACGGCCTTCAGGGCGCGGTCGATGTCGTTGTGGCCTGCCATGAAAATGCCGCCGGTCTGCTTGGCCAGCGTCACCATGCCGTCCTGCGAGGAGAGCAGTTCGCAGGTGTTCTGCGTATTGACCACGCCGCGGGGATCGACGGTGTGAATCACCACGCCGTACCGGTTCGCCGTGTCGATCAGGCCGCGCAGCGGGCCCCGCATGGCCGCCGTGCGTCCCTGGTCCTCGCCGGCGCAGGCATGGAACTGGAGCTGAAGCTTTTCGGTGATCACGATAATGCTCTTCCTGCCGGGCAGGTCCTTCATCCCCTCCGCCGTGTATTGAATCGATTTGAGCGAAAACTTCGTGTAGACGAGATCGCGTTCCTCGTCCACCATGGGAAGCGACATGCCGTAGGCGTCGCGGCGGATCTCCCCGGACTTGGCGACCGGGTCGCCGCCGCCGACGGAGACGACCCGGGACGCCGCGTTGTATGTGATCAAGTCGGCCGCCGCGGTGAGAAGCCTTCTGTCATTCGTGAACTGGTGCAGGGCGCCCACCCCGGCGCCCGTGCGCATCACGGCGACGAGATCGTTCGGCTGCATCTGGCTTTCCAGCCAGTTCCGGACCCACTGCCGGGTGCGCATCGCGTATTCGGCCGAAAGCCCGAGATCGTCGACGAGAATGGCGATCGTGCGGCGGTGCTTCTCGCGGCGGAGGGGCATGGCCGGGGGAAGCGGTTCGGTGCGGTCCCTGCGTTTCGCAGCGGCGCGCTTGTCCGCCGGTGCGGCGGGCTTGTCCGGGTCTTCCGTCCGGATGAACGAGAAGTTCGTGATTTCCTGCGGCTTGCCGTCCTGGAGGATGATGAAATCGTCTGCGGTGAGGTCGGTGACCGGTTCGTCCTTCGAGTTGGTGACGACGGCATCGACCTGGACGAGGTCCACGCTGATTCGGACGACCGTCTGGTCTCCGGTTTCGGCCTGCTGGAATGACCGGGCAGCGCCTGAAAATGAGAGTACGAAAACAAGCCCTAGGGCGATTCGCTGGAAAATGAACATTCTGGACTCCTTACGGATTATTCGAATCACGCCGCATCTTCCGGGCGCTCTTTCCAGGCCCGGACGGACTCCCGGCACATCCCCGGTGCCGGTGGTCCCACTGCCCCGCATATCTATACTCCGGGAAAAGCCCCGGGCTTTCAGGTTTTTAATTCCTTTATATCGGGATGTGCTTTGGGCAGGATTCTGCCATATCCCAAAGCTTAGATGGAAGCCGGTGCCCGGAGGCTCAAAATATTTATAATGCGAGATCCGAGATCCGAAAATCAGAGATCTGAGAGTCCGGAGTCAGCTTTTCGATGACTCGTAGGCCGTGCCCGTCTCATCCGTATCTTCATTGGATCCGTCCGGGGTGGCGCCCGCCTTCTTGACGCGCCACCGGTCGACGGGCGCGCCGGTCACGTAGTCGAAATCGGATATCTTCCACAGCGGACTCATCTCGCCGCCGACCACGAGGACGTTGATCTTGTCCGGCCGGTGGTAGGGGGCGATCCACGCGTCCGCGGGGAGCTGCTTCCACGCCGCGTAGGGCTGCACGCCGCTGTGCGCCAGCGGCGCCACGAGCATGTCGATGATGTCGTTGTTCCAGAACCGGCCGGCCGGCATCTTCACGTTTTCCGAAATCCAGCGGCCGACGTCGCCCGGCGTCCGGAATCCCTCGTGTTCCTTTAAACTGCGGGCAACCAGCGGGTCCAGGATCAGCGTGGCGCCCGAATACAGCGCCGGGAGGGCCTGCATCTGGATCTGGATCTCCTCTCCCCAGGAGCGCCGGGCGGCGGCCCCCGTGCTGTTCAGCAGATTCCAGCCCCGGAACAGGCTGACGACGCTTTCTTCCGGTTTGCGGCCCTTTTGAACGTGGAACGGCGGCCAGACGCTGCGCTCCTCGTTTTCGGCCATGCAAAGGTTGTTGTAACAGAAATTGTTTCCCTGGGAGGTCCAGAAGGTCTGTTTGGGGCGGGCGAATCCCCAGATGATGCTCATCAGGGTCCAGGCCCGGCCCAGGACGGCGTTCGCGCGGTTGTAGGGCCCCAGGGCGCCCATGCCGGAGTTCATGCCGATTTCGTTCCGGATGGGGCCGTTGACGAGGAGGGCGCTGGCGAAGGGCAGTGTCGAGGGCTGGATGGCCGGCTGGCCGGCGGAAGCGATGGCGAGCAGGACAGGCAGGTAGTCCGGCCGCGCCCCGGCCATCACGGCGGCGATGGCGACCGCCTCGACGGATGCCCGGAGGTGTTCCTGCGTGTCGACCATGAACGCCTTGCCGGCCACCTTGTCCGCAGGCTGGCCCGTGCCGCCGAGCATCTCCGCGACGCGCTCCTCGGTGGGCAGGACGATGGGGAGCCCGTCCGTCCACCCGCGTTCGGCGAACAGCCGCTGCAGGTCTTCCTCCGTGTCCGGTTCCAGCATCCGCTTCCGCTCGGGGGCGGAGCGCACGACGGCGAGGTTCCTGCTCTCCTCGGCAGTGTACGGCTTCGTGAGCGCTTCCAGGATTTCCTCGATGAGGATCCTTCCCGTTTCGGGATCCTTCCCCTCGATGTATCCGCGCAGCACCGACGGCTTCATGGAGACCACGGGGTGCGGCGTGTACAGGAAGCGCAGGGGCGTGCCGAAAAAGTCGGTGTCTTCCCGGACCATGTTTTTGAAGGCGATGGTGGAGAGGGGCGCGGTGGGGATCCCGTATTTCAGTTCCAGCGTGCGGCAGCACCCGGCGACCGCCGAGACGCAGCCGGGTCAACCCGCGACGCCGAAAACGACGGCGTCCCCCTTTTCCTTGATCTCCTTCCACAGGTCGCGGGTGTCGTCCC
>CAZTHE010000059.1:20565-24720 GCA_964613495.1 uncultured Acidobacteriota bacterium | reverse complement strand
GTGCCGGAGGCACGCCGCAGGGCAATAATCGGGGATGCACCGACGTGGAGTGCCGGAGGCACGCCGCAGCAAAGCCCGGGGTGACGGAGCCCGCGAAGCGGGCGACGGAACCCCGGGTACGGATTGGATATGGACCGAGTCCTGAAAGGACGACACAGCCTAAATCGACTGAATCGCGGCGGAAATCCTGTCGAGCGCGGTCTGGAGCGTGCGGCGGGGACACGCGAAATTCAGGCGCACGAATCCCGGGCCCTGAAACGGGATGCCGCCGGACAACCGCACGCCCGCCTCCTCGAAAAATGCCGCCCCGATTTCTTCGCCCAGACCCCGAATGTCAATCCACGCAAGATACGTCGCCTCGACGTGCGAAACCTTCAGCATCGGCAACCGCTCGGCAACATAGGACTCCAGCAGGTCCCGGTTTCCCCGCAAATAATCGATCAGCGCCAGACGCCACGGCTCCCCTTTCTCATAGGCCGCCCGGCACGCCACGTACCCGAAAACATTCGGATGCGGCACCAGCTCGCCCGTTGCCGACCGGAAACGCTCGCGGATCTCCGGATCCGGGATCACGGCATACCCGCAGCTCAGCCCGGAAAGATTGAACGTCTTCGACGGAGCCATCAGCGTCACCGTGCGGGCGGCGATTCCCCTTCCCAGCGACGCGAACGGCACGTGGCGGCCGGCGTCCAGCATCAGGTCGCAGTGGATTTCGTCGGAACAGACCCAAAGGCCCTGCCGCTCGCAGACTTCGGCCAGCGCCTCGAGTTCCTTGCGCCGGAAGACCTTGCCCACCGGGTTGTGCGGGTGGCAGAGCAGCAGCAGTTTCGTCTGCGGACCGGCGGCGCGGCGCAGCGCGTCCATGTCGAGCTCCCAGCGGTCCCCCTCCTGCGCGAGCGGCACCGTCCGCAGGCGGCGCCCCTCGGCGCGCGGCGCCGTCAGGAACGGCGGGTAGACCGGCACGGGCGAAAGGATCTCCTCGCCGGCCGCCGCCAGGATCCGGCAGGACAGGTGGATGCCCGGGACCAGCCCGGGGAGCCACACGATCCAGTCGGGATCGATGCGCCACGAGTAGTGGCTCTCCGCCCAGTCCACGACGGCCTGCCGGAGTTCCTTCGTATCGACGGCGTAGCCGAAGACCTGTTGCCCGATGCGCTCGCGCAGCGCTTCCATCACGCAGTCGGCGGCGGCGAAATCCATATCCGCCACCCACATCGGAATGGCGTTTTTGCCCCCGGGATCGAACCATTTCAGGCTGTCGGAATTTCTCCGTTCGTGGATGCGGTCGAAATCGATCGTCATGGGCGCCTCCGGAGTCGGGTCCCGATAAAAATAGCACAGAAAGCCCCGCGCGCCACGGTTTCCGATATCGCGCGCCCGGTATTTCCGAAACTGTGTTAAGCTCGACCCGGTTTTCTCAAAAAGACAGGCTGGAGGAACACGAGTATGGCACTGAGCGAACAGGCCGTCCTGGGCAGAACCGGGCTCAGGGTCGGCCGCCTGGGCGTCGCTTCCGGCTACTGGGTTCCGGCGAAAGCCATCGAGGCGGCGTTCGAGTGCGGCTGCAATTACCTGACGTGGGGGACCTTCGTCAAAGGCTATTCGCCCCACATGCGCGAAGCCCTGCGCAACATCGCGGCGAAGGGGCAGCGCGACCGCCTGGTCCTGTCGGTATTCACCTACGCGCACCAGCCGTTTCTGACCGAGCACTTTTTTTCGAGAGGCCTGAAGGCCGCCGGCCTGGAATACGCCGACGCGCTCATCCTGGGGTATTTCAACAAGCGGCCGTCGCAGCGCATCATCGACGGAGCGCTGCGGCTGAAGGAAAAGGGCCTCGTGCGTTTTCTCGGCGTATCGAGCCACCGGCGCCTGCTGTTTCCCGAGCTGCGCGACGACCGGGTGTTCGACATCTACCACCTGCGCTATAACGCCGTGAACCGCGGCGCCGAAACCGACCTCTTCCCTTTCCTGCCGAAGGCGGACCGGCCCGGCATCGTCAATTTCACCTCGACGGCCTGGGGCAAACTGCTTCAGCCAAAAAAAATGCCGCCGGGCGAGCGTCCCCTGACGGCCGCCGACTGCTACCGGTTCGTCCTGTCGCACCCGGACGTCGACGTGTGCATGATGGGACCGAGGACGATGGACCAGATGCTCGAGAACCTGCGGGCGCTCGAACAGGGTCCCATGACGGAAGATGAACTTGCGCGCGTGCGGCTCATCGGCGACCATCTGTACGGCCGCCGCAGGCCGAAGTGAAGAAAATGCAGGATTTTTCGTCCCGCAGGTCCGCGCGTGACGGGGATCGGCGTCATCCATGGCGTTTCAGCTTTCCCGGCGGCACGCCGCCGGCCGTACGGTTCACCCTGGAAAGGAAAAGATGCGCGTAATGGCAGAAGAGCAGACCCTGCGGGTGGAAGACAGCAGGAAGAAGGTGATTCTGGGGATGGTGGCCGTCTTCCTGGTCTGCGGCACCATGGGGTATTTCATCCAGGCGCTGAACATCGCCCGCCCGAAGATCGCGGCGGCGCTCGACGGCATGTCGCTGTTCGCCTGGTCGGTCTCGATCCCGTCCCTCGTCGGCGCCTTCACGGCCCTGCTCTTCGGCAAGTTCTCGGACATGTACGGGCGGCGGATCATGTTCCTGATCTCGGTGGCTTCCGGCCTCGTGGGGACCGTCCTGTGCGTGATGTCCACCAGCTTCGTATTCCTGATCGCCGCCATCGCCGTGGCGAGCGTGGGGCTCGGATCCTCGATGCCGCTGGGCATGGCGGTGGTGGGAGACCTTTTCCCGCCGGTCGAGCGCAGCAAATGGATCGGGCTGCTGAACATCCCCATGGGGATCGCGGCCCTGTTCGGGCCCACGCTGGGCGGCTGGTTCGCCGACACGATGGGGTGGAGCGCCGTCTTCTGGTCGATCATTCCGCTGCTGGTCCTGTGCGTCATCCTGGTGCCGATCGGGGTGCCGTCGCGGGTCGATTCCGGCGTCAAACGAAAGATCGATGTCCGGGGATGCATCCTGTCGGCAGTGGCGTCCTCGACGACCATCATCGGCGTGTCGCTCGCCGGGGACGTGTACCCGTGGGGATCGCGGCAGGTGCTCGGCCTGCTGGGCGTCTCGCTGGTGTTCTGGTTCTTCTTTTTCCGCGAGGAAAACAGGGCGGCGGAACCCATCCTCGACCCGCTGGTCCTGCGCGACCGCTCCTTTGCCACGGTCGCGGCGTCGACGCTGCTGGCCTGCCTGGGTCAGATCGGCATGATGATGTACTTCCCGATGTTCCTGCAGGGCATCCTGGGCATCAGCGCGGCGCGCAGCGGCCTGATCTTCACGCCGTTCAGCGTGCTGATGGCCTTCATGGGCATCCCGGTCGGGTTCCTGATCGCGCGGACGCGGCGCTACAAGATGCTCTACGTGGCGGGATTTTTCATCCTCACCGTGCAGATGTTCGGCAACCTGTTCTTCACGGCCGGGATTCCCGTCTTCTGGTGCGTGCTGGCCGCGACCGTGGGCGGCCTGGGACTCGGGGCCATCCCGACCGTGAACACCGTCATCATCCAGAACGCCATTCCCAGGAGGCTTCTGGGCGCGGCCATGGGGGCCTTCTTTTTCACCATGCTGCTGGGCGTGGCCATTTCGCCGGCGATTCTCGGCTCGACCATGAATGCCACGTATGCGAAGAGCCTGAAGATCCCCGCCGCGCTGGAGCAGTCCGCGAGCCAGGAACTCCTGGAGTCGGTGCGAAATCCCAACGCGCTCCTGTCGGAGGCGAAGATGGGGGAATTGAAGGCGCTCTTCGACAAGGAGGGGAGCGAGGCGGCGGCCCTGCTGCCGCAGACGGTGGACGCCATGCGCGACGCCATGGAAGACGGCCTGAAGCGGGTGTTTTTGATCGGCGCCCTGACCATGCTTGTGGCATTCCTGATGATCACCACGATCCCCGAGGTCCCCATCTCCGACGAGTAGCCGTTCCCGCGCCTAATCCGCGACACAGGCTGTGTCGTCCTTTCAGGACTCTACTCATTTCCCATCCCACCCCCGGGGTTCCGTCGCCCGCCTTGCGGGCTCCGTCACCCCGGGCTTTGCTGCCGCGTGCCTCCGGCACTCCGAACCGGCGGATCCGCAGAAAAGCACCATCGCAGAAACGCCGCCGTTCCAGC
>CAZTHE010000059.1:0-20465 GCA_964613495.1 uncultured Acidobacteriota bacterium | reverse complement strand
GCCGCAGGCGCAAAGCACCATCGGAGAAACGAAGGCGTTCCAGCGCCGCAGGCGCAAAGCACCATCGGAGAAACGAAGGCGTTCCAGCGCCGCAGGCGCGGCACAGCAAAGCCCGGGGTGGAGGCCGCGCCAGCGGCCGCAACCCCGGGTCAGCCGGAACAATCGCGCGGAGTCCCGAAGGGACGACACAGGCTGTGTCGTCCTTTCAGGACTCTACCCATTTCCCATCCCACCCCCGGGGTTCCGTCGCCCGCCTTGCGGGCTCCGTCACCCCGGGCTTTGCTGTGCCGTGCCTTCGGCACGTCAGGCCCGCATGTCCCCGATGGAAGCCTTCGGCACGTCACATTTCGGCACGTCATGTCGCGGCAAAAATTCGTGCAATTCGTGGCAGAGCTGTGGATATGCGAACCTACGGCGCCGCCTTTTCTGATATATTGGCCGCCATCAACGGAGCACTCCCATGGCAATCGCGCGCGACCCGTACAAAGACCTGGCAGACATGTATGACGCATTGGCGGCAGACCCGCAAATCCGGAAGTCCTACCGGCACTGGAGAAACCTGCTGCTGCAATTCATTTCAGAGCGGCGCCTGAAGGTCCGCACCCTCGTCGACCTGATGTGCGGGACCGGCAACACCACGATCCCCTGGACCCGCAGGAAAGGATGCCGCGTCATCGGCGTGGACTCTTCCGCCGCCATGCTGCGGCAGGCCCGCAGGAAGTCGCGCCGCGTGCGCTGGTATTGCCGCGACGCCCGGAAACTCCGCCTCCGGGAGCGCGCGGACGCGGTCACCTGCCATTTCGACGCGCTCAACCACGTCCTGTCGCCGGAGGAGATGCAGGAGGTATTTCACCGCGTCGCGGGCATTCTCGATCCGGGCGGGTTGTTCGTGTTCGATGTCAGCACGGAACACTGGTTCCGCTGGCTGCACGGGCGCGATAAGCTCAGCAGGATCGGGAAATATTTTGTGACGGCCTCAAACCGGTACGACCCGGGAAGCCGCATCGTGGAATTCAGCCAGCTCTGGTTCATCCCGAGAGGACGGCTCTACGAGAAGCGGATGATTCGCGTGAAGGAGCGCCCCTACACGGCCGCGGAGATCCGCCGGTTCGCGCGCCAGGCCGCATTCCGGGTGCTCACGGTCGAAAACACGTGGATACTCGAGGGGAAAACCGTTCGGCTCAGTTTTGTTCTTGAAAAGAAAAAAGATACTCCACGATGCCGTTCTGAAGCCGGAACGAATTGAGCGGCCGGAATCCGTGCATGATCCCGGCGATGGCCCGGGGCTGGTGCCTCGGGCACGCACACATCGCGGGGCGCCCGCGATCGTACCGGAGCCGCCCCGGGTCCACGATGCGGTAAATCGTGATCTCCCCGGGCATCTCCTTCTGGTCGAACATCAGCGCAAAAAACCTCGTTCCGGGGCGGCAGAAGCGGCCCAGGTACCGCATCAGGCTTGCGGCCGACCGGAGATCGAGATAGTTCAGCAGGTCCCAGGCGAGGATGACGTCGAAACGGCGGCCCTCGGGCAGATCCAGGATGCCGCCCCAGTCCGGTTCCGGCGGATCCGCTTCGTCGGGATTTTCCGCCGGAACCGGCAGGGGCAGGCGGGAGCGCAGATCGGCTATGTAGACCGACGGCGAGTACCGGGCCCAGAACTCGAGATTATCGCCGCGAACCGGCCCGAGTTCGAGGATGTCGCAGCCGGCCGATTCCTGCAGCGTCTCGCAAAGCGCAGCGAGACCCAGCGATCTGTACACGTCCGGTGCGGGTGAATCCTTGGGGATCATGCCGAGGCGGCGCCCTACGCCGTTTTGACCGGAGTCGCGTTGTCCACGACTGCCGGCGAGCCGGATTTCTGCTTCGGGCTCATGTCGATATTTCCCTTGAACTTGGCCCCATCCTCCAGAGCGACCCTCGGCGCCACGATATTGCCGTGAATCGTCCCCGAGTGGCGGACGATGAGCTGTTCCTCTCCGTAGAGGTTTCCCTCGACGGTTCCTTCGACCGTTATGTTTTTTCCATAGATGTCGGCTTTGATGGTCCCATTCCTGCCTATCGTGATGCTGTGCCGCGGGAACTGGATCTTGCCTTCCACCCGGCCGTCAATCACCAGGTCTTCGTCGCCGCTCAAATCTCCTTTGACCACTATCGTGGAGCCGATGACGGCGTGTTCCTTGCTCTGGGGCTGAGGCGCGGGATTCCGCGGAGCCGGAGCCGGCTGCGATTGCGGTACGGGTACGGGCGGCCGGTTGGTTTCCTCCGGTTCTGATTTCTTCCACATCATGGTTCTCCTTTTTGTCAGCGGCGGCTGACTGCAGAAATTCGAAACGCCGCAGACTCCGCCGAATTCATTGCCACGAAAAAGAGCCTTCAGGCTGGTCGGTTAATAAATGATACCGCGTCCGTTTCTCCGGCGGGCCATCGACGCGCAGCCGGGTACCGGGACACACAACTCACCTGTGGGCATAATCGACCTTACCGCGGACAATGGGTGTGACAATTCTCACAAGTTGAAGGATACCTTGAACTTCCCGCGGCTCAGGACGGGAGCGCCCGGGAATGCCCCGGCAGGCCATCGGGCTAAGGAATTGAGCGCAAAATGCCCGTCAGGGGTGAGATGAGGACGGCGGGGACCGTCCCCGGTCCGGATCTTACCTTTCTTCGTTGATGGTGCGGATCATTTCGAAGAGGCGGCCGTAATCGCGCATGTTGAATTTCATCACCACGCGGGGCAGCTCCGGGTATTCATCTCTTTCCAGTTCCTCTTTCAGGGCGGCAGAGGGCTCGATCGCGCCTTCCGTCAGGATGTCTTTGAACTCGCGGTTGATGGACTGAAGGGTCTCCCGGGAAAGCTGCCTGTTCAGGCGCAATACGGTCAGGCCCTGGACATAGCGCAGAGAGTGGTAGACGCCGTAAAAAGCCTCGATCTGCCCGACCGCCTCGTCCGCGCTGCGGGCGACCTGGAAGAGGCTGAGGTCGTGCCGATCGATGAATCCGTTTCCGGCCAGTTGCTCCTCGATGAAGCGGATCCAGCCGGCCCAATAGGTCGAACCCTCCGGTTCCATGAGAATCACCGGGCGGGGGCGCGACTTGCCGGTCTGCACCAGGGTGAGCGCCTCGAATCCCTCGTCGTTGGTGCCAAAACCGCCTGGGAAAAGCGCCGTGGCATCCGTTTCCTTGATGAAGATGAGTTTGCGGGTGAAGAAATACTTGAAGTTGATCAGCCGCTCCTTCTCGTCGAGGTAGGGATTGGGTTTCTGCTCGAACGGGAGGCGGATGTTCAGCGCGAAATCCTTTCCCGGACCCGCTCCGCGGTTGCCCGCCTCCATGACTCCCGGCCCGCCGCCGGTGACCACCATATAGCCCTTTTGCGTGATCTTCTCCGCGAATTCCCGGGCCATCCTATAGTCCGCCGAGTCCTGGCCCGACCTTGCCGAGCCGAAGATGATGGCCTTTTTCGCGTTTCTATACGGGGAGAATATCTTGAAAGAGTAGCGCAATTCCTTCAGGCAGTTATTGATCAGCTTCAGGTCGCCGGTGTCGCCGGACTCCATCCCCAGTTTGGCGCAGGTAGTGAGTATTTCCCGCATGAGCTCTTCGGTGCCTTCGGAGGAGCACAGGTTTGCCAGCCTGGCGATCGCGTCGTCCGCCGCCGCGTCGGAGACCTTGTATTCTTTCGTGGTTCTTTTCATCAAATTCCCGTAAAGGTCAGTAAATGGTTATCAGAGTTCCGGACACAGGAAAACAGGGAAACGGCCGAAGGCTTCATCCCAGGGCGAAATCGACCGCGGCCCGGGCGTGCAGAACCGTCGTATCATACAGCGGAATGGAGATGGCGGCCGAAATCTCGGGGGCGACCTTGTGCGGCGTGTTGGCGCACAGGACGAGGCCCTCGGCGCCTCCCGCTTCGAGTCTGCGGGCGATTGCGATGAACCGGGACGTGAAATGGCGCCAGCCGGCTTCATCGGCCGGAGGGAGGAAATCCGCGAAATTTACCGAGTAAAGCAGCAGCGTGGCCGCGTTGACGCTTCCCAGGCGTTCGTTGACCATCTGGTTGATCAGCCGGCAGTAATCGATGGTGGAAACCCAGCTCGTACCGCCGATCAGTCCAAGTGTTTTCATCGAGGCTTCCTTTCCGTGCTCATCTCATTTCAACCGTTCCCCGCAATTCCGATTTTCGAACAATGGGCAGGCCTTTTGCAATATGCGGAACGCGAATATGGGGATTACCATGTTTATTAGGCTGACAGGGCTGCACCGCCTGATTCAGCGCGCATGGAAAACCCAAAAGGCTGTTAAAATATGGCATCCTATTGCCATAAGGGGAAACTCCGTGGCCGTTGCCCCCAATTTAGGCCAAACGGCCACGCAGCGCCAATTGATTTGGCCAGAACTATCTAATTTTGGTTAGTTTCTGGACAATAAGAGTGTGCTTTCCCGGCAAGCACTCCAAGGCGTATACTTTGACGTGCGAGGTGCGATATGGATTGGAGAGCGTACATCACAATCGATCCCAACATCTGCCACGGCAAGGCATGCATTCGCGGAACCCGTGTAATGGTCTCTATCATTCTGGACAATCTTGCAGCGGGCCAACATATCGAGGCTATCCTTAAAAGTTATCCCTCGCTAACGATCGAGGCTATTCAGGCTGCCATCGCTTACGCTGCAGAACTCGCGCGAGAGCAGGTCGTATCTTTGCCGGCATGACTCATGAAAATCAAGCTCGATGAAAACATCCCCGCAGATGCGGCAACTGTTTTCCTGGGTGCCGGATATCAGGTGGCTACGGTCCTCGACCAAGGCTTAGGCGGCAAAGCCGATAGCGAAATAGCGGCTGTTTGCAGGGCAGAAAACAGGGTGCTAATAACTCTCGACACCGATTTTGCCAATATCGGAGCCTATCCTCCGGGGGATTATTCTGGAATCATAGTGCTGCGACTTACAAATCAGGCGAAGCCGCACGTTCTCTCAATCCTTGTCAGGCTTTTAGATTCACTTGGGCAGATGTCACCATCAGCCCATCTCTGGATTGTAGAAGAATATCGCATAAGAATTCGTCCTGGTGGTGAATAACCGCTGTTGTTGGATTGGCCAGCCAACTACTCGCTTCAGCGAACGGTCGGCTACGCCGGCCGCCGCCGAGCTCAGGCGTTAGACTCATCCACAAAGGGGCAAGTTGACCCCCCGAAAGAATCTGGCTATAATCTGGCTAGAATGCGATACGAAATTATTTTAGCCCCAGAGGCGGCAAACGATTTCAAACGCATGGATGCGCATCTGCGTGCTGAGATCCGAGATGCGCTTGAGCGTCATCTGCGCCATGAGCCGACAAAGACCGGCAAAAGCCGCATCAAGCGCCTGCGGGGGCTATCCAGGCCCCAATATCGACTTCGGGTTGGTGAAATCCGCATTTTCTACGACGTTTCAAAAGACGCCGTCGAAGTGCTTGCGATTATCGCAAAATCACGAAGCGAGGCCTGGCTTAGAGAATCAGGAGAATCCATATGAAAAAAGCGGCGCTTTCAGAAGTCAAAGACGGTCTATCCAGGTTTTTGCGACAAGCAGAAAAGGAGGAGGTAGTCATAACAAGACATGGTCGACCGGCCGGGATCTTAATCGGCTTCTCTTCCGAAGAAGACTGGTTTGACTATCGGCTTGAACATGATCCTCGGTTTTTAAAACGAATCGAGTCTGCACGCCGGAATATAAAATCAGGTCGTGGCACTCGGATTGAAGATATCGACGCCTCCTGGTTGTAATCTATGCCTGGCGTGGCGATAGCATCAGAATTATATCAGCCCGGAAGGCAACGCCGCATGAGCGCCATCAGTACGAGAGTTAGATTATGAAAAAGGAATACGATTTTGCACATGGGAAAAGGGGTAGAGTCCTCAGGACACCCCCGGGGAAGACGCGAATTACGATCCGCATTGACGACGATATCCTCGAGTCGTTCCGCGCTCAAGTACACGCTGCCGGGGGTGGCGGCTCTCAGGCATTAATCAATGAAGCTTTACGCCGGCATATCGAATCCATAGAGGAACCTCTTAAAGACGTGCTTCGATCGATTGTCCGAGAAGAGTTGAATAGGTATGGTGCCAGTCAAAAAACCAATCCGACTGCGCGCTTCAGCGGACGGCGCACAAAGCGCGCCGCCGCTGAGCTCAGGGCAGTGAGCGCGCGCGATCACCGGCCGCGGAAGACGGCCTTGCGACGCTCGCGGAAGGACCGCACCCCTTCGGCCGCGTCCTCGCTCCGCATCACCGGGACGAGGCCGGCGAACATCCGCCGCACTCCCGCGTCGAAGCCTTCCGCCTCGGCCGCGTGCGCACATTGCAGCAGCCCCTGCACCCCGAGCGGGGCGCATTCGGCGACGCTCCGGGCGTATTCCATGGCCCGCCCGAACTGATCCCCGGGCTCCACGACGTCCTGCAGCATCCCCCACCGCAACGCCTCCTCCGCGCCCCAGGCCGCGCCGGTCAGCATCAGACGCTGCGCGTTGCCCCAGCCGATTTCGCGCGGCAGGCGCAGCGGCGCGCCGGCGCACGGATACAGGCCGCGCAGCACCTCCAGCATCCGGAACTGCGTGTCGCGCGCGGCCACCCGGATCTCGCAGTTCAGCAGGAACTCCAACCCCCAGGTAAAGCAGTAGCCCTGCACGGCGATCACCAGCGGCTTCGCGTGGCGCTCCCCCGTCAGGCCGTAGGGATCCACCTCGCCCGCCTCCACCGGAAACGGCACGCCGCTTCCCAGGATCGGGGCCCACCGGTCGAGCTCCACGCCCGAGGTGAAGTGCCTGCCCTCCGCGTGCACCACCGCGACGCGCGCTTCCGCGTCGCGGTTCAACCCGGCCAGCGCCCGGCCCAGCGCGTGAAACATCTCGGGAGACAGCGCGTTGAGCTTCTCCGGCCGGTTGATTTTAATGACGAGGACGTGCCCGTCGCGGGCGGTCTGAATGTGCTCCATGAAATCCCCTTTCCGCGGATGCGCGGCAGCCGCAGCGCATGCTATAGCACGATTGCGGCCGAAAACGCAAAACCGCCGCGCGCGCCCGGGGAGAAAGGGCTACATGTTCTCGGCCGCCTTCACCGTCCAGAAGTCGTCGGAAAGGTCCCGGCTGGTCAGATACGCGTACGGCATCGTGAAGTAGCCGCGCAGGCCCCATTTCTCGCCCCAGGAATTTCGCACGATGAAGCGCTTCTTCGCGTCGCTGTACCCCACGGCGAGCACCGCGTGCCCGCCCAGCAGCCGCTCGGCGTATTCGGGCATCGGCACGACGCCCGTCCGCGCGACCTCCCGCGACTCGAAACTCTCGTACACGGCGAACCCGAAAACGAAGGGAAAACCCTCGGCGAGGCACGCCTTCATTTCCGTCAGGGTCAGGATGCGCTGGTAGGACAGCACCTGGCGGTCGAGCGCCTCTTTGTAGCAGGACGCAGGGGGCTTCTCGGCAAACCTCGGTATCCGGTAGGGCCAGCGCTTCTCCAGGCAGACGCCCTGCCGCACCAGCGTCTTGATCCCGTCGCGCAGCATCGCGCCGGAATCCTCCTCCACGGTGTGCATGATCACCCGCTCGTTGTAATAGACGAACAGACGGCTCAGGTCGACATAGCGCACCTTGTGGACGATCTCGAGGTACTCGAGCATGCCCACGAGGGCGTTGGCGGTACAGCTGCCCAGGGCGCCCTGGTCCTCCACGGGGGAACAGTGAGCCCGGAGGTCGACTTTGCGGGGAAGCTTTTCGGGAATGCGGCGCACGGCGCCGAACAGGACGTCGCGGTGATCGGGCAGGTCGGGGATCCAGCCGTAGCGGGCGACGGCCCGGGGAGGGACGGGGGTGATCTTCGGTCTTCGCGTGGACATAATCGGTCCTTTCCTTTCTGTGAGTTCGGTTTCTTCGAGGCACGCGGCTCCTCCGGCGGCCGCTCTGAAGGATATAGCGACGTCCCGGCGCGAAAACTGCAGCCCGAAAACCGCAAAGGACATTGCAGCAGAAACAGGGCCGCTCCCGCCCGAACGTTTGTTGTTGCGGCGGCCCGACGCTTGTTGCTAAGCTGGCGGCAACGCCAACCCGGTCCTCAGGACCATCGGAGGCAACGAGGAGGAAAGAGGCATGAAAGCAAGGTACGCTTTTGCGGGAATCGCGGTGCTGGCGCTTCTGAGCGTCCCGGCCTGGGCGGCCGATGTCGCCGGGAAGTGGACGGCGCAGGCGCAGGGGGCGGACATCACCATCACGCTCAAAGTCGACGGAACCGCCCTCACCGGGACGCTGGACAATTCCATGGCCGGGCCGACCGAGATCAAGGACGGGAAGATCGAGGGAGACGCCGTCTCCTTTTATGTCGTGCGAAAGATCGGCGAAAACGACATGAAGATCACGTGGAAAGGCACTGTCGCCGGCGACGAGATCAAGTTCACCCGTAAGGCCGAGGGCGGCATGGGCGGCGGCAATCCGGAAGAAATCGTCGCCAAAAGAGCCAAATAAACGCCCGGGCGGAGTTTCCCGTGCAAAAATAGGCCGGCCACGAACGGCACGAATCCGTTCGTGCCGTTCGTGGCCGGATCTTCTATCGGTCTATCTTCCGATTCTCGCCCCGATCACTTCCCCGCTGACGATGATCTCCACCCGCCGGTTCTTCTGACGCCCGGCCGCCGTTGCGTTGTCCGCCACGGGCATGGTCTTTCCGAACCCGACGGCCGTGACGCTGTCTTCCGCGAGACCCTGCCGGATCAGGTACTCCCGCGTCGTTCCGGCGCGCTGTTCGGAAAGCTTCTGGTTGAGTTCGTCGCTGCCGGTGCTGTCGGTGTGCCCTTCCACCTGCAGCACCAGACCGGGATGGGCCAGCACGATGCCGGCAAGGCGGGCGAGCTTCTCGCGCGCCTCAGCCCGCAGTTCGTACTTCCCGACGTCGAAGAGAACGTCGGCCATCGTGACCACCAGGCCGCGCGGCGTATCTTTCGTTTCCAGGATCCGGTTGAACTGTTCCAGCAGTTGCGCGCGCAGCGCCTGCTTTTCGCGCTCGGCCCGTTCCGCTTCCAGGCGCGCCCGTTCCGCCTCGGCCTGGGCGGCTTCCTCCTTGGCCCGCAGGGCTTCCTGCTCCGCGGCGGCCTTGGCCGCGGCCGCTTCGGCCTCGGCCCTGGCCCGAAGGGCCGCCGCCTCTGCTTCCGCCTTCAGTTGCGCCTCCCGCGCCTCGGCCAGTTCCGCCTGGCGCCTGGCTTCCTCGTCGGCTTTCCTCCTGGCTTCCGCCGCTTCCGCCGCCGCCTTAGCCTCCGCCGCGGCCTTCGCCGCCGCGGCCGCCTCTTCCCTCTCCCGGGCTATGCGCTCCTCCTCCTGCCTCCGGGTCGCCAGAGACCGGGCGTCTTCCGCAAACTGCACGGCTTCCCTTGCCCTGGAGACGATGTCCTTCTTGCTGCCCCTTTTGGAAAGCGTCCGCTCCGCCATCTCGAGGCTGGCGACCGCCTTGGAAAAAATTTCGGCCGCATATTTCCCGCCGCCGCGGTTCCGGGCGATTTCCACCGCGTTGCGCGCCTGGTACATCTCCAGGGGGACGTTCTTGAGGTCGAGCGAAAGGGCCAGCGGATTCCCCATCTTCTGATACTGGCTGCGCTGCATCAGCCGGTAATCGCTGACTTCGAAGATTTTCCCTTTCGTATCCGGCCGCACCTCGTTTTCCAGAATCACCAGCTCGCTGGGGTACTGCACCGAGAAGTATGGTTCGGCGGTGACGATCAGGGAGAACGTCTGCAGCTGCGTCGTCGCCTTCAGTTTTCCCGTCCCGGACCGGTCGGCCAGGAGTTCCCCGATGTTGGCCGTGCGCCCGTCCGGAGACACCGCCCAGAGTACGAAGGTCAGCAACTCGGTGCCCAGCCTGGCGGAAGGCTGCTCCAGTCCCCGGATCAGGACCTCGATCTGGGTGATGCCCTTTTTGGCTTCCACCTTGGCTTCGCCGTTCGCCAGGGGCATGACGTTCGTGCCCCGCATGTTCACCCTGGTGGATCCGCCGCCCACCTGGTATCCGATCGCCTTCGTGGAACGGGTGATCATGTAGGACGCGGGCGCCTCCTGGTCCGATTGAGCCATCGCGGCTCCCGCCGCCAATCCAAACAGGGCCAGGATCATGACAGCCGAGTGAACGCGTTTCATAGTTGTCCCCCCTTCTTTCGAGCCTTTCGTGAAAAGCGACTAAACACCAGCCCGCCGCGAGCCCCAACTTTCGCGCAGCCTTCATTTTATCAGCAATCCCGGAGGGCCGGAGCAGAATTATCGCCGGGGACCGTCCTTGCGAGCCCCCGTGGAGAGGAGCCAGATGTCGGCAGTCAGCGCTTCGGAAATGGCGGTGGCGAGAAGCTTTCCATCCGGGGGGATATCGAATGGATTGTTCATTATCTGGCTTCCATCCTGGCACGGCGGATGCGGGTTTACAAAGCCGGGCGAAGCGAATCCCCGCGCCCACGGTATAATGGAGGCGGTGCGCACCCGGTCCGCTCGAGGCCACGCATCCCCGATCCGGCCGTGACTGCGGCGCTCCGGAGGAAAATGCAATGAAGGCGCGGGAACTGCAAAACCTGGGCATCCCGAAGGGAGAGCCGGTCAAACTGGCGTTCGCGGCGATCGCCGAAACCGTGAAAGCGGGAATGAACCGCGACGCGCTGCGCAAAGCCCTCACGGCTGTCGCCGCGAATCCCGGAGCGCACGTCGACGATGCGGTCTGGGGAGAACTGGCGGCCGCACTCAGGGACCGGGCGCGCCCGGGCGCCGGCTTTTCGCCGCGCAGCGAGCATGCCCCGTACCGCCGGTGGGGCGGCGATATGGATGCCGAGTCGATCCGCCAGATGGAAAACGCCTGCAGCCTGCCGGTCTCCGTCGCCGGCGCGCTCATGCCGGATGCCCATGTGGGTTACGGCCTGCCGATCGGCGGCGTGCTGGCCACGCGCGGCGCCGTCATCCCGTATGCGGTCGGGATGGATATCGCCTGCCGGATGAAAATGAGCGTCCTGGATTTCCCCGTGTCCGCGATCCGGGGGGAAGAAGGACGGCTCCGGAACATCATCGGAAAAGCGACCGCATTCGGAGTCGGCGGCGGATTCAAGGCGCGCAAGGAACACCCGGTCATGGAGGAGGACTGGTCGTTCAGCCCGGTCACGCGGCAATTCAAGGACAAGGCCCGGTTCCAGCTCGGGTCCAGCGGATCCGGGAATCACTTCGTGGAATTCGGCACCCTGACGCTCGAGAGGGACGACCTGGGGCTGGCGGCGGGAGTCTATTGCGCCCTGCTCAGCCACAGCGGCAGCCGGGGGACCGGAGGCCAGGTGGCGACCCATTACAGCCGGCTCGCCATGAAGCTCCACCCGGAACTGCCGCCCCAGCTGAAGCACTTGGCCTGGCTCGACCTGGACGGCCACGAGGGACAGGAATACTGGCACGCGATGCACCTGATGGGAAAATATGCCGCGGCCAACCATTACCTGATCCACCACGATATCGCGAGACTCCTGAACGTCCGCGTGCTGCTCGATATCGAGAATCACCACAACTTCGCCTGGAAGGAGAACCACTTCGGGCAGGACGTCATCGTGCACCGCAAGGGCGCGACGCCGGCGGGCAGGGGGACCGTCGGCATCATCCCGGGGTCCATGGCGACCCCGGGATATGTCGTCCGCGGAAGGGGAGTTCCGGAATCGATGAATTCGGCGGCGCACGGCGCGGGCAGGAGGATGAGCCGGACGATGACGAAGAACACCTTTACCTGGAACGACGGGAAGAAGTTTCTGGCGGAGCGCGGCGTCGTGCTCATCTCGGCCGGCCTGGACGAGGTTCCCATGGGGTACAAGGATATCGAGTCGGTGATGGCGGCCCAGGACGACCTGGTCGACATCGTCGCGCGGTTCGACCCGAAGCTCGTCAAGATGGCGCCCGAGGGGGAGAAACCGGAGGATTAGCCATTGGCTGCAAGCCGTCAGCCATCAGCCGTCAGCGGCATCGCCGGATGGCGGGGGCAACAGGACAATCGGGAGCTCTGCGCATGATGCTTGCCTGACGTAAAACAGGCCAAGAATTAGCACGAATTTCACGAACCTACGCGGCGCCGGGAGGACCGGTGTGGTTCCAGAAGCGCCGAAGGCGCGGCGCAACATAGCCCGGGGTGGAGGTCGCCGCAAGGCGGCCGGAACCCCGGGTCAGATCGTATTTAGGGCGCGAGTCCCGAAGGGACGACGCAGCTGCATCGTCCTTGCAGGACTCGGCTCCTTTCCTATTCCCTACCCGGGGTTCCGTCGCCCGCTCCGCGGGCTCCGTCATCCCGGGCTATGTTGTCGCGTGCCCTCGGCACGCCTCGCCCGCATATCCCCGATGGATGCCTGCGGCACGCAACGCCCGGGCTCCAATTCGTGCAATGCGTGGCAAAAGCACAGGAACGGAATTGACACGAATTTCACGGGGACCGCACTTCGGCCTGCCGGTTGAGCCGGTTGCGCAACGTTTGCGGTATCCTGTATGCTGTATCGAAATCTTGCAGGACGGCGGCGCATGCGGCGGTTCTGAAGGGGGGAACATGGCACAGTCAAAGAACATCGATTTTACGGTCGAGTGCCCCTGTTGCGGCGCACGGTTGTCCATCGATCCCAAATTGGGCAAGGTGCTGGGACATACTGCCCCCCCTCCAAAACGCAGCGGCCTCGATCTCGACCAGGCCGCGGCCCTTCTCAGGGAGCAGGCGGAGCGCCGGGAGGCGATCTTCAAGCAAAGCGCCGAGGACATGAAGACACACTCGCAGCTGCTCGAGCGCAAATTCGAGGCGGCGCTGGAAAAAAGCAAGGACGAGCCGATCCGGAAACCCACAAGAGACATCGATCTCGACTAAAACCGGGGACGTCCCACCCGTTTACCTGATTATTTTCGATTTGTGTGGAAATCCGGCCTCGGAAAACCAGGGTAACGGGTGGGACGTCCCCGGTTTTACGCCCCTCTTTCCCTTTTCCACCTCCCCCTTTTTCTGGCATAATGCCGCCAGCATTTATGGGGGGAATATTGTGGGTGACTCCGATCGCGGCGATGTTCAGATTTCCATACATCTCTGCAAAGGGTGCTCCCTTTGCATAGCAGCCTGTCCGTCCGGCGTCCTGGCCCAGGGGAAAACCCTGAACCGGCAGGGCTACTATGCAGTTTCATATAGCGGGTCCGGATGCACCGGCTGCGGCATCTGTTTTTATGTATGCCCGGAACCGGGTGCGATCACCGTCCGCATTCGTAAAGAGGATAAGAGCAAGCCGGCGGCCTGAACCCGCCGGGTTCGATCTGCTCCTCGTCTGGAAATACTGCCCGTGCCTTTGCGTCCGGTCCATGCGGCGCAAGTGGCCCGGGAGACAACTATCCAGGGTGTCTCTGCGCACAAACTAACGAATGACCTCGGATAGCGGGCGGCCTTATTGTATTCAATACTTTGGAGGCGATGCATGCGCCAGTTGCTTAAAGGGAATGAAGCCGTCGTGCGAGGGGCGATTGCCGCGGGCTGCAAGGCCTATTTCGGCTATCCGATAACGCCGGCCAGCGAAATTGCCGAAGCCGCGTCGCTGCTCGTGCCGGATTCCGGCGGCATCTTCATCCCGGCCGAGAGTGAGATCAGCGCCATTCAAATGGTCTTCGGGGCCTCGTCCGCGGGCGTTCGCGCCATGACGGCGTCCTCGGGACCCGGCATCAGCCTGATGCAGGAAGGCGTTTCCTATCTTGCGGGCGCGGAGCTTCCCGGCGTCATCGTCGATGTCATGCGGGCCGGGCCGGGCCTCGGCAATCTCGGCGTGGAGCAGGGCGATTACCTGCAGCTGACGAAGGGCGGCGGCCACGGAAACTACAAGACGCCGGTTTTCGCCCCCAATTGCGTCCAGGAAATGTGCGATCTGACCATTCACGCGTTCGAGGTGGCCGACCGGTACCGCAACCCGGTCTATGTCCTGGCGGACGGGGCCCTCGGCCAGATGATGGAGCCGGTCGAGATTCCGGCGCCGAAGAACAACGAACCGGCAAAACCCTGGGCCGTCGACGGGACGGCCGAAACCCGCAAGAACCTGATCACGTCCATTTTCCTCGAACACGAAAAGCAGGAAATTCTCATCACGAGGCTGGAGAACAAATACCGCGAGATGCAGGAGAAGGAGGTTCTCCTGGAGGAGATCCTGACCGAAGACGCGGAGCTGCTGATCGTCGCCTACGGCATCAGCAGCAGGATCGCGCGTGCCGCCGTCGAAATGGCGCGCGCCGACGGCGTCCGCGTGGGCCTGCTGCGCCCGATCAGCCTGTTCCCCTTCCCCTCGAAGCGCCTGCGCCAGCTCGCGGGCAAAGCCTATTGTGTGCTGGTTCTGGAACTGAGCAGCGGCCAGCTGATCGAAGACGTCCGCCTGTCCGTCGGGGGCATCACGCCCATCGAACTCCTGCGGCGCACCGGGGGAATGATGCCGACGGCCGAGGAAGCAGTCCGGGTCCTCAAAAAACTGGAGAAGGATTGTGTGGGAAATAAAGCATAGCAAGTCTCCGACTTTCTACGACTGCTACGAGCGGAAAGGCGGGAACACGGAAATCACGCATTACTGCCCCGGCTGCGGCCACGGCGTCCTCCACAAGCTGATCGCCGAAGCCATCGACGACCTCGGCATCCGGGACCGGGCGATCCTCGTCGGTCCGGTCGGTTGCTCCATCTTCATGTACTACTACATGGATGTCGGCAACATCTCGGCGTCCCACGGGAGAGCCCCCGCGGTCGCGACCGGGGTCAAGCGCGCCCGTCCCGACGCCATCGTCTTCTGCTACCAGGGAGACGGCGACCTCGCGGCCATCGGTGGCAACGAGATCCTGCACGCGGCCAACCGCGGGGAAAACATCACGGTCTTTTTTGTCAACAACGGCATCTACGGCATGACGGGCGGCCAGATGGCCCCGACGACGCCGCTGGGACAGAAAACGACGACATCGCCCCGCGGCCGCGCCTTCGAAGTCGAAGGGCCGCCGCTGCGCGTATGCGAACTGCTGGCCACCCTCGACGGCCCCGCCTACATCGAGCGGGTCGCGCTGACGGACGCGAAAAACCACATGCGCGCCCGGAAAGCCGTCCGCAAGGCGTTCCGGAACCAGATCGAGGGCCGCGGGTTCTCGTTCGTGGAGATCCTGTCCGCCTGTCCGAGCGGGTGGAAAGCCTCGCCCCGGGACGCCGTCCGCTGGGTCGAACAGAACATGGTTCCCGTATTCCCGCTGCAGGTCTTCCGGGACCGCGAGGAAAAGCCCCCGGCGCACCCGGCTCCCTTCAAACCGCATCCCGCGGCCCAGCCGGCGGAAACGAAGGGACCGAAGATCGAAACGCCGCAGACCCGAGGCGCGGTCGCAGGCGGCGAACTGCCCGAGGTGGCCCTCACCTTGAGCGGATTCGGCGGCCAGGGGGTCCTTTTCGCGGGACTGGCCCTGGCGGAAGGCGCCCTGCGCGAAGACCTGCACGTCTCCTGGATCCCGTCCTACGGCCCCGAGATGCGCGGAGGCACGGCGCACTGCCATGTCCGCATTTCCCGGAACCCCATCGCGTCCCCGTGGATCAGCCACGCGGGAAGCCTGATGGCGTTCAACCAGCCTTCCATCGAAAAGTTCGCGCACGAGGTCCTGCCGGGAGGCCTGATCCTGGTGAATTCCTCCATGGTGGACAATGCGTCGGACCGCACCGACGTGCAGATCGTCCGGGTGCCGGCATACGAAGCGGCCATGAACATGGGCAATGTGAAGGCCGCAAACATGATCATGCTGGGCGCCTATATCGAGGTGACGCGCGCGATCGATGAGGAATCCATCCTGTCCGCCTTCGTCGAACACGGCACGAAGCCCGAGATGCTGAAAAGCAACCGGGAGGCGCTCGAGACGGGACGCCGCCTCGTCAGCGGCATACGCATGAACTCCGGACTCGCATAATTTTTTTGATTCCAGATTCCAGATAGGGGCGACGCGATGGTTTGGAATCTGGAATTCGGAATCTGGAATTGGTTTGGCAAGCACCGCCGCATTGGACACTTCCCAACTCACGCAGATCCAACGTGCCCACCCGCAAAATAGGGTTTGGCCGGAACCCCTGCGTGCTCTAGAATATCAGGTTCGCTTGATCCCGGCTGCAGGGCCGGCAGGCGGCGGTTATTTCAGGTAACGGGTAAGGGTATTCCGCGGGTTGTACCGGCGGGAAACGGCAGTGGCGCCCCGGGGGGACGTCCGCCGTAAATCCTTTATTATAAATACTTAGCATGCAGCGCGGTGAAACATGACCAGAAAAATGGTGACCATTGACGGCAACGAGGCTGCCGCGTACGTAGCCTACAACACGAATGAAGTGATCGCTATTTACCCGATTACGCCCTCGTCGCCGATGGGCGAGTGGGCCGATGCGTGGGCGGCCGCCGGCGTCAAAAACATCTGGGGCATGGTTCCTTCGGTCACGGAGATGCAGAGCGAAGGCGGCGCCGCGGGCGCGGTCCACGGCGCGCTGCAGGCCGGCGCCCTGACCACGACGTTCACCGCATCCCAGGGCCTGCTGTTGATGATCCCCAATATGTTCAAGATCGCCGGGGAACTGACCCCCACGGTATTCAACGTCACGGCCAGGACGATCGCGACGCACGCGCTGTCGATCTACGGCGACCACAGCGACGTGATGGCCGTCCGGTCCACCGGGTGGGGCATGCTGGTTTCGAATTCGGTCCAGGAGGTCATGGACTTCGCCCTGATCGCCCAGGCGGCCACTCTGGAGGCCCGCGTTCCTTTCGTGCATTTCTTCGACGGGTTCCGCACCTCCCACGAGGTCATGAAAATCGAGCAGCTCACCCTGGACGACATGCGGCAGATGATCGACGACGGGCTCGTGCAGGCGCACCGCATGCGGCGGCTGACGCCGGACAAGCCGGTCATCCGCGGCACCGCGCAGAATCCCGACGTGTTTTTCCAGGCGCGGGAAGCATGCAACCCCTTCTACCTCGCCACCCCGGCGATCGTGCAGAAAGCCATGGACCGGTTTGCCTCCGTCGTGGGACGGCAGTACCACCTGTTCGATTACTACGGCGCACCCGATGCGGAACGCGTGCTCGTGCTGATGGGTTCCGGCGCGGAAGCCGCACAGGAAACCGTCGAATACCTCATGGCGCAGGGCGAAAAAGTCGGATTGGTGAAGGTGCACCTCTACCGGCCCTTCTCGGGCGAATCCCTGGTGCAGGCCCTGCCCGGGACCACGCGCTCCATCGCCGTGCTCGACCGCACGAAGGAGCCCGGGGCGAACGGCGAGCCTCTGTACAAGGACGTGGTGACCGCGGTCGCGGAGTCGTTCACGGCCGGGAACCTGCCGCTCGCGAACTTCCCGAAGATCGTCGGCGGCCGCTACGGCCTCTCTTCGAAGGAATTCACCCCGGCCATGATCCACGGCGTCTACGAAGAGCTGAAGAAGAGCAGCCCGAAAAATTACTTCAGCGTCGGCATCCAGGACGACGTCACCGGCAACTCCATCGATTACGACCCCGGCTTCGGCATCGGCGGGAAGGTGACCAGCTGCCTGTTCTACGGCCTCGGGGCGGACGGGACCGTCGGAGCGAACAAAAACTCGATCAAGATCATCGGCGAAGACACGCCCAACAACGCCCAGGGGTACTTCTCCTACGACTCGCGCAAGTCCGGCACGGTGACCGTGTCGCACCTGCGCTTCGGCGCCAAGCCGATCCACTCGATCTACCTGGTGGACAAGGCCAATTTCATCGCGTGCCACCAGTTCGTTTTCCTGGAACGCTACGACATGCTGAAGGACGCGGTGCCGGGCGCCACCTTCCTGCTGAACAGCCCGTACGGGGCGGACGAGGTCTGGGACAGGATCCCGAAGAGCGTGCAGCGGCAGATCATTGACAAGAAGATCCGCTTCTTCGTCATCGACGGGTACAAGGTGGCGAAAATGACCGGGATGGGCGCCCGGGTCAACACGATCATGCAGACGTGCTTCTTCGCCATCTCCGGCGTGCTGCCGCGCGAGGAGGCGATCGACGCCATCAAGCAATCCATCAAGAAGTCCTACGGCTCCAAGGGCGAGGAAGTCGTCAAGAAGAACTACAAGGCCGTCGAACAGACCCTCGCCAACCTGTTCGAGGTGAAGGTCCCCGCGGAGGCCGGGAGCACGGTGGAACGGCCGCCCTCCGTCCCGCCCGAGGCGCCGGAATTCGTGCAGAATTTCACGGCGAAAATCATCGCGGGGGAAGGCGACAACCTGCCCGTGAGCGCGTTCCCCGTCGACGGGACATTCCCGACCGGGACGGCGCAGTGGGAGAAGCGCAACATCGCCCTCGAGATCCCCTCGTGGGATCCCGATGTCTGCATCCAGTGCGGCAAGTGCTCCATCTCGTGCCCGCACGCGACCATCCGCATCAAGGTCTACGACGCGAAACTCCTCGAGAAGGCGCCGCAGACCTTCAAATCGATGCAGGCGAAAGGAAACGACATACGGCCCGGCATGCGCTACACGATCCAGGTCGCTCCCGAAGACTGCACCGGCTGCGCCCTGTGCGTGGATGTCTGCCCCGCCAGGAACAAGAAGGAACCCCGCCGCAAGGCGATCAACATGGTGCCGCAGCCGCCGATCCGCATGCAGGAGCGGGAAAACTGGAAGTTCTTCCTCGACCTGCCGGAATACGACCGCCGCCTGGTGCGGCTGAGCAGCGTCAAGGCCAATCAGCTGCTGCAGCCGCTGTTCGAGTTCTCCGGGGCGTGCGCCGGGTGCGGCGAAACCCAGTACATCAAGCTCCTGACGCAGCTGTTCGGCGACCGTGCCATGATCGCCAACGCGACCGGGTGCTCCTCCATCTACGGGGGCAACCTGCCGACGACGCCCTACACCTTCAACCGGGACGGGCGGGGGCCGGCCTGGAACAACTCCCTCTTCGAGGACAACGCCGAATTCGGACTGGGCTACCGCCTGACCGTCGATCAGCACACGAGCGTGGCGCGCGACCTCGTCAGGAAGCTGGCTTCGGATATCGGCGACGAGCTGGCCGGCGGGCTTCTGGAAGCCAAACAGACGGATGAAGCCGGCATCCACGACCAGAGAGAGCGGGTGCGGATCCTCAAGGACCGGCTGGCGGGGATCGCGTCGCCGGACGCGAAGAGCCTGATCAGCCTGGCGGATTTCCTGGTGAAGAAAAGCGTCTGGATCCTCGGGGGAGACGGCTGGGCCTACGACATCGGCTACGGCGGCCTCGACCACGTCCTGGCCTCCGGGCGCAACGTCAACGTCCTGGTCCTCGATTCCGAGGTCTATTCGAACACCGGCGGCCAGATGTCAAAGTCCACGCCGCGCGCCGCGGTCGCGAAATTCGCCGCAGGCGGGAAGCCCGCCGGCAAGAAGGACCTGGGCATGCACGCCATCAACTACGGAACCGTTTTCGTCGCGACGGTCGCCCTGGGCGCGAACGACGCCCAGACCGTCCGCGCGTTCCTCGATGCCGAGTCGTACGACGGGCCGTCCATCATCATCGCCTACAGCCACTGCATCGCCCACGGCATCGACATGAGCCGCGCCATGCAGCAGCAGAGGGCGGCCGTCAGCAGCGGCCACTGGCTGCTGTACCGGTACGACCCGCGCCTGTCGCAGCAGGGGAAGAATCCCCTGATTCTCGACTCCGGCCAGCCGACCATCCCCATCAGGGATTACGCGTACGCCGAGACGCGGTACAAGATGCTGACGCTGAGCAATCCCGAACAGGCGAAGCGCCTGATCGGCCTGGCGCAGAGCGACATCGTGGCGCGCCACCAGTTCTATGAACAGCTGGCGACCCTGGATTACAGCAGGAGCGACGAGAAATAGCCGGCAGCCTGGGGAATCCCCCGTCTGCCGGGTGCGTCCCGGAACCCGATCGGAAATACCATGAATAAGACTGCGTCCCTGTTCCTGTCCGGAATACTGCTCCTGCTGGCCGGAGCCTTTGCCCTGTTCGCCTCCGCCGCGGCGCAGGACGGCACCCCGGCGGCCGCGAAAATGACGACGACAGAGAAATGCCTCGCCTGTCACGGCCCCTTCGACACCCTCAGGGAAACTACGGCCGGGTTCAAAGCCCCGAGCGGCGAGACCGCCACGCCCCACCAGTACGTCCCGCACGAGGACAAGAAAGACATCGTCGAATGCGTCGAGTGCCATCAGCCGCACCCGGTGCCGCTCGAGGACAAGTCGAAGGCCGTCAAACCGTCCAATATTCCCTACTGCTACGCCAACTGCCACCACGCGTCCACATTGCAGCCCTGCAAGACATGTCATTAGTCGGCAGTCGGCAGTCGGTAGTCGGCAGTGTCGGATGATGGTTAGACAGGCGCAATCTCAATGTCCGCAGGGATATTTGGACTAATAAGCGATTGAAATGTTGACGGTTTTGTGATTCGTCACACTGCCGACTGCCGACTGCCGACTGCCGACTGCCGA
>CAZTHE010000058.1:0-24963 GCA_964613495.1 uncultured Acidobacteriota bacterium | reverse complement strand
AGCCGATCGGGGATTGGCACTTCACGGCCCTTATATGCCTTTGGCGAAAACCCGAACTCAGGCTTATAGCGGACCGTGATCACTCCACGCACCAGATTTATCTCCGACCAGGTGCAATACATCACTTCCTGTTCCCGCAACCCGGTCATCAGGAAGAACTCGAACCACAATTGTTCGTCTTCCTTGCAGCCTGCGAAGAACTTTTTCAGTTCCTCCCGCTCGTAAATCTCCGGTTCATCCTCCACATAGCGCGGCCAGTCGTTTTTGCCGACAAGGCCGCGAATGCCGTTGGTCTTGAGAAACGACATTATGCTTTCGAACTTGTTGTACACTGTCCGCGGCTGGAGTTTCCTGGTGTCGCGCAGATAAGCGCTGTATTGAAGCAGATCGGATCGGGCGATATCGGTTACGCGGGCCTTGGTGCAGGATTCCAGGAAATACTCCAGGGCGATTTTATAGGCCGCATAGGTCTTATGCTTCTTGGTCTTTTTGATATCTTCGAGATAAATGACAACGGCATCCCCCAATAGGGTGCCGTCTGTGCTGCTTTCGTCGGCCAGCTTGATTCCGGCGGCTTTGCTTGCCAGGACTTGCTCCTGCTTATAGCGCCGTGAGGCTGCGGTAGATGCATCGTTGCCGACAGATTGACGGATCCGTTTTGGGCCTTCATACCATTCCAGGTAATAGGCTCCTTCCGGGTGCCGTTCTTCCTTGTCGCCGACTGTTACATAATCCGGCCTAACCCGGCCGTTGGCCGAGATAACTACCGGACAGAAGCGAAGGCCTTTCGGGGTGCGGATGCGTTTTGTGAGGTTAACCTGGCGATTCATTGGTGATGAAACCTCCGATTATCGGTATCACCAATGGTATCACGGATCGTTAACTAATTGAAAATAAAAGGTGTGGCGGAGAGGGTGGGATTCGAACCCACGTACAGTCTTTTGGACCGTAACTCGATTTCGAGTCGAGCCCGTTACGACCTCTTCGGTACCTCTCCCGGACTGAAAGCCTACCAAACTTCGCCCGTCGCGCCAAAGAGAATTTGTCGCTTCGCGCCTTTCCGTGGATAATGAATGCTTCCGGGCGGCGGCGGCGGTACGCCGCATTCCGGCGCGGGATCTGTCCCCGCACTTCATCTCGTGCGCGAACCATGCCAGACTCGTCGTTTTATTCCCGGCTGGGGCGGCTGTCCTCCGTCCTGTTCATCCTGCCCGGCAGCATGGCGGGCGGGGGCGCGCTCGGCTACTACGTCGTGGACCGGTACTTCGATACGTATCCCTGGGGCACCATGGCGCTGGTCCTTCTCGGCGCCGCCGCCGGATTCTACGAGATCGCCAAAATCCTGGCCCTGGACCAGAGGAGCAGGCGTGACTGATTCCGCCGTATTCGAACGCCGCGTCTTCCGCATCGGCGCCTGCTTCGTCGCGGCGGGAACCCTGGTCACGCTGGTCGTCTTCGGCGCGAAATATGCCGTGTCCTTCCTGATCGGCGGCGCGCTCTCGGCGCTGAATCTGAGGCTGCTGATCCGCACGATCAACGCGGCGCTGGCGCGCGCTTCGCGCGTCTCGCCGTTGGGGATCACGGCGGGCACCATCCTGCGCCTGCTGTTGATTCCCCTGGGTCTCTATGGTACTATGCACTTCTTTTTTCCCGGTATTATTGCTGCAACTGCAGGATTTGCAGTGTTTGGCGGCGGCATTCTGGCAGAGGGCATTTTCGAGGCGGTTCGACGCGACGCAAGGTGACATGCACGAGACATCCCCGGTAGGCAATTTCCTGAACAGCCATCTGTTCGATCCCATCGCCCGCGCCCTGGGTTTCCGCCTGGAGCACGGGCACCACGCCGTGCCGGACCATATCGTCCTGGTGCTGCTGATCGCGGCGGCGCTCGTGCTGTTCGCCTGGTGGCTGCGGGGCCGATTGAGCGTGGACAATCCCGGACGCGTGCAGCACCTCGTCGAGGTCGCTTTCGGCGCCGTCCAGGGCCTCATGAAGGAAGTGATCGGCCGCGACTACCGGCGCTTCACGCCCCTGATCGGCACCCTGGCGATCTACATCCTCATCGGGAACCTCCTCGGCATGGTCCCGGGGTTCCTCTCGCCGACGAGCAACCTCAACATCACGGCCTCGATGGGGCTTTGCGTTTTCCTCTATTACAACTACCAGGGATTCCGCAAACAGGGGTTCGCCGGGTACCTGAAGCATTTCTGCGGCCCGGTCATCTGGCTCGCGCCGCTGCTTTTCGTCATAGAACTCATCAGCCACATGGCGCGCCCCTTTTCGCTGAGCGTCCGTCTTTTCGGCAACATTTTCGCCGAGGAACTGATCATCGGTTCGCTGAACCAGCTGTTCCCGTTCCTGCTGTCCGCCATCGTGATGTTCCTGTCGCTTTTGCTGAGCACGATTCAGTCCTTTATCTTCATTCTATTGACCATGGTCTACATCTCGGGCGCCGTTGAAGAGGCCCACGGGGACGGCCACGGCGAGAGCCACACGGAATCCGGGGCGCATCCGGCCTCGGACCCGGTGGCGGCGGTGTAGGGAAACGGCAATCCATAATCGAGTCCGGATTTTAGAGAATACTGAAAGGAGAATTTGATGGGCAGAAAGTCGGTTCTATTTCTTATGATGTCGGTGGTGCTCCTGGTGATGGTGGTCCCGGCGTTTGCGCAGGCCGAAGGCGCCGCGGCCCCGGCCGAAGGGAAAAGCCAGTGGCTGATCATCGCGTCGGCCTTCGGCATGGCGCTGGCGGCGGCCGGATGCGGGTACGCGCAGAGCCGCGCGCTGGCGGCGGCGTGCGAGGGGGTTTCCAGGAATCCCGGCGCGACCGACATCATCCGGCTCTTCCTCATCCTCGGGCTGGCCTTCATCGAGTTTTTGGCCCTGCTGACGTTCGTCGTCATCCTGATGCTGCAGTAAGCGAAAAAAAAGCCACGCGCCGCGCCGGGAACCCGGTCGCGGTGCGTGGCTCTCTCCACCCGCCCGGCTATTCCTCCGCCTCGTGGATGGTGCGCAGGCCGCGCATCTCGTAGTCCTTCCTGCCCGAAGGGGTGACGATCTCGAAGCTGTCGCCGACCATCTTTCCCACGATGCTCCGCCCGATCGGGGACGTGATCGAAATCAGCCCCCGGCCGATATCGGACTCCTCCGGGGAAACCAGCCGGTATTCCAATTCCTTGTCCGTGTCGTATTCGTACAGCACCACCCGGGAACCGTAGGCCGCCCGGTCCGTCGGGATCTTGTCCAGGTTCACCAGCGACAGGGCCGCGAGCCGCTGCTGCAGCTGCGCCTTTCGCCCTTCCAGGTAGGCCTGCCGCTCCTTAGCGGCCTTGTATTCCGCGTTTTCGCTCAGATCGCCGTGCTCCCTGGCCCTGAGGATTTCCTTGGGCAGGTCCACCCGCAGTTCCCGTTCGATGTCGTTGAGCGAGTCCTGCAACTTCTTGCGTACGTCAATCATGCCTTGCTCCGAAATGTGAAAGGATTATTTTAGGGCCAAAGTTGCGCGCGCGGCAAGTTCCAGGACGGGGCCGGGGTAGACGCCCAGGAACAGGATCCCGGCCGCCCCGAGCGCCATGATGGCCCGGACGGCCAGGCTGACGGGTTCGGGCTCCTCGTTCCCGGGGTCCTTCACGTACATGGCGATCAGGACGCGGAAATAGTAGTAGACCGATACGACGCTGTTCAGCACGCCGATGACGGCGAGACCGATGAAGCCCTTCTGCACCGCGGCGCTGAAGAGGTAGAACTTGCCCATGAAGCCGCCGGTGAGCGGGATGCCGGCCAGCGAGATCAGCGCCAGCGCGAGCATGGCGGCGGCGAAGGGGGCGGTGCGCCCGAGACCGGCGTAATCCGACAGGTGGACGCGCATGTCGCCGCGCCCGCTGTACGACAGCACGACGCCGAAGGCCAGCAGGTTCATCACCGTGTAGACGGCAAGGTAGAAGACGGCGGCGCCGAATCCCGCGTCGCCGGCCGCCACGATTCCCACCAGGATGTAGCCCGCGTGCGCGATCGCCGAATACGCCAGCATTCTCTTGAGGTTGGTCTGAAGGACCGCCACGACGTTTCCCAGCGTCATGGTCAGGAGGGCGAGCAGCCAGAGGATGGCGCTCCAGTCCTGGACGAGGAACGGGAACGCCTGGGCGAGGATGCGGATCAGGGCCGCGAACCCGGCCGCCTTCGGCCCGACCGCCATGAACGCGGTCACCGGGGTCGGCGCTCCCTCGTACACGTCCGGGGCCCAGGAATGAAACGGCACCAGGGCGACCTTGAAGCCGAATCCCACCAGCAGCAGCCCGAGCCCCAGGCGCGTCGTCGCCTGCGCGCTCCCGTAAAGCACGGTCAGGTCGCGGACGGCGTGGTAGCCGGTGCTGCCCGTGCCGCCGTAAATCAGGGCGATGCCGTACAGCAGGATCGCCGTCGCGAAGGAGCCCAGCAGGAAGTATTTCAGGGAGGACTCGTTGGAGCGCGTGTCGCCGCGCTTGAAGCCGGCGAGGACGTAGGTCGCGATCGACAGGATCTCGATGCCCAGGAACGTGAGGATCAGGTCGCCGCTCGAGGCCATCAGCGACATGCCGCAGCAGGCGAACAGCAGCAGCGCGTAATACTCGCCGCGCTCGATCGATTCGCGCTCGTTGAACCGCATCGAAAGGAAGGCGCTGGCCGCCGCGATCACGAGAAAAAGCCACTGGAAGAAGACGCCGAAGCCGTCGACCAGGAACAGCCCCCCGAAGAGTGCGCGCGGGGCGGCGTTCCACTGGGGCATCAGCGCGACTGCGGCGGCGACGGCGCCCAGGACCGCGATGCGCGCCATCCGGCCCTTCCGCGCCGGCGGGGTGAACGGCTCCATCAGCATGAGACCCAGGCCCGTGGCCACCAGGAGGATCTGCGGCAGGATAAAGAAGAACTCGCTCGTCATCGTCATTTCGCCCGTTCGCTTTCCACAAGAGGCGCATGCAATCGTTCCACCCGGTAGCCGCCTTCCGGGCTGCGCGCGGTCTGCACCCGCCGCTGCACGAGCCGGAGCGAAGGCTCCATGCGGCGGAGGAAAGGCTCGGAGTAGACGCCGATCCAGACCATCATCGCGACGATCGGGACCAGGATCCAGCGCTCCCGTGCCCCGATGTCCTTCATGGCCGCGTTCTCCGGGTTGTCGGCCTTCCCCAGAAAGACCCGCTGGTACATCCACAGCATATAGACCGCGCCGAGAATCATGCCCAGCGCCGCGAAAGCCGCGGCCGTCGTGTTCCGGGCGAAAGCCCCCGCCAGGACCAGCACCTCGCCGACGAACCCGTTCAGCCCGGGCAGCCCGATCGAGGAGAGCGTGACGACCAGAAACGCCGACGCCAGCACGGGACTGGAGTGCGCGAGGCCGCCGAAGTCCGAAATCATGCGCGTGTGCCGGCGGTCGTAGATCATGCCGACCAGCAGGAACAGTGCACCGGTGGACAGGCCGTGGTTCAGCATCTGGACCGTCGCCCCCTGCAGTCCCTGGAGCGTGAAGGTGAAGATCCCAAGCACCACCAGCCCCATGTGGCTGACCGAGGAATACGCGACCAGCTTCTTCACGTCGGGCTGCACCATCGCCACCAGCGCGCCGTACAGGATGCCGACGATCGCCAGGACCGACAGCAGGGGCGCCATGCTGGCCGAGGCCGTGGGGAACAGCGGCAGGCAGAAGCGCAGCAGGCCGTACGTCCCCATCTTCAGCAGCACGCCGGCCAGGATCACCGAACCGGCCGTCGGCGCCTCGACGTGCGCGTCCGGCAGCCACGTGTGGAACGGGAACATCGGGACCTTGATCACGAAGGCGATCAGGAAGGCCAGGAAGAGCCAGAATTCCGCCCGCAGGCCCAGGCGCAGCTCGCCGGAATCCATCCGCTCGAGGATCCGCATCAGGTCGAACGTCGCAGCGCCGTTGGCGTGGAACAGGTAGAGGATGCCGACGAGCATCAGCAGGGAACCGGCCATCGTGTACAGGATGAACTTGACGGCGGCGTAGACCCGGCGCTCCCCGCCCCAGATGCCGATGAGAAAGTACATCGGGATCAGCATCACTTCCCAGAAAACGTAAAACAGCACGAGGTCGAGCGCGCAGAAGACGCCGATCATGCCCGTCTCCAGGGTCAGGAGGCAGATCATGAAGGGCCGCACCCGGCGCGTGACCGAACGCCAGGAGCAGGCGATGGCGAGCGGTGTCAAAAACGTCGTCAGCAGCACCAGGAAGAGGCTGATGCCGTCGATGCCGAGATGGTGGTCGATGCTGAAGGACGCCGTCCGGATCCAGACGTCGGAAGTCTCGAACTGCATTCCCGCGCTCGAGGCGTCGAAGTGGCGCACGAGGTGCAGGGAGAGGAGAAACGTGATCCCGGAGCCGAGGAGCGCCGCCGCCTTAGCGGCCCGGTCGCCGCCGCGCGGAAAAAACAGGAGCGCGAGCGCGGCCAGCGCGGGCAGGTAGGTCACCAGTGAGAGGATATAGGGGATATCCATACGCGTCTCGCGTCTAGCTCCAGTACGAAAAATAAAGAACGATCGCCGCCGTGCCCAGCAGGATCCAGGTCGCGTAGCTGCGGATCAGCCCGTTCTGCGCGTGTTTGAGCACCCAGCCCATGCCCCGGACGGCCGCGCCCGTGCCGTTGACGGCGCCGTCGATGAGGCCGGCGTCGGCCCGCTTCCAGAGCGTCTGCGTCGACACCCGCACCACGGGGCGCACGATCGCGGCGTCGTAGATCTCGTCCACATAATATTTTCTATAGAGAAGCCGGTGGATGCCTTTCCAGCGTTGCGCCAGGGCTTCCGCCGCGCCGGGTCTGGCGACAAACAGCCGGTAGGCCAGATAGATGCCGGCCAGCGCGACGCCGACCGAAAGGACGGCGAACGCCAGCTCCACCGAATGGGCGAATTCCCCGTGCTCGTGCCTTGCCGCATGCTCCAGCGAAGGCTCCAGGAAAAGGAAAAAGCGGTTGGAGCCCAGCCAGGCCGGCAGCCCGATGAACCCGCCGAGTATCGACAGAACCGCCAGGACGGCGAGAGGCACCGTCATGCTGGGCGGGGACTCGTGCAGGTGGCGGCCGGCTTCCTCGGAATAGCGCGCCTGCCCGAAAAACGCCAGGAAGACGAGGCGGAACATGTAGAAGGCCGTGAGCCCGGCGGTGACGAAACCGAGCGCCCAGATGACCGGGTGGCCGCCCGACCAGGCGGACCAGAGGATCTCGTCCTTGCTGAAAAATCCCGCGAGCGGGAAGATGCCGCTGATGGCGAGGGCCGCGACGAGCATCGTCCAGTAGGTCACCGGCGTGCGCCGCCGCAGCGCGCCCATCCGCGTGAGGTCCTGTTCGCCGCCCAGCGCGTGGATGACGCTGCCGGCCCCGAGGAAGAGCAGCGCCTTGAAAAACGCGTGCGTCATCAGGTGGAAGATGCCGGCCGAGAACGCGCCCAGGCCGGCGGCCACGAACATGTACCCGAGCTGGCTCACCGTCGAATAGGCCAGCACGCGCTTGATGTCCCGCTGCACCAGCGCGATGGTGGCCGCCATCAGGGCGGTGAGGATCCCGACGACCAGGACGGCCTCCATCGCCACCGGGGCGCGGCTGTATATCGGCGCGCAGCGCACGACCATGTACACGCCCGCCGTGACCATCGTGGCGGCGTGGATCAGCGCGCTGACCGGCGTCGGGCCTTCCATCGCGTCCGGCAGCCACACGTACAGGGGAATCTGCGCGCTCTTGCCCGTCGCCCCGACGAACAGCAGCAGGCCGATGGCCGTGAGGACGCCGATCCCGGCTTCCACCGGGAACCGCCCGGCCTCCTGCGCGATCCGGCCGAAGACCTCGATAAAATTCAGGCTGCCGAACGTCAGGAAGATCAGGAAGACGCCGAGCAGGAACCCGACGTCGCCGATGCGGTTGACGACGAAGGCCTTCTTGGCCGCGTCGCCGGCGCTGCGGCGGTCGATGTAATACCCGATCAGGAGGTAGGAGCAGAGCCCCACACCCTCCCAGCCGACGAACATCAGGAGGAAATTTCCCGACAGCACCAGGACCAGCATCGAGAACAGGAACAGGTTCATGTAGGAGAAGAAGCGGTAATACCCGTCCTCGGCGTGCATGTACCCGACGGAGTAGATGTGGATGATGAAGCCGACGCCGGTGACGACCAGGATCATGACGGCCGAGAGCGGATCGAGCAAAAACTCGGCTTTCGCCAAGAAGTCGGCCGACGCGATCCAGGTGAAATAAACGCGGAGCAGGTGCCGCTGGTCCGGCGCGAACCGCAGCAGTTCGAGAAAGGCGAGGACCGACAGGACAAAGGCTGCGCCCGAAGCCCCGCACGCGATGAGGGAAACGGCGGATTTCGGCAGCCGCCGGCCCGCCAGCCCGTTCAGGACCGAGCCGGCCAGAGGAATCAACGGGATCAGCCAGAGCCATTCGATCATGTCCGGGAGTCCTTTACCATTTCATCACGTCCGCATCGTCCACGTTCAGCGTGCCGCGGTTCCGGAACATCACGATCGTGATCGCGAGCCCGACGGCCGCTTCCGCCGCCGCGACGACCATGACGAAGAACACGAAGATCTGGCCGTCCGCCTGGCCGAGCTGCCGGGCGAACGCGATGAAGCTCAGGTTCACGGCGTTCAGCATGAGTTCCAGGCAGAGAAACACCGAGATGATGTTTTTCCGGATGATGAAGCCGGCGGCGCCGATGGTGAAGAGAAGGGCGCTCAGGATGAGGTAATGGGCCAGTTCCATAATTTTTCAGGACTGCTTTTGCCGTTTCACCAGGATCACCACCCCGATGATGGCGACCAGGATCAGCACGGACGTCGCTTCGAAGGGGAGCAGGTAGCGGTCGAACAGCACCCGGCCGATATTTTCCACCGAGCCCGTTTCCTCGGCGCCGAGACCGGCGCCCCGAGGCGCATGAAGCATGCGGTATGACGTCAGGAAAGGCACCAGGAGCGTGCACATCAGCGCCCCGAGCAGGACGGCGATCACCCGGAGCGATTTCCGCTTGTCCTCCAGCACCGCGGCGGAGAACGGGTCCAGGAGCATGATCACGATCAGAAAAAGTACCATGATGGCCCCGGCGTACACGATCACCTGCACCGCCGCCATGAAGGGAGCCTCGAGACTCACGTACAGGACGGCGACGGCGCACAGGCAGACGATGAGCGAAACCGCCGCGTAGAAGACCCTCTTCTGCAGGGCCACGCCGGCGGCAGCGAGCAGCGCGATGCCGCCGAAAAGATAAAAGATCACGCTCTCCATCATGGCAGCCCATCCAGGATGCGGTCGATTTTCTCCGGCGTCAGCTCTTCGTAATAGTCGTCGTTGATCTGCATGACCGGGCTGGTCCCGCAGGAGCCGAGGCACTCCACTTCCAGAAGCGTGTATTTGCCGTCGGGCGTCGTTTCTCCCGGACGGACGCCCAGTTTCGCCTTCAGGTGATCCAGGATCCCGCCGGCGTCGCAGAGCATGCACGAGATGTTCGTGCAGACCTGGAGGACGTATCTGCCCACGGGCTTCGTGTGGATCATGGTATAGAAGCTGGCCACTTCCTGGACCTCGTTCGGCGAAAGGCCGAACAGGGGCGCCATCTCGCACATCAGTTCCCGCGAGACGTAGCCGGCCTCTTCCTGCACCAGCCGCAGGGAAGGGATAAGGGCGGACCTCTTTTGGGGATACTTGCCGATGAGTTCCTGAATCCGGTGGCGCGCCGACTCGGAAAGCATGCTGGAGAATCCGTATCCCGGGACCGTGACAGGTCGGTAAAAATCGGCCTCAAGGGCCACAAACAATTAGATATCAAACACTTGGAACGAATCTATCCCGCTAGGGATCTTAGTGGAGAGGTTCGGAGAGTGTCAAGTCATTTCTGGCCCGCACCGATCGTGATGGTCTGTCGAGCGGAGGCGCAGAAAACTCGACTATCGGGATGCCGGGAAATATACTGTTACGGGGGCGGCCGGGACCGGGCAGCGGCCGCCGGGGACTCACGGCCGGAGGGAAAAACGATGGCACTGCGGTTCAGGGTTTTTCTGCACAGCTATCTCGGTTTCAACAGCAACTCGACGCTGATTTACGGGGAGCGGGACGCGGTCCTGATCGACGCGTCGCAGTTGCTCAGCGACACGCACCGTATGGTGGCGGACCTCATCGTCATGCGCAGGAATCTCACGCACATTTACGTGTCGCACTTTCACCCCGATCACCACTTCGGGCTGCAGGTGCTGCGGAACGCGTTCCCGGACGCGAAACTGGCCGCATTGCCCAGCGTGGTCCGCGACATCGTCTTCACGTCGGGCGACAAGGTGGAGCTGTGGGCGATCGACCGGTTCGGCCCGGGCGACATCCCGCGCAGGACGACGATCCCGATGCCGATGCAGGAGCCCCGGATCGTGCTCGAAGGCGAGGAGATCCTGGTCTCTGACGGCTGGGAGGGCGACAGCGTGAACAATTCCGCGGTCTGGGTCCCCTCGATCGGCGTCGCCTGCGCGACGGACATCGCGTTTCACGACTGCCACCTCTGGCCCATCGAGAGCACCGTGGCCCGGCGCGTGAAATGGCGGGCGTCGATCCGGAAGCTGCGGGAGTTCGACGCGCGCATCGTCATTCCCGGGCATTGCGACGAGGAGCAGATCCGGGCCCTGGAGGATGCCCAGGCCGATGGCAGGCGCCGGTACGACGCCTGTATCGACTGGTCTCTGAGGTATCTCGACGACTATGAGGAAGTGTATGAATCCGCCAGGACGGGCGCGGAGATGGTGTCCGCCATGACGGAACGCTACCCGGAAGTCCGGGCGGAAGACTTCGCGATCCACTGGCAGGCCAGGCTGCTGTTTCCGCACAGTTCGCCCGACTGGCTCACGCCGCTGCCGGGCAGGCCGGGGAAGATATTTCTCAGCCCGAACGGCGTCTACGAAGGCGACCCGCCGCGCGAATAAGGGGTTTTCTCCGGGCGTGTGTGCTTTGATAATGCGGGTTAATCGGGGCTGTCCGGTGATACGCCGTTCGAGTTCTGGAATCCGGAATTTGGAATCCGGAATCGGATGGACCTGCCCAATTCGTAGGCTTTAACCAGTTCTTCCGGATGATTCAGCACGTCCTTTTTTTCATAGCCCCTGGCCAGGATGCTGCCCGCGAAATGCATGCCGAGGTATTGAAAGGTCATCTGGAACATTTCGACCAGAGGGCCGCATCTGGATCCCCCCTCCTCGGAGGGAATGACCACGATCCCGCGCTTGCCCTTGAGCCTGCCGCTGGCGATGAAGGGCCGAAGCCGGTCGATCAGCAGCTTCATCTTCGCCGTAGGGCCGTACCAGTACAGGGGCGTGCCGAAGATGATCAGGTCGGCCTCCTCGAATTTCGGCAATATCTGGGCCATGCCGTCGCGGATCGCGCACGTGTAGTCGGGCCGCTTGCATTTGCGGCAATCGATGCACGCGGAGATGTCAAAATCGTAGAGGTAGAGCTTTTCGATCGAGCGGCGGCTCTCTTCGGTCCCCTTGAGGATCTGATCGACAAGAATATCCGTGTTGCTCCCCCTGCGGGGACTGCCTATCAATGCGAGTATCTTCATGGCCTTCCTGGAGAAATCGGTGCTTCAAACTCCGCGCATCGCCCGCGGTTTGCTGAAAATCGCGTTTATGCCGAGTCTTCCCGTTCCCTTGCATGCGATATAGAGGAAGACGAAACAGTAGAGCGCCGCAAGTTCGCCCTGGTTCTGGATCGGCCAGAAACCGCCGGGCGCATGCATCATGAAATAGGCGACGGCCATCTGCCCGCTGGACACGAAGGCGGCGATCCCCGTCCAGAGCCCGAGGGCGATCAGCAGGCCCCCGAAGAATTCGATGATTCCGGCCGTCAGCATCAGCGGATTCCCCTGCGCCCCCGATCCGCCGAACATGCCGAAAAGTTTCTGCGCCCCATGGCAGGCGAAAAGCAAACCGGCCACAATCCGCAGGAGCCCGTACGACCATTCCGAGTAGCTGCCCAACCATCGTTCCATGATTCGCCTCCGCCGGGGAAAACGCGCATGCCGCGATGCAAAGACTCGGGCCGCGGCCCCTGTTCCGCGGCGCGGTCCCGTTGCCCCTATTCTATGTATCATCGGGGTGGGCGGCAACGGTTTTATGGCGGCCGGTCCTATGACGGCCGGCGCGGCGCCGTGGACCCCCTTCGTGTGCTTCGCCCGCCGGAATTCCGCGGCACGGTTGCTTTTCGCGGCGGCTTGCGCAAGAATGCGGCCGACCGGTCGCGCCGCCTTGCGCGGCGGGACCGGCGGCGCGTTTATTCACGACACACATACTTTCCGGGAGGTTTTATGATTCGGATTATTGTCAGTCTGGCGATTCTACTCGGCGGCACGGCGTTCGTTCAGGCGCAGACGGATTGCACCCGTGCGATGCTGCAGACGGCGGTGGACGCCTACATCGCGGCGCAATCCGCCGGCGATCCGTCGAGAATGTCCCTGGATCCGAAGGCCAGGTTTCTCGAAAACATGTCGGAGATTTCCAGGGACAAGGGGCTCTGGAACAAGGCCCTGCCCATCGCCTTCCACCGCAGCATCTACGACACCGGGCGCTGCATGACGTTTTCCGAAGTGATCGTCACCGAAGGCGGACACCCTTATGTGGTCGGCACGCGCCTGAAGGTCAAAGACGCGAAGGTGACCGAGATCGACAGCCTGGTGACCGACGATGGGGACTGGCTGTTCAACGCGCAGGATTACCTCAAGTATTCGAAGTCCGAGGACTGGCCCGTCCTGCACATCGACGACCGCGTCAGCCGGCAGGACCTGGTCGACGCGGCCAACCAGTACCTCGACTTCGTGTTCATGGACAAGGGCATACGCCCCCCGTGGGGAACCCCGTGCGCCAGGCTGGAAGGCGGCGCCTACACCAACGCGAAGAACGAGAACAAGGACACCTGCCAGATCGACGGGCCGCTCGGGAACATGTTCATCGTGAACCGCTCCTACGTCGTGGACGAGGAGATGGGAGCCGTCAACATCTACTGCCGCTTCGGGGACGGCAGCGGCATGCCCGATTCCCACACGTTCCACCTGATGCGGGGAAGATACCGCTGGATCCATACCCTGAGCGTCAACCTGACGGGAAAGCCCGTCGTCGTGCCCAAGATGGATCCGAATAACCAGTAATCCGTGCCGGATTTGGGTTTCGGTTTCGCGGGGCGGCCATGTCCGCCGATGCGAAATGCGAGATCCGAGATGCGAGATCGGGAACCGGGCTGCGAACACACGGCGACTCCGTTTTCCCCGATCTCGAATCCCGGATCGGCAATCCGAAATCTGGAATCTGGAATCCGATTAGTGGGTTCGGACCGGCAATACTCGCTCGGGCAGGCGCGGGCCTTCCGAAACATGGGGATGCCGCGTCTAACGATTCCCTCGCGCCGCCACGAGGAAATTGCGGAAATAGCGCTGCCAGGATTCGGGGGTGGATCGATACTCGTTGTCGAACGCAAAAAATCCGCCAGGGCTTCCCGGACGCGCAATAATTCCCTCAACCGTTTGCGGTTTCTGCGGTCCGCAACGGTCAAATCCAGAAGCTCGAGCGCACGTTCAAATGCCCGCTCGCTAAAATCCGGACGCCCCTTTTTCCTCCAGGAAATGGTCCGCTCGACCTCGCTTCCCACGTTTGCCATTTGTTCGGCAAACGGCAGAAGGTCCCACCTTCCCGCGGCTAAAGTGCGATGCTGGATGCTCATGGGATCACCAGCTTCATCGGAATGAAGTTCCGCGTCGATGGCCATAATGCCCCGCTCGACATCCACGACGGCCTTGACCGGGTCTCCGAACAGGCCGACTGCCATTTGCCGCAGTTCCATCCTGCTCACCTTGTTCCTGGAGTCCACTATCCGCATCGTTGCCCTTTCGGGATGGGTTGAGCCTGGTCCAGCGTGGATTCTACACCGTTATGTGCCCCGGGAGAAGATGTCCGATCACGCCGCCATGAACCTTTCGGGCCTCCGGACCGTCTATTAAAGCGTCGGAACAGATTGAATTCGCGGCGGCCGGTTTCGGGGCGGAACCGCTCGCTTCCAGTCTTCAAACGCCTCCCGGGATCTCAAGGCGAAAGGAGCCGATCATGGCATCGAACAGCACAAAGACACTCCACTTCGGCCGGTTTCCGGCGTTGCGCCCGATGCGGGCGCTGCCTTTGATCATTCTGCTGCTTGCGGGGATTTCGATTCCGGCCGCGGCCTGGCCTGCCGAACCGGCCGCCGCGATGCCGCCGGGCGGCGGCATGAACCAGGACCGGGACCAGGACGCCGACTTCCGGTTCGGATCCCCCAGGGGATTCGCCGGGTTCCGGATCGGGCGCTTTTTTCCCTATGCCGACAGCGACCTCTTCGACATGATCACCGACAGCCTGACTCTCGAGAAGAGCGACTTCCGTTCCTGGGACATCGGCTTCGACGCCGGCGCCAATCTTCACCCGAATGTGGACCTGATATTCAGCTTCGACTACCTCAGAAGAAGCAAGGATTCCGAATTCCGGGATTACGTCGACCAGGACGATCTCCCCATCACGCAGACGACCCGATACCAGCAGACGCCGCTGACCGGCGGCGTCAAGTTCCTGCTTGTTCCCCGGGGCCGCCAGGTGGGCCGGTACGCCTGGATCCCCACCGCCGTGGTCCCGTATATCGGTGCCGGCGCGGGCGTCTTGTGGTACCGTTTGGAGCAGGAGGGCGATTTCGTGGATGAGGCGACTCTGGAGATTTTTCCGGCTCACCTGAAGTCTTCCGGGTGGACGCCTACGGCCTATGCGGGGGGCGGAGCCGATATTCACGCGTTCCGGAACGCTTTCGTGACGCTCGACCTGCGGTACGTGTGGGCCAGGCCGGACCTGGGGCGCGACTTCGTGTCCTTCGACACTCTGGATCTATCCGGCCTGCGCGTCTCGGCCGGGCTGCAATGGCATTTTTAGGAGGTGCATCATGCGGGCACAGGATCTATTTGCATTCAAGTTGTCCGTTATCGTAATGGCGATCTTCATGGCATCGGCAGGCTTCGAGCCTGCCTTCGCCCAGGAGACCGCTCCGGCCCCGGAACAGATCGGCACGCGGTGGCTGGCC
Source organism: uncultured Acidobacteriota bacterium (assembly GCA_964613495.1). Taxonomy (GTDB): domain Bacteria; phylum Acidobacteriota; class UBA6911; order UBA6911; family UBA6911; genus UBA6911. The sequence continues at coordinate 9,862 of CAZTHE010000058.1, read as the reverse complement.
TGGCTGGGTTCCTGGAAACTGGTCTCCGATACCGCCGACAAAACAGAGGACGGGGACTATTTGCTGAAAATCGTGCCGGGAAGCGACGTCCGCTCCGCCGTCATGAAGAGCTATCGCGGAGACGCCCTGCAGATGGAGACGAAGATCGTCGTCGACGGGTCCCGCCAGCCCACGCCGGACAGCCGATGCCACGGGTGGTACTCCTACGCCTGGTCGGATAGCGGCAACCGGCTCCTGTTCGAAAGCGAGTCGCTCTGCCCCGGCGAATTCAGGAACCTGGTCAACGGCATTTCCATTCTTAACAGTGACCGCGAATGGCTCGATGTGCAGCTGCTGCGTAAAGGCGAAGAGCAGGCCATAAGCGTCCGCCGGTATAGGCCCGCAGACCGGACGGGAGCCGCGGCACCCGGTTCGCCACGCTTTCTTACCGGTGCGAACCTGTCCATGGACGAAGTGATCGAGCTCAGCAGAAAGGTCCCCCCGGAACTGATAGCGGCCGTGCTCGTGGAGTTAAAGCAACCCTTTAAGATAAACGCAAAAGTGTTGAACCGGCTTGCAGATTCCGGTGTAAATCCGCATGTGGTGGATCTGATGGTGGCGCTCTCCTTCCCGGATAAATTCAGGGTGGAACAGCGGCGGGTCACGCCGGTGCGGCAGGCCGATTCGGGGTTTACGGACAGAATGGCCGCGCCTTCCTATATGTGGCTGCCCTTCGGTTACTGGTCCGTCTACGGCCCGTATTCGGACTGGTACTGGGGCTCGCAGTATTATCCATACTACGGATACGGCGGCCCGGGCTGGTACATCGGTCCGGGATGGTACTCCTACGGCCGGTACGGGGAGGGGGATGACTTCAGCGGCGGAAGGCTCGTGAAAGGGAGGGGCTACAGCAGGGTGGATCCGCCGCGCTCCAATTCGTCGTCCGGGCAGGCGCGTCCCCGCAATGATTCGGGCTATTCCAGTGGCGGCTATTCCGGCGGCGCGAGTTCCTCTTCGGGGTCCGCGCCGTCTTCCGGAGGCAGTTCCTCCGGGAGCAGCGCACCCAGCGCATCTCCGGGCGGATATCACGGCGGCGGCGGATCGACGGCAAAACCGAGGGACTGAGCCGCTTCGTTCACGAAGCTTCCGACACGCCGACGGATGTATGTGTTGATTTCAGATTCCAGATCACTCAATATCGGACAATCTCGAGTAATCCTTCCTTAAATCCGACTCACGCCTGCCCGAATCGGCGACCCGCAGGCTTGTCTGGAATCTGGAATCTGGAATCGAATTTCATCCACCCGCGTCCGGGGACTACTGACGCGGCGGCAGGCGGAGAAAGCGCACCGGGCCGATCAAGCCCGACTCTGAAAGAGCCGGCGGCGGACCGAAAGCGCCCATGGGCGACGAGGACGGCGACAGCACGCTCTTCCCGGGACCGGCGGCCTTGTCCCCGATGAGGCGGTTCGTCCACTGGTTGGTGACCTCTATTTCCAGGCGGTTCGCGCCGGCTTTCAGGGCGCCGGTCACGTCGGTCCGGTACGGCGGCTTCCACAGCGTCTCCAGCCGGCGGCCGTTGACCGAGACCCGGGCGATGTCTTTCACCACCCCCAGATCCAGAACGCACCGCGCCCCCGTTTGCAGCCAGGCCCGGGGCACGCTCAGCGTTTTCCCGTAGGTTGCCGTGCCGGAAAAATATTTCACTCCCGCATCGGAATTTTGCGTCCAGGATGCGAGTTCCTTCATCCGGATGCCGGGCGGCGCCCCCAAACCCGGTGGGAAGGCTACGTCCCACGGCCCGTCGATTTCGGCCAGGAGAGCAGCGGAAATGCGCGGCAGCGTACGTTCCGGCGCAGCCGCCGGGCGGCGGAACACGACGAAAACCGATTCCCGCGGTTCCAGCCGCAGCGGAACCGCCGTGCGGTTTTCCTCTGTGCGGTACGCCGCCGGTTCCATGATTCCGGTGTCGGGGCGCCAGATTTCGGCTTCCTTTCCGGAAACCCGGAACCGCGATTGAATTTCCTGCACGCGGTCGGTGCGGTTGGCGACGAAGTAGACGTCGGCGTCTCCCGTGCGCCGGTGAATCCAGGAGACTTCGGAATCCAGCGGACCGGCGAACTCCGCGTCTTTCGCAACGTTTTTCATGGCCAGCGCTTCTTCGACGGGCAATCCCCACACCACCAGCCCTTTGCCGTAGAAGCGCCTGTTGCGCTGCGCCCCGTCGAGGTCTCCCCAGAGTTCCGCGGCCAGCGCCCGGACTTCCGCGTCGGCTTTCTCCGCGCCGCCCTGCAGGCTGGGCGAGGCCGCCGGCCTCGGGCCGATCACCAGCGCGCCTCCGGCAACGAGTTCCCGGATCTTCCGCAGCAGCTCGGGCCGGATCCGGTCGACTGGCGGGAGCACGAGCGCGCGGTAACTCATCCCGTCCGGAAGGACGAGCCGTCCGTCTTCGCCGACCCGCATCCGGCCCAGGAGAACATCGGCGTTGATCGTGTCGTAATCGTACCCATCGGGCGGTTTGGGCCTTAGCCCCGCTCCCCAGAACGGCTGGCTGGACGGCGCCCCCTCGTTCAGGAGATAGGCGATGTCGGCCGCGAAGAGACCCTGCTGCAGCATGTGGGACACGCGCGCCAGATAGGCGACGACGGGCTGCGCCAGTTCGGCCCAGGTGATGTTCCGGTGGAAATGCGTCCCGACCATCGTGTTGCCCGGCTTCGTGTCCAGGGGCTGGTGGGCCGACGAATGGAACACGATGCGGTTGATTCCCTGCGAGAACCAGTAATCGGCGAGGTTCTTGTAATCGGCCGGGGGATCGTATCCGCCGCCGGTGAAGGATTCCGCCGCGACAATCCTTTTTCCGTAAACGTGCGCAGCGGAGGCGGCCATGCGCGCGTCGACGTAATATTCCGAAGGAGGGTGCATGCGGCCGAGCCAGAACTCGGCCATCGGGATCTCCACCTTGCTCTTGGTCAGTAGCGTGTCTTCGAGGATTTCCATCGAAACGCCCGGGGCTTCGGCGTACAGGCCCATGCTTTTCTGCCGCAGCAGGCCGGCCATGGTTCCGTAATGCGCCTCGGCCACGAGGTCGACGATGGTGCGCCTGAAATCCCAGAGGAAACGGTCGCTTGTATCCGCACCGCCGACGACGCGCCCGGCCAGGACGGGCAGGTACGGTCCGGGATCGTATCCCCGCCGCATCCTGAACTGGGCGATCATGTCGTCGGTCCAGTTCTGCATGCCGGCCTCCCAGCTGTCCATCATCAGGTAGCGGAGACTTTTGCCCAGGAGCGGACCCAGCGCCTTTTCGATGGGGTCCATGTACCCGCGGAAATAGGCTTCGACATGCCCGGCGTTGAGCTTGTCCACCTCCAGCCCTTCCCCGGCGGCCGATCCCGCGCGGTTGCGCGATCCCACCAGCGAGTAGCCCATGCGGAGGATGGTCCACATTCCCGGCGGAACGTCCCAGCGCAGCGTGCCGTCCGGCTGCATTTTCGACGTCAGGTCGACGACGTTCTCCGCCGGTATCAGCGACGCGGCCGCGACCGGAGGGGTGGGCGCCACGTGATATTCGTAAATCAGGTTGAAGCCTGCTTTGTCCTGCCAGCGGTCCACGCGCGCCCCGGTGTGGACGATAAATTCGTCGAGGCGGTATTGCTTCGCCGGCTGCGGCGCCGTCTGATAAATGACCGCGTCGGGATCGGGTGCGGCGCCCGTGATCGTGACTCGGACGAACCGCGCGGTCGTTTCGGGAAAGGCGTAGGTCTTGATGCCGCCGGGCCGGTACTGCATGGCGCCCGGCAGCTGCGCTACGGCGCGAAAAATCGTACCGTCGCCGCTCACGCCGATTTCGCCGAACGGCACGCCGCGCCCGGGGGCAGACAGCGTCACGGCCTTGACCCGCACGGGTTGTGAGAACTCGTACTGGACCCAGGCAGATCCGTCCGCGGCCGCAGCAATCGTTGCGCCGGTGGACAGCACGTCGTCCATCAGGGGACCCGGATCGAGGCGGCCTCCTGCGGTCGACGCCGAGGGACGCAGGTCATCCATCGACGTTTCATCCGGCGGCGTCGGAAAGGCCACGACGGCGCTGTCGGCGTAGTATACGGAGTCGGCGCGAGCCGGCTTGAGGCCGGCTTCGCGACTCAGGCCGCGCAGGCTGCCGAAACTTCCCGGCGCGGACGGCGGCGTGGAAAGCTTCTGCGCAAAAGCGTCCGGCCCCCGGACCGGCGTCTCGCTCCATACCAGCTTCTTCATCGCCTGGGCGGGCATGACCCAGGGGCCTCCCGTCAGGCTCCAGCCCGAGGAGCTGAAAAGCGACAGCTCCAGCCCCAGCCGGTCGGCCTCGGCGGCCGCGTGGCGCAATGCCTCCATCCATTCGGGCGTGAAGAAGTCGACTTTCCTCCCGACCCTCTGCCCGCCGGCCATGCCGATGTCGGCGACGTGCGCGCCGCCGATCCCGACGCGCCGCATCCATTCCAGGTCCCTGGTGATCCCGTCCTTCGTGACGTTCCCCCCGGTCCAGTGCCACCACACGCGCGGCCTGGCCTCGTCGGGCGGGTTCACGAACCCGCGCTCGAGCGGATCGCCGCCGGTATCCGCGCCCTGCAGGGAAAGACAGATCGTCGCGGCAAGCAGCATGATGGCTTTACGGAGGGGCATGATAAATCCAGGATTCCAGATTTCAGATTCCAGATTCCAGATCGTCGATGCGAGATGCGAGATCGGGAAACCGGCGCTGCCGTATGTTCATGATCCGGTTCTCGATCTCGGATCTCACATTTCTGATCTCGCATTTCTTCTGCTACTGCTTCGGCGGCGGAATGACGGGGCATCCGTTCGGGCACAGCGTAATCACGTGGACGTAACGGAGCTTGCCGTTCTCCAGGCGGAACATGTGGGCGTCGGGCAGTCCCTTTTCGCCGCCGAAGTCCAGTTGCCCGATCACGGTTCCCATTTCCAGGTCCACGAGATAGCGCCGGTTCGTCATCGGGACGCCGCCGCCTTTGGGAACCCCGGCGGTGCAGGAGGGATTGGGGTCGTTCTTCTCGTTGGTATAGGCGCCGCCCTCGATGCGGACGCAGGGGATGCCCCAGGGCACCTTGTCGAATGCCGAATAATCCTGGAAGATGTCGAAGTAATCGCCGGCCACTTTGATGAGCGTCCGGCGGTCGCTCCGCTTTTCCGGCGGCAGGATGTCCCATTTTTCGGTCGACGAGTATTTCAGGTAGTTCTGCGCGTCGAACAGCCAGTCCCGCTTGTCGCTCGCGAGGTTTTCGATCTCGGCAATTTTGCCGCCGGCGATCTTCAGAGTCGTCCCGATCACCCAGGGGTGGTCGCTGCTGGTGTGGATGATTTCCGTGTACGATTCGCAGGTCTCCGTGTCGAAGAAGCTGCGGCTGAAATCCACGGCCAGCGGCTTCTGCCACAGCCCCTGTCCCAGCGGGATCACCTGGCGCCTCTCGATATACTTCGCCTGCGGGGCCAGCGGCATCAGCGACGGATCGCCCTTGCGGAGCGCGTCGAGATAAGTGTCGGTGATCTGTTTCAGGCTTTCGCGCGAGCATCCGGGTGCGGCAACGGCCAGGGCTGGTTCCGCCCAGGCGGGCGCGGCGAGGCAAAGCAGCAGCAATACGGCAATCGCACGGATCATATGTCCTCCTTTATGCTGAGTTTCGTTCGGCATCGTGAACGCCATATTAGCCCAATCGGTCGGGTATCCCGCAAGGAAATAGCCCCCCGCTCCCGAAAAAAAGGGCGCCGGAGGGAAGCTTCCCCCGGCGCCCTGAAAACGCGCTTTTGCGCGGGCGGCTTATTTCTTGATCTTCGCCTCGAGGTGCTGCTTCAGCTTGCCCCACTCGGGATAGAAGATCTCCTCCGGCATCGGTTTCAGATCCGGCGCGATGCGGGGTTTGAAGTCCATGTGCGCGAGGATGTCCTTCTCCAGGTCGATGCCCGGGGCGATTTCCACCAGCGTGACTTCGCCGTCGATCAGCCGGAAGACGGCGCGTTCGGTGATGTAGAGGATCGGCTTGTTGTTTTTCGCGGCGTACTTCCCGCTGAACGTGATCTGCTCGACGGCCTTGACGAACTTCTTGTGGTTCCCCTCCTGCAGGATCTTCACCTTGCCGTTCTCCGCGGTCACCTTGAGGCCGCCGGTCGTGAACGTGCCGCAGAAGGCCACCTTCTTCGACGAGGTCGTGATGTTGATGAAGCCGCCGCACCCGATCGGCCGGTTGTTGAACTTGCTCACGTTGACGTTCCCGAATCCGTCGATCTCCCCCATTCCCAGGAAGGTCTGGTCGATGCCCCCGCCGTCGTACCAGTCGAACATGTTCGGGTGCATGACGAATGCTTCCGGGTTGTACGTCATGCCGAAGTTGGGCCAGCCGGCGGGGACGCCGCCCACGGCGCCCGCCTCGGTGGTCAGGGTCAGCATGTCGGTCACCCCCTCGTGCCCGGCTACCGTGGCGAGCCGGTCAGGGATGCCGATGCCGAGGTTGACCACGGAGTTCGGCGTCAGTTCCAGTGTGGCGCGGCGCAGGATGAAGAGCCGCTCGTCGAAGGGAAGCTTCGGCAGCGCGCCGAGGGGCATGACGACGTCGCCGCTGAAGGCGGGCTGGTAATAGACGCCTTCGCTCTGCATGTGGAATTCCTGCGGGTTCTTCGCGATGACGACGTAGTCGACCAGTACTCCGGGCACCTGGATCGATTTCGGGTGCAGGGTGCCGGCCTTGGCCAGATATTCCACCTGGGCGATGACGATGCCTCCCGAGTTCTTTGCCGCCTGGGCCACCGGGAGCGCTTCGAGGAAGGCGCCTTCCTTGTCCATGGAGATGTTGCCCCGCTCGTCGGCCTTCGTGCCGCGGATCAGCCCCACGTTGATGGGGAAGGGCTTGTACCAGATATATTCCTCGCCGGCGAAGGTCACGACCTCGTTCAGGTCGGGGGCCTTGCGGGTCAGATCGTTCATCTTCCCGCCCTCGATGCGCGGATCCACGAAGGTGCCGAGCCCGATCTTGGAGAGCACGCCGAATCGCTTCGCGGCGATTTCCCGGTACATGTGGACCACCACGCCCTGCGGGAAGCAGTAGGCCAGCATCTTGTTGTTCTGGATGAGTGCGCCGATGTTGGGAGACCCGTGCGTGTGCGCCCCGACGAATTTCGTGACCAGGCCTTCCAGCCCGATCACGTGGGGCCCCTTGTCCTTGTGGTTCCCCATGGCGGAGCCGCAGACCAGCGTCAGGCCCTTCGGCTGCCCGGTCTCTTCAAACCGCTTGGCTAGGGCCCTGCCGATTTCCTCGGGCCAGCCGGCCAAGCCCATGATAGGGGAGCTGATGGTGTCCCCATCCTTGATGAGTGCTGCCGCCTCTTCGACGGTGATTACTTTGGATCCGCCGGCTTGTGATGCATCGGCCATTTCGGTTTCGATCATTGACGTTCTCCCTTGACGTGGTTGTGGCGTTGCCCGCCCGATCCAGCGGCCGGTCCCGTTCGCAGGCCGCGCTAGTGTTTCTTCGCTCCCGGGGGCTCCGCGTGAAAAACCTTCAGCAGCTCGCGGCTTGCCGCGAATGGCGTCATCCGCCGCTGCCGCACCTCTTCCTGCAGCGCGGGAAGCCGCGCCGCCACCGGGCGATGGGTGCGGAAGGATTCCTCCAGGCCCAGCAGCAGCAGTTCGTTCATCCACTCCAGCGCCTGGCTGGCGCGCCGCTGCTCGAGGAATCCGCTCTTGTGCATGCGCTTCCGGTGGTCCAGCACCATCTGCCAGACTTCGGCGATCCCCTCTCCGCCGAGCGACGAACAGGTTACCACAGGTGGGCTCCATCCGTCAGCAGAAGCGGGGAAAAGATGGAGCGCGTTGGCATACTCGATCCGCGCCCGCTCGGCCTTCCGCTTGTTGTCGCCGTCGGCCTTGGTGATGGCCATGCCGTCGAGCATCTCGATGATGCCCCGCTTCATGCCCTGCAGTTCGTCGCCGGCCCCGGCCAGCATCAACAGCAGGAAGAAATCGGTCATGGAGCGGACGGCGGTCTCCGACTGGCCGACGCCCACCGTCTCCACCAGGATGTTGCGGTATCCGGCGGCCTCGCACAGCAGGATGGTTTCGCGGGTGCGGCGGGCCACGCCGCCGAGGTGGCCCCGGGAAGGGGACGGGCGGATGAAGGCGTGCTCCTCCGTCGCCAGCCGCTCCATGCGGGTCTTGTCGCCGAGGATGCTCCCGCCGGAAATGGGGCTGGACGGGTCGACGCTCAGCACGGCGACGTTTTCGCCGCGGTCGCGGATCAGGTGCACGCCGAGCGCGTCGATGAACGTGCTCTTGCCCACGCCGGGCACGCCCGTGATGCCGACCCGGGTCGCCCGGCCGGAGCGGGGAAGCACCCGGTCCAGCAGCCGGGCCGCGAGTCCGGCGTCCGCCGGAAGGTCGCTCTCCACGACCGTGATGGCGCGCGCCAGGATCGTGCGGTCCCCGCCGAGGACTCCGTCGACATACTGTTCCAGAGGGAGGCGTTTCCGGGCCATGAAAGCTCCGTGCCTGGACTCATGTTTCGGGAGGCCGCCGGCGGGATCCGCCGTGGCTTCCCGGGTTCGGGATAGACTCTTCCGGCGCCCTGCCGGACCCGCCGCCGCGGAAGGGACTCCGCGGCGCGCCCCGGCGAAGCGCCGGCGATTAGCCGTGCGCGCCGGAGATCAGCGCGTTCAGGATCTTCTGCGCGCAGACGGGGATGACGCTGCCGGGGCCGAATATGTCGACCGCGCCCGCCTGCAACAGTTCCTCGTACGCCTGCGGCGGGATGACGCCGCCGACGAACACCAGGATGTCCCCGCGGCCCATCTTTCGCAGTTCGGAGATCACCTCCGGGACGAGCGTAGAATGCCCGCCCGCGAGGCTCGACACGCCGAGCACGTGGACGTCGTTTTCCGCCGCCATGCGGGCGGCCTCGCGCGGGGTCTGGAACAGCGGCCCCACGTCGACGTCGAAGCCGAGGTCGGCGAACGCTGTGGCGATCACCTTCGCGCCGCGGTCGTGCCCGTCCTGTCCCATCTTGGCGATCAGGATGCGCGGGCGCCGCCCCTCGGTCCCGGCGAATTCTTCGGCCAGGGCGTGCGCCTTCCGGAATTCGGGATCCTCACGGCTCTCGGACGAATAGACTCCGGAGATCGTGCGGTTGACGGCCTGGTAGCGCCCGAAGACCTTCTCGAGCGCCGTCGAGATCTCGCCCAGCGTCGCCCGTTTCCGCGCGGCCTGGATCGAGAGGTCCAGCATGTTGCCCTCCCCGGTCTCGGCGCACCGGGTCAGGGCGGCCAGGGCCGCGTCCACGGCCGCCCGGTCGCGTCCCGACTTCGTCTGCGCGAGCCGGCGCAACTGCGCCTCGCGAACGGCCTTGTTGTCCACCACGAGGACGTCGAGAGGCTTTTCCTCGGCGAGCCGGTACTTGTTCACGCCGACGATGGTCTCGCGGCCGGAGTCGATGCGCGCCTGGCGCCGCGCCGCGGCTTCCTCGATGCGCATCTTGGGGATCCCGGTCTCGATCGCCTTGGCCATGCCGCCGAGCGATTCGATCTCCTGGATGTGGTGCCAGGCCTTGTGCATCAGCTCGTGCGTCAGGGATTCCACGTAGTAGCTGCCGGCCCACGGGTCGACCGCGCGGGTGACGTCGGTCTCCTCCTGCAGGTAGATCTGCGTGTTGCGAGCGATGCGCGCCGAGAAGTCCGACGGCAGCGCGATCGCCTCGTCCAGCGCGTTGGTGTGCAGCGACTGGGTGTGCCCGAGCACGGCGGCCAGCGCCTCGACGCAGGTGCGCGTCACGTTGTTGAACACGTCCTGGGCGGCGAGGCTCCAGCCGGATGTCTGGCTGTGCGTGCGCAGCGCCATCGATTTTTCGTT
>CAZTHE010000057.1:0-25331 GCA_964613495.1 uncultured Acidobacteriota bacterium | reverse complement strand
TCATTTTCAAACCTGCTTCATCAATAAGTTCTTGTAGTGACAGGCGCACGAATTGTTCCGGACTTCGTTCCAGGATCTTTGCGAATCGGGCGGCACGTTCCGGACTTACAACCTTGCGGCCTTTCTCAATGTCACAGAGGTGTGAGGGAGAAATACCAAGCTTCCGAGCAAAGGCGGTTTGGGATATGTCCTCTCCCAGGCGGATCGACTCGATGAGGCCGCCCAGGGTTAACGGCCTTCCCGTGACCCGCTCCAGATATCTCATCGTGTCGCTTTTGGTTTTAGTATACATGCCTTGAAATCTCCTCGATTGAAACAAATTCGATAGAGCCGTCTTTACATACTCGGTAAATAGCCCGGTATGCTTTGCTCAATCGGATGGATCGCTGTCCCAAGCGGTTTCCATGAAGCGGCTCATCATGGTAACCGGAGACCTTTCGTACCTCTTCGAGTCCACGATCTTCGACATCATCAATCCAGGCGGCGAGGTTTTCCACAATGTAGCGTGGCACTTTCTGCAGCTGCTTCCGCACCCGCTTACTCAGATCCACCCGATATATCATACTATGTATCATACACCTGCCAGGTGAATATGTCTATAGACTCCTCGTCATCGAGATTGCGTGGTGGGCAAGAGGCGTTTTATGGTCAATTACTGGAGATCGACAGTTACTTGGAGGATCGAAATTACGTCGCCGAATGCCATTCAACTTTTCGGATGTCAGCACGCCTTAAGTCGCTGTAAATACAACGCTACCATGGGCCATAAGGGGATTACGCCCAACCGCGATATGGGAAATCAGAAGTCTTCATTTCTTCGTCTGATTATTTGACATAGCCTGGAGGAATACCGCGCGCCGGTTCCGTGCGAAATCTCATGCAGCCTTGTATGGTTTAACGGCGATCTTTGCTGAGCATTGGCGCATCCGGGCGATATCATAGGCCAACTGCATTCGCAGTAAATGATCCATATCTGGGCCGAAAGCCTTTTCGATGCGCAGAGCCATTTCGGGAGTTAACGAGGATTTGCAGTTTACCAAATCGGAAAGGGTTGCTCTCCGAACCCCCAAAATCCCGGCCGCCTTAGATATGCTCAGGCCCAGAGCTTCAAATATTTCTGATTTGATCAAATCGCCCGGGTGCGGCGGATTTTTCATTGGCATTGTATAGTTCCTCTAATGGTAATCAATCAGGTCAATGTCGCCTGCGGAATTTGTCTGTTCATCATACCGGAAAATCAACCGCAGATTTCCAGTCACGGTCATGCCCGAAAAACCTTCAAGATCTCCTTTGAGCGGATGAAGCTTCCAACCCGGGAATCTGCCAACCTGATCTAAATTATCTGCGGTCTCAAGAGCAAACAAAAGCTTTTGCAGTTTCCCCGCTAATTCAGCGGGGACACCCTTGGTATTGTCCGACTCATAAAGCCTTTTTAACCCCTTGTGCCTAAACCCTGTCAGGTTCATATTTGGGCCTTTGAGAACTCTATTATGTACGGTCATGCCGTACATGTCAAGGAATTGAACGGGAAGATTACAAATGTCTTATTGCCCCTTCAATCTCTCACGCTCGTCTGTTTTGTCGATACCCCCGTTAACCCGACAGCATCCAATTGCCAGGGAGGTTATCTTTGCCCCTTCGCCTATTCAAACTGCTAACTATCGCAATCCTTGTGCTTTAGGAGAAAGCAGGTTTGTAATTGTCTTAAAAACCGCGCTATCGGAAGCTGCCGATCCGGGAAGGCATTGGGCATTCATGCGGCAAAACGAATCTGAAGCATCCCTGACGATTCGGCAATATCGGGCGCTGCAAAATCGGCGGGCGGCAGGGGAATGCGCAAACGGGCCGGACGTCCCCGCTTTTCAGCCCCTCAGCGCGGTCTTGCGCTTGTTTTTTGTTCAGGAATTCATCGCGTAAGGCGGGAACCGTCGACGTCACCAGCCCGGCGGATCCGGGTCCCCGTCCTCATCGCCGTCGGCTGCCGCGAGGCTGCCCTCTTCGCCGGCGGCGAGCAGCCCGCGGGCTTCCTCGGCGCGGTCAGCCGGCACGATGATGCCAACCTCGCCGAGCCCGTCCAGGGTGAGGCCGTAGATGCGGCCGAAGGCCTCGCCGCGTGTCCTGGCGGGGATGCCATTTGCCCGCAGGACCGCGAGGATCGGGTCGGCCTGGACCATCCCGTTACCGCGCCAGATTTCGATCTCCTCCGCCGGGGCGAGAGGGTCGCCGTGATCCGCGTTGGTCGACGGCTGCGGAATGGCAAGGCCCCGGCGCCGGAATTCGTCGAGGACGATGCTCCGTCCCTGGTCGGTGAACTCGTCGAGTCGCTGGGCGGCCTCGAGGAGGGCTTCGTCGCTCGCCTCTCTCCAGTGGCGCATCATCGCATCCGGGTCGAACATGTGCAGAACCCCTCGCTGACAGGTAAAATGAAAGCCCTTCTCAGAATGGGCTCTCCATCCACGGGCCATCCAGACTTCCGATTAATCAGCCCTGTACGTTTGGCAGGATCATTTCCGCGACGTTGATAATTGTATCATAGGATTCCAGATTCCAAATTCCGGATTCCGGATGGCGTATTGCCGAACGGTCTCGAATAATCGTTCCTTATAAGCCAACCCACTCTCGCCCAAATCGGCGACCCACGGCTTATCTGGAATCCGGAATTTGGAATCTGGAATCCCGGATCTCCCTGCCAACGATTTTTCGACGATCCGGTGCCGCGAGGGGCGGCACAACTGCTATGCTGTCCGGCAGCAGGACGGCATCTCGGGGCCGCACGACGCAAGACCCGGCCCGGCGGATGCATTTCCGGCATGACATCCAGGCGACGGCCGGCGGAACGGACCATCCCGAAACCGGGCCGGAGCGGGCGGAAGCGAGGCGAGCTCCATGAAACCTTTCACGCACCTGAAAAACCCTCTCGTGATCTGGGCCTGCATCCTCGCACTCCCTCCCCTGGGATTGATCCTGCTCTGGATGAAGCGGGACTTCCGCCCCTTCGTCAAGCTGCTGGGGACTCTCATGGCTGTAATCATGGTGGCTCTGCACCTGCACTTTTTCTGGGGACTGCACATCGAGGCCAACGGCGGCATGTCGCGCCCGATATTCACCTTCCGGAACACCCGGAAGCACGACCGGGAAATCGAGAAGCTCCACCGGGAGGAGCATTCCATCGACGCCAGCCGGCTCACCGCGCCGCCGCCGATCGCGACTCCTCCCGCTCCGGAAGCGGCGACGGAGGAAGTTAAGGTCAAGCCCGCGGCCGATGCGGAACCCGTATCGGCCCGCCCCTACTGGACCGACTACCGGGGACCCGGGCGCACCGGCATGTACGACCAGGCGGCGATACGGACCGAGTGGCCTTCGGGCAGGCTCCCGCTGGTCTGGAAGCGGCCCGTCGGCGGCGGCTACGCCTCGATGGTGATCGCCGGAGGCGTCCTCTTCACCATCGAGCAGCGCCGGGAGAGAGAAGTCGTGGCGGCCTACGACCTCGGCACCGGGCGCGAAAAATGGATCCACGGCTGGGAAGCGGCATTCCGGGAAGTCCAGGGCGGAGACGGGCCGCGGGCGACGCCGGTGTGGCACGAGGGCCGCATCTATGCGCTCGGCGCCACGGGCGAACTGCGCTGCCTCGACGCCCGGTCCGGCTCCCGCATCTGGTCGCTCAACATCCTGTCCGACAACGACGCCGAAAACCTCCCGTGGGGCATGGCCGCCTCGCCCCTGATCGTCGACGACAAGGTCGTCGTCCTGCCCGGGGGCCCGGACGGGAAATCGGTCGCCGCCTACGACAAACGGACCGGCGGCACGGTATGGAAATCGCTCGACGACCGGCAGGCGTATGCCGCGCCGCAGTTGGTCACCCTGGCCGGGCGCCGCCAGATACTGGTCGTCAGCGCGACGCGGCTGATGGGCATCGCGCCCGAGGACGGGGCGCTGCTGTGGGAGCACCCCTGGGCCTCCTACTCGGGCATCAACGCGGCGCAGCCGATCGTCACCGCCGAAAACCGCGTCTATGTCTCCGCCGGCTATGACCAGGGCGCCGCGCTGCTCGAAATCTCCCCCGCGGGGAGCGCCTTCGAGGCGCGCGTGGTCTGGCGGAACAGGAGCATGAAAAACCGCTTCAACAGCTCCGTCCTGCACGAAGGGTTCATTTACGGTTTCGACGAAGCGATCCTGGCGTGTATCGATGCCGACACCGGGGAGCGCAGGTGGAAAGGGGGACGCTACGGCTACGGGCAGGTCCTCCTCGCCTCGGGCCGCCTGGTCATTGCGAGCGAAACGGGCGAAGTGGCGCTGGTCCGGGCCGTGCCGGAAAAGCACGAGGAGATCTACCGCTTCCCTGCCCTGGAGGGCAAGACCTGGAATGTCCCGGCGATCTCCGACGGGTATCTGATCGTGCGAAACGCCGCCGAGATGGCGTGCTTTCGCATCGCCCAATAGGATTCCGGATTCCAGATTCCAAATTCCAGATGAGAAGCCGCGATTCCGGATTCGGCGATCCGGAATGCCGGGCGCGAATCGTCCGCAGCGCGGGTTAAAAGCGAATGCGCAGGCCGACGCTGGGCAGCAGCATGGTGGTAGCGGAGCGAAGGACGTCATAGGAAACCCTGCCTTCGGGATTGCGGATGATGGAGCCTTCCTTCAGATACTGCGCTTCGGAACCCCAGAGATACTTCGCGCCGAGATTCAGCGAGAGGTCGTAAACCCCATCGCCGCCGATCCTCTTCGGCCCCTCCCACAGCCGGAGGTCGATTCCGGCGCCCAGTCCCCGGCTGCCGGCGAGGTCGTCCAGGTTGGTCATCGATGCGATCGGCTCATAGCTCCATTCGTCCTCGATCGAGGTGGAGGTGAAGAGATATTTGAATCCGACCAAGCCCTCGAAGTAGGGCCGGAATCTGCCCTCCTGCGCCTGAATCCGGGCGAAACCGTGCAGCAGGAGGATGTTGTTCGTCGTCCTGATCAGCACATAGACGTCCGGGATCGAGGCGCTGACCGGCTCCCACCGCTCCTCGGTTCCGTAATTGATATACCCGATGTCCCCGCCGACCATGACCGGCCAGTCGCCGAGGAAGCGGCCGATGCGGCCCGAGCCGCCGAAGCCTTCGTCGCGGATCTTGTCTCTGAACTCGTTCTGCGGCAGCCCGAACAAAACGTCGAGCCCCAGCTCCCACTGCTGCGCCAGGACCGGCAACGAACCGAAAGCGGCCCAGATGATCAGCGAGGCGGCAACCGATCGTATTCGCGCACATGTCCGTTTCATGCCCGTCTCCCCCGCGCCCCGCGCCGCCATCGGGAAATGCCGCCGCTTTCCCCGGGGTATTCCGGGGTTGGCGCGGGACAACGGCGAACGGGCGTCAACCATCGACAACTCAATCCATAATAAGGGATTATACTCCGAAACGGGACCGGGGGGCGGCCCTACTCCTCTCGGGAAGCGGTCCAGCTCAAAAGCGGCTTGACATCCCCTGCCAACCTTCATAGACTCCGACCCTTCAAAAGCTTGGCACATCTTTCGGCGCCGCCGTTCATTCAAACACGAGGTCCAGACATGAAAAAGCGCGGATTCCTGATTCTCCTTGCGGCCGTTCTTCTGCTCCCCCAGGTCCTGGCGGCGGGAGATGTGGAATTTGAGGCATCCGGTTCCCTTTTCTCGCACTATATGTGGCGCGGGCTGCGCCTGAGCGAGGGCGGAGTCTTCCAGCCTTCCGCGACGGTATCGAGCAAGGGCTTTTCCGCGAACATATGGGCGAATATACAGTTCGACCCGGGCAGCCTGAACGAGGTCGATTTCACGGGCTCCTACGCGGGCGAAAAGGGAAAATTCAGCTATGAGGCCGGATTCATCCACTACGGCGTAAACGACGGCCTGGACAGCGACGAGGTCTACGGCAGCATCGGGCACTCCAATATCATCAACCCTTCGCTCGCGGTGTATGTGGACGTCCACGAGGGCGACGGGGCCTACCTGCAGCTGGGCGTGGAGCCTTCGGTCCCCCTGGGCGAGGAGGCATCCCTGAACTTCAAGGCGTTCGCCGGCTACGTCCTGAAGAACTCCTACATGGGACTGAACGACGCCGGGCGTGAATTCTCCAATTTATACAACGCCGACTTCCAGGTCTCGCTGACCCTGCCGCTGGGCCGGGGATTTTCGTTCGAGCCGATGATCGGCTATTCCACCTCGCTCAGCCGCAATGCGCGGCAGGCCATCAAGGCCGACAGCGTGAGTTCCCGCGGAGAGAGCCTGTACGGCGGGGGAACCCTGACGTTCAGCCTGGAATAGACCGGGCACGCCGGGGACGGGAGCCGGAGGTTCCTCTTTGATCCGCACTGCGGCCGGCGGAAGGGGGGGGGGAGGATTGGCAGATTTCCTGGTTTTTGAAAATGTCTCCAAGTCTTTCGGGACGACCCGGGCCGCGGACAACGTCTCCCTTTCCATCGGCAAGGGGGAATTCTTCTCCCTCCTGGGACCCAGCGGCTGCGGCAAAACCACGCTGCTCCGCATCCTGGCGGGCTTCGAGCAGCCCGACGGCGGGAGGGTTCTTCTGAACGGCGAGGACATCACCTCCCTGCCCCCCAACCGGCGCAAGGTCAATACCATCTTCCAGAACTACGCCCTGTTCCCCCACCTGACGGTCTGGGAAAACATCGCGTTCGGCCTGCGCATTTCCAGGCACCCGAAGAAGGAGCTGGAAGCGGAGGTGGGACGCATGCTGCGCCTCATCCAGATGGAGGACCAGGCCCACAAGCGGCCCGACATGATCAGCGGCGGGCAGAAGCAGCGGGTCGCCATCGCCCGCGCGCTGATCAACAAGCCGCAGGTGCTCCTGCTGGATGAACCGCTGGCGGCGCTGGACCTGAAGCTGCGGCAGCGGATGCTGATCGAGCTGGACCTCATCCACGACGAGGTGGGCATCACGTTCCTCTACGTGACCCACGACCAGGGCGAGGCCATGAGCCTGAGCGACCGCATCGCGGTGATGGACCGGGGGCGCATCGAGCAGGTCGGCGCGCCGGCCGAGATCTACGAGGCCCCGCGCAGCAGTTTCGTCGCCGCCTTCATCGGCGACACGAATTTCTTCGAAGGGGAAGTCGCCGACGTCGTCGAGCAGGACTACAGCCGCCTGAAAATCGACGGCTTCCCGGACGTGCTCTGCTACAACGACAAGCAGATCGGCAGGGGCAACCCGGTATACCTGAGCATCCGGCCGGAGAAGTTCAACATCTCCCGCGAGGAGCCGCCGGCCGACGGGCGCCACAACAGGATGCGCGCCCGCGTTGAGGACGTGATCTATCTGGGGACGCACACGAGGTACTGGGTCCGGATCCAGGACTACCGGATCTCGGTCTTCCGCCAGCACAGCCGTTTCCTGCTGGACGAAAAGCCGATCCGCTGGCACGAGGACGTATGGATCACGTGGCACGCGGACGACGGTTTCATGCTGGAGCGCTACCGCGAATCGGACGAGCGGCTGACGAACCTGCCGCCGCAGAAGGTCGGAGAAAACAATCTGGAGGACAAGGCGCCGGACCCGTCCTGACCGCCCCGCCGGACGGCGCCAACGGCCATGAGCAACGCCCCGAAGAAAAAACTGCACGAGTGGCTGGTGACGGCGCCGTCGCTGCTGTGGCTCGTAGTGCTGTTTCTCGTCCCCACGGCCATCGTTTTCGCGATCGCGTTCAAGCCCGCCGACCTGTACGGGGGAATCGGCGCGGGCTGGACCCTGGACACCCTGCGCAGCCTGGGCAACCCGAATTACCCGGTCATCGTCTGGCGGACGCTTTACCTGAGCCTGCTCACCACGGCCGCCTGCATCCTCCTGGCCACCCCCGCGGGCTATTGCCTGGCGCGGACCGGAAGGAAGTGGCGGCAGATCCTGCTGCTGCTGGTGATCGTGCCCTTCTGGACCAGCTTCCTGATCCGCATCTTCGCCTGGAAAACCCTGCTCCACCCCGAGGGCCTGATCAAGAAGTGCCTGGTGGCCCTGCACCTGCTCGCGCCGGAGGCGTCGCTGCTCTACAACGCCTGGGCCGTCTGGCTGGTCATGGTGTACACGTTCCTGCCGTTCGCCATCCTCCCGATCTACGCCGCGGCGGAGAAGTTCGATTTCCGCCTGCTCGAGGCGGCGCAGGACCTCGGGGCGCGGAGGTGGCAGTCGCTGCTGTACATCTTCCTCCCCGGCATCCGGCGCGGCCTTTGGACGGCCGTCCTCGTGGTCTTCATCCCGGCGCTGGGCTCGTACGTCATCCCCGACATCGTGGGCGGGCCGAACGGGGAGATGCTCGGCAACAAGATCGCCCAGCGCGTCTTCGTCGACCGGAACCTCCCCCACGCGAGCGGCCTCTCGGCCCTGCTGATCCTCGCCGTGCTGCTCCCCCTGCTGGCCGTCCTGGTGCTGCAGAAAAGGAAGGGGAAGGCCGCGCCGCTGATCGAGGAGGACGCATGAAACGCAGCCGTTTCCCGATGGCCGTCACCTGGGTCCTGCTGGCGTTTTCCTACCTGCCGATCCTCGTGCTGATCCTGTAC
This sequence comes from uncultured Acidobacteriota bacterium, assembly GCA_964613495.1. Classification (GTDB taxonomy): domain Bacteria; phylum Acidobacteriota; class UBA6911; order UBA6911; family UBA6911; genus UBA6911. Next base: position 16,807 of record CAZTHE010000057.1, on the reverse strand, counting down.
TCGTTCAACGCCTCGCGCTTCGGCGGCGCCTGGACGGGCTGGTCGCTGCACTGGTACCGGCAGCTGGTCCGGGAGAGGGAAATCTGGCACGCCCTGACCAACAGCCTCGTGATCGCCTTCTCGGCGACGGCCGTCTCCGTCGTGCTCGGGACGACGGCCGCCATCGCCCTGCACCGGTACTCGTCGCGCCTGCAGAAGTTCCACTACACGATGATCTATACGCCGCTGGTGGTGCCGGAGATCCTGATGGGCATCAGCCTGCTGCTCTTCTTCGCGGCGCTCGGCCTCGAACTGGGCCTCGGGACCATCTTCCTGGCGCACGTGACCTTCTGCCTCAGCTACGTCGCCATGGTGGTGCTGGGGCGCCTGCAGGATTTCGACTACTCCATCGTCGAGGCCGCGCAGGACCTCGGGGCGGGCTGGTGGACCACCCTGTGGCGCGTCCTGCTGCCGCTGCTGATGCCCGGGATCGTGGCCGGCGGCCTGCTGGCGTTCACGCTGTCCATCGACGACTTCGTCATCACGTTCTTCGTGGCCGGTCCGGGGGCCACGACGCTTCCCATCCGCATCTACAGCATGATCAAGCACGGATCCCCGCCGCTGATCAACGCGCTTTCGTCCATCCTGTTGCTGATCACCTTCCTGGCGGTCTTTTTCAGCCAGAGGTTATCCAAGGAGGTTTCATGAAGACCCGGCCGCTGATTGTTCTGTCCCTTCTGCTTTGCCTGGCGCCCATGGGCTGCCGCCGCGGCGCGCCCGAGTTGAAGATCTACACCTGGGCCGACTATTTCAAGCCGGAGCTGATCCAGCGCTTCGAAAAGGAGCACGGGTGCCGGGTCGTCATCGACACGTTCGATTCCAACGAATCGATGTACGCCAAGATCAAGGCCGGCGCCGCGGGCTACGACCTGCTCACCCCCAGCAGCTACTTCGTGAAGATCATGTCGGCCCAGGGATACCTGCAGCCGCTGAACCACGCCCTGATCCCCAACCTGAGGCATGTCGACGGCGACTACCTGAAGATCGCCATGGACCCGCACATGCACCACAGCGTCCCCTACATGCTGACCAACTCGGGAATCTCCTACCACAAGAGCCGGGTCGGGGACTTCGCCGCGTCCTGGAAGATGTTCGACCGGGCGGACCTGAAGGGGCGGATGACCATGCTCAGCGACATGCGCGAGACCGTCGGCGCCGCGCTGAAATCCCTCGGCTACAGCCTGAATTCCCGCGACGAAAAGCAACTGGAGGCCGCGCGCGACGTGGTGATCGGCTGGAAGAGAAACCTGGCCAAATTCGAGTCGGAGCAGTACAAGGGCGGGATCGCCTCGGGGGAGTTTCTGCTGGTGCACGGCTACAGCGGCGACCTGCTGCAGGTTCAGGGCGAAGATCCCGACATCGAGTTCGTCATTCCGCAGGAAGGCACGTCCATCGCCTGCGACGACCTCGTCATCCCGAAGGACTCGGGCCAGGTCCGGCTCGCCCACGCGTTCATCAACTTCATCCACGACCCGGACGTGGCGGCCGAGAACACCAATTTTCTATCCTACGTCTGCCCGAACCAGGCGAGCTACCCGAAGGTGAACCCGGAACTGCGCAATAACCCGGCCGTCTTCCTGTCTCCCGACCTGAAGGCCCGGTGCGAGGTCATCGACGACCTGGGCGCCGACACGGCCAAATACACGAAGATCTGGGACCAGATCAAGGCCGCGAGGTAGCGAATTTGCCGAGCATGGGCGCGGGACCCGGAGTCGGGCCGCCCGCGCCGCGGCGGTGGAGCCGCCGGATCAGGCATCCGGCGGGCGGCTCTTCGGGGACTTGCGCAGCACCTGGGTCGCGATCATGCGGAGGTCGCTATAATCGTACCGGTCGCCGGTAGCGGTCCGGATGGCCCCCAGCGCCGTGATTCCCGTCTGCTTCATATATGCGGCGACGGTCTCGATCATCTCCCGCGGAAGGATGTCGTAGACGTCGATCTCCTCTTCCGAGATCCACCGGACGATGTGCGTTTGGATGGTGCCGACCGCGAGATTCCGGACCGCGGCGATTTCGGCCACACTTTTGCCCTGCCGGTAGAGATCGAGGGTGTCCCTGAAAGTCCCTCCCTTTTCCTTCTTCGTGCGGGTCGCGGAAGTCCGGACCCGTTGATAGTCCTCCCGGCCGTGCACGATGTCCCCGCGGTACAGCCTTTCGTCCAGGTACGTCGCCCGGTACAGCCGGTCGATGCGGACCCAGCAGGCCTCCTCGACGATCTGCGCCTGCTCGAGATACCGCTTCATCTTCTTCATGTACGCGACGCCGTTGATGTGCTCGCGCAGGGGCGCGGCGATCTGCAGGGCGATCTGCTCCGTGAAATACCGGATGGCCTTGTCGCAGCGCTCCCGGAGCAATGCGGCCTGCGCGGGATCGCTTCCCGCCGCCGCGATCAGGCGCTGCAGCTGGCGCCGGAATTTTTCGGCCGTCGCGTGCAGGGCGTCCAGGTCTCCGCGGATCTTCGCGAGGAGGGCGCACGCCGCCTCTTTCCCGGCAAAATCCCGCCTGTCGATGATGTCTTTCCAGTCGTCGAGGCGGACCGAAAGTTCGGGGAAGGCGAACAGCCGCAGCAGCTGGTAGTCGGCATAGAGGGCCTTTTCGCGGACGAGGACCTCCTCGAGCGCCTGCGGGGCATGGTGTCCCCCGCTGAACTCGCCGATTCTCGGGTCTCCGTGCAGCGCCGCCGGCGGGATGAGCGAATGCAGCACGATCCCTTCCAGCGAACGGCAGCGGCTCAGGGCGACGTAGACCTGGCCGGAGGCGAAAGACCGCCCGGCGTCCACGATCACCCGGTCGAAGGTCAGCCCCTGGCTCTTGTGAATGGTGACGGCCCAGGCGAGCCTCAACGGAAACTGGCTAAAAGTGCCGAGTTCATCCCGGACGATTTCTCCCGTTTCCGCATCCAGGCGGTAGTCGATGTTTTCCCACTTCTCGCGGTGCAGGGCATATTGCTCTTTGCTGTCGCTGAACGTGACGGTGATGTCTTCCCCGTCGATGCCCGTCACCACGGCCAGCTTGCCGTTGTAGTACCGCCCGTCTTCGCTGTCGTTGCGGATGAACATGACCTGCGCGCCCGGTTTCAGGGAGAGGACGCGGTCGCACGGGAATGCCGATTCGGGGAATTCCCCCTCGATCCGCGCCTCGAAGGAAAACAGCGGGCCGGGGAGCCGCTCGAGCGCCGAGGCGTTGACGCCGTCGGCCCTGGCGTTGTGCGTCGCGAGCAGGATATAGCCTTCGGCCGCCGGGTTGAAATCCGGACGGTAGCGTTCCCGCAGGAGAGCGTAATCCTCTTCCCCCATCCTGCGTTCGCGGATGTTCCTGAGCAGCTCCAGGAAACGGGCGTCGGTCTGCCGGTAGATGGTCTGCAACTCGATTTCCGCCGCGTCCAGCTGCGGCCAGACCAGGGAGTCGAAGAAGTAGGGGCTGCGGTAATAGGCCTTCAGGATGTCCCATTCGCGCTCCTTCGCCACCGGCGGGAGCTGGTGCACGTCGCCGAACATCAGGACCTGCACGTCGCCGAACGGCCGTTCGTTGCGGCGCACGGTCCTGAGAACGAAATCGACGGCGTCGAGCAGGTCGCCGCGCACCATGCTCACTTCGTCGATGATGAGCGTGTCCATTTCCCGCAGCAGCCGGGTCCTTTCCTTGCGGTACCGCATGTGTTCCCGGTACAGCCGGCGGCGGTTGGTGGCGGCGTTCAGGTCCACGAAATCGTCGCACGGGACGAAGCATGTGAGCGGGAGCCCGAACATCGAGTGGATGGTGACGCCGCCGGCGTTGATCGCGGCGACGCCCGTGGGGGCCACGACGACGACGTTTTTCCGCGTCCGGGCGACGAGTTCCTTCAAGAGGGTGGTCTTGCCCGTGCCGGCCTTTCCCGTGATAAAGCAGTGCCTGCGGGTGAAGAGCGCGAATTGTTCCGCCAGTTCTAGTTCGGGATTTTTCATTGTCGGGCCGCCGTTTCGATCGGCGAAACACAATAATGCCCGAGCTTCGGCAATTCCTCAAGTCGCGCACCCGGGGTCAGACCTGGAAAATTCGATTTTCCTTCATCCCGAAGCGCACGAGGATTTTCACTCGCGCAGTGGATCGAAAAGGCCGGGAACAGGACGCCGGGCCGCGGACTCAGTCCACCGTGCGGACGATGTTTCCCGAGGAGTTCCGGTTCAAGTTCAGGGAAGGACTGCCCCGATAGTGGAGATCGCCGCTGCTGTTCAGGTTGGCGACGAGACGGTCGCGGACCCGGACCGACGCATCGCCGGAACTGTTGAGGGAGATCGCGGTTTCCACACTGTCCAGGTCCTGGGCGCCGTAATCGCCGGAACTGTTGAGGCTGACGTTCTGTTTTCCAACGCTTCCCCCGGATATCCGCAGATCGCCGGAACTGTTGAGGGTTGCCTCCAGACGATCGGCGGTCAGAAGCCCCATAAAAACATCTCCGGAGCTGTTCAGGTCGGCTTTGAGCAGGCCGGTTTTCAGGTTGCCCATTCTCAGGTCGCCGCTGCTCGATACCGTGATGGAAAAATTGTCCGCCTCGAGGTCCGGCGCTTCGACGTCGCCGCTCGAGAATATATTGATGGCATTCAGGTTCTTCACCGTCAGGTAATAGCGCGGCGGCTGCGAGAAATGCAGGTTGGCCGTCTTGCTTCTCTGAATGGTCAGCTCGCCCCCCCGGACGAAGATCTGCAGGTAAGGCAGGAGGTTATCGTCGGCCTCGATGCGGAGCGATTCAACCTCGCCTTTTTCGATGAACAGCTTCCCGGACGTATTCAGGGTCACGGCGTCGACGCCCCGTACCGTGCGGTCCTCGGCAGTGACCCTGCCCGAACCGCGCTCCGCATTGACGCTCATGGGCCCGCAGGCGCCGAGGAACAGACCGGCAAGGCCGATTGCCATGCAGTGTAAAAAATTCATCTCCCGCCTCCTTCGAAATGAATGGGTAAAAATCCCGGGCCAAAACACCTTCAAGACAGATGAACGAAATTCATGGCAGGATTGTTCCGCGGCAGTAAATAGGAGACGTCCCACCCGTTCACCTGGATTCGGAGCGCTTCAAGCTGCAGCACCATGCCGCAGAAACCAGGTGAACGGGTGGGACGTCCGCTATTTCATGAAGGACTCTTTGGCGACGACGTCGGTGAGCCGGCAGTAGTGCCACTCGGGGTCCTTCGGGGTCCACTTCCCGCCGGCGTAACCGGCGCAGCTTTCCGGTTTGGCGAGCGGATACTCCTCCAGCGGGTCCTTGACCAGGTTATAGAAGAGGCAGTCGTTCGCCCCGCCGGTGCAGACGACCTTATAGGTCGCGTTCCGGACCCCCACCATCCGGGTGCCGCCCGTCATGAGGTTTTCCGTCTCGGTCAGGATGTAGCCCATGTTCGGGTCGCGGACGGTTTTGGCCTTTTTGAAAAGCACCGGCGCGAGCGACACGGCGTCCAGGGGCACCGTCCCGGCACCGGCGCCGTCCGAGACGGTCTTCGGCGCGGTGAGACCGGCGAACCCCAGGATGGTGGAGAACAGGTCCGCCACGTGGACGAATGCGCCCGCCTGGGAGTTGGCCGCGATCTTCGGTCCCCGGATGGCCATGGCGACGCGGGCGCCGCTTTCAAACGCCGTCCCCTTGCCGCGGCCTTTCCGGGTGATGTACATGTTGTCGATGAAGTCCAGCTGCGACCGGCCGTACATCGGGGTGCCGTTGTCGGCGACGAAGACGACATACGTATTGGAATCGATGGCGTCGACGGCGTCCAGCAGCTTCCCGAAGATCGTGTCGAGGGAATTGGTCATGGCCCGGTTGAGCGCTTCGCCGCTGCAGTTCCCGACCGTATTCGAGCCGAAGGTGCCGCCGCATTCCTTCATCTCCGCGTAGCTCTTCGCATCGAGCGTGTCGGCGTTCGGCACGGCCATGGCGCTCGGCTGCTGCCGGATGGTGGTGTGCGACAGGTTGAACGCCATCCAGACGAACCACGGCTTCTGCGGGTTCTCGGCTTCCCGGGCCCTGATCCATTCCAGCGTGTCGGCCACCTTGACGACCGGGGCGTAGTTGGTCGGAGCGATGCCGGGCAGCGATTTGACGGGCATGGGCTCCGGGCGCCATTTGTCGGCCGGCGTTTCGGCGTCCTGCACCACATATTCGTAGTCCCAGAACGAAGTGATGGCGGCGTGGAGGTTGCCCTTGAACAGGTCGAATCCCGCCTGCTTCGGCTTCATGCCGGGGTAGTCCACGGGCTTGCCTGGCAGCCCGGCCATATGCCATTTGCCGAACGCGGCGGTGCTGTAGCCCGCCTCGTCCCTCAGCGCCCGGACGAAACTCGTATGCTTCGTGGACAGCGGGTCGGCGTAGTTGGCTACCTTGGTCTTGGCCGCATAGAGCCCCGTGAGGATGGTCGCGCGGGTGGGCGAGCAGAACGGGTGCGCCCAGACGTTGGTGAACCGCATGCCCTGCCGGGCAAACTTGTCCAGCACGGGGGTGGAGGCGGGTTTGCCGTCGATTTTCCGGTAATCCGCGTGGTTGAGGCCCGAAGGCCCGTATTGTTTCACCAGCGCCGCGATCATGCCCGGGTACATATCGGTCGTCGCGTCCATCCCGACATCGTCGGCGATCACGAGCAGTATGTTCGGACGGCCGGGCGTGCCCCGTCTTTCCTGCGCGGCGGACAGGCCAGCCCAGAGAATCACTGCCGCGAATATCAGAACCGCCTTCGTCGTCGATTTCATGGGATTCGTTCCTCCGCAACTGTTTCCGGGATGCAATCGCAAGTTTCGGCTAGCACCTTTATCCACGATTTCGCCGGCCCGATGCAAGACAATTTGGCTCCCGGGGTTATGCCGCTCGCGCTTTTTCGCGCCCGGCACCAAATAGGATATAATAGCTCGACCCGGGAAAGTCTGCTCCGGCCCGCAGCGGGGCGCCCGAAAGACTAAGATCGACCAGGCGCCGGGCATTGCGCGCCGCATCGGCCGTGTCCGGCGAAACGCCTGAATCAAACAACCCGAGAGGAAAATGCCATGTTCTACGACCCGGAAAAGGAAGACCACGGTCTCGCCAGGGGCCCATTCAAGTCCTGCGTCGTGCCCAGGCCCATCGGCTGGATCTCCACGATGAGCATCGAGGGGATCCCCAACCTGGCTCCGTACAGCCAGTTTCAGAACCTGGGCTACGATCCGGCCTATGTGATGATAGCGGCAAACCAGTCCCATCGGGGCAGGCGCAAAGACACGATCGTGAACATCGAGGAGACCGGCGAGTTTGTCTACAACATGGCGACCTACGACCTGCGCGAGGCGGTCAATCGCAGTGCGGCCGAGGTGCCTCCGGAGGTGGACGAGTTCGAGCTTGCGCGGGTGACCAAGGCTCCATCCGTTCGCGTCAGGCCGTTCCGGGTGGCGGAATCGCCCATCCAGTTCGAGTGCCTCTACCATCAGACCGTGCGTCTTCCGGGAAGGAACGGGGTGGGGGCGGCGGACATCGTCATCGGCCGCGTGGTGCTCGTTCATGTCGATGATGCGTATATTCTCCCCGACGGACGCGTCGACATCGTAAAAATCCGTCCCCTGGCCAGGCTCGGCTATTACGACTACACGACGGTGGACTCGGCGTTCGAAATGACCATCCCCGGATCCGATGAACGCATGATGGGCGGTCTCGAGGGAGATTCGCGCCGCACAAGGGGATAGTCCCCGCGGGGATGCTTAGACGCGAGTGTTTCCCATGATCGGGCATGGCGGGGCTTGGCGCGCCACGCCCCGCTTTTGCGGGAACTGGATCCATCGGATGGAGAGGGAAAAACCCGGAATCGGGAGGAAGGTGAGTGATGAGACCATTGGCTGCGATCCTCGCAGTTCTCTTTTTCCTGGCTTCGGGCCCGGGCGCATCCGCGGCAGACCCTGAAGCCGATTTTACGGGAAGCTGGATTTTTAACACCGAGAAAAGCGATCCGGTCGCCAGGGTGACGCCGATCGGCCGCGCCGCCGGACTGGGAGCTATGACCGCGGCCGGCCCGGGATCGAGACCGCCCATCGGCCGCCAGGCGCCCCCCGGAAACCCGCCGCCCAAGCAGTCGCCCGCGGGCAACCCGCAGAGAGTCCCGGAAGCCCTGCAAAGCCCCGGCGTCTTCCGCGGGATCGGCGGCGGCACCTTCGACGGCACGATTCCGGTGGCAACGGACGTTCCCCTGGTGCTCACCCGGACGGAGACGGAGCTGCAAGTCGTCAACGCGCTCATGATCAGAGGCATGAGCGTGCCGAACAAGGAAGTCTACACGCTGGACGGGAAAAAACACGAGGATACGGTGAAGGGGAATGCCGGCAGCGGTGTCAAACGGGAGATCAAGGCGTCGCTGAAGAAAAACAGGATCAAGATCGAGATCGTGAACACCAACCCGGACGGCGGAAAATTCCGGACGACGAGGGAGTTTTCGCTTTCCGAAGACGGAAAGACCCTGACGGTGGAGGCCTCTTCCCAGGCGCCGCATCTGTTGAGCAGCCAGAAAATGGTCTACGACCGGCAATAACCTTTGGCGACTCGCCCCTGCCGATGACCTGAAAAGCCGCATATTCACAAGAAGAAGCTGCGGTCCCACCCGAATCCGGCCCCTGTCCGCCCCCGCGCTTCCCCCATCTGCGCGATTTCCAAATCGTTGAGTTCCAGACCGGCCTCGATTGGCCTTAGTCTTTTCACCTGGATTTCACGCTTGTATCGATAAAGAGGTGTCCCATTTTAGAAGGGAGGAAAAAATGACGGAAAGATTGGGACGGTCGGTGCTGTATACCTACGGAGTTGCGGATTTGTTCTTCGTGCTGCTGGTAAACATGGAACTGGTTTTCTTTCCGCAATTTCTTACCGATTATGCGCTGTTTCCCCTATCGATCGTGGGCCAGATTCTCCGGGTATAGCGCCTGGGGATTCACGGCGCTGCAATCCCTTTCCATGCTGCTCGGCAACATCGGGGCGGCGATGAGCACCGCGCTGTACTCCGACACGGTCGTCTACGGGGAATGGAAAACGGGCGAAAACAGCAGGGCGTTCACCATGTCGTTGATCGCGTTTTCCGCCAAAATCGGCGTTCTCCTGCGAAGCGCCGCCATCGCCCTGGGGCTTGGGGCGATTCACTTCGTCGCCAATGCCGTTCCGACCCCGGCCGTGGTCCGTGGCATCCTTGGCCTGATGACGTTCGTGCCGGCCGCCATGGGCGCGATCGCGGTGGTCATCTTTTACCTTGGATACAAAATCGAGGACGCCGAGGTCCCGCGGATGCGGGATGAAATCGCGGCGCGCAGAGTCCGGGAGTCCGCCGGCGTCGCGCGCGGTATCTTCGGCGCTAAGTCCAAAGAATAGAAGAACAGGGAAACACACCCCTGCCGGGTTCGGGCACGGGACACTCCGCCGCGCCTCGCCCAATCGCCATGGTGCGGCGACTCGCCGATTTGGGCACGAGAAATAACGGCGGAAGGTTTTTTGAAACGGCCGACCTCGGGATACGGCAGAAATTGTAGTAGAATCACCGTTGGAGATTCAAGGTGCCAACATAATTCCCTGATTGGAGACAGCCATGGCGGACATGCCCAAGATAGAGAACGTGCAGCGCGAAAAGAACGTATTTGAATTAAAACCCTGGAAGTCGATTCACGATACCATTAAAAAACCCATGGTGACCGGCCTGGGCCCGATGGACATCCCGGAATCCGCTCTGGGGATGGGATTCGCCCACATCACGGAACCGGATGTTCTGGGCAGCCCGACGCATATCCACCCGTTCGACCAGTGGATTTACCTGATCGGGGCCGAGGTTTTTTCGGAGTTCGACGCCGATATCGAGTTCACCCTGGGCGACGAGGTTCTGAAGATCAACTACCCCTGCTATATTTTCGTTCCCAAGGGCACCAAGCATTGCCCGCTGACCATCAAGCGCGTCGGCAAGCCCTTCATCTTCATCGACGCCAGCATCACCCAGGAGGCTTCCGTCCGTCCGGAGAAAATTGCGAGTGTCGCGCGGCCGAAATATCAGGCGCTGAATAACGAGAAGTAGTTCGAAACGGGACTCCATTGTCCGTGCGGACGGCTCTTCACGGATCGTGTCAAATTCCCGGATTTGGCCTGGGATTTCCCGGGGCGGGGCCGAAGGCCCGGTAATCCACGGTCCCGATCCTATGGCCGGAACCGTGGGACGGTTTCCCGGGGCCGGGATCAGATCAACCGGTCGTGCAGGGCTTCGATGATCTCCCCGGCGTCGGCGTTGATGGACATTGATTTGGATCGGATCTCGCGCGGGATCCCGGGCCGGGCGGTGTCGGCAAAATTCCGGTAGTCGGCGTTGACCCGAATGAACGTGACGTCCGGATGGATGTGCACCAGGCGCTCGAAGGGCCAGCGGATGACGCCCGGCGTATTGAATCCCACGCCGATTTCCATCACCGTCAGCTTCCTGTCCAGCACCCCTTCCAGCCATCGACGATAATCCGCCTCCTGCCGCGGGTATTCCTCACGCGCCCGGAAGGCGACAAACAGCGGCGCCCCGCAATAGGGGCACGCGGGCAGGACCGCGGGGTCGGCCACCTCCAGTGTTTCGTAGTCGATATGCGGCAGAATCCGGTCGACGAAGGGTTTGGTGTCCCACGTCTCCGGGGTGCAGGATCTCGTACACCGCAACCGTTCGTAATTGCCCTGCGCCTGGAACACGCGGTCCGCCTGGAAACCGCTCTTGATGAACAGGCCGTCGGCGTTCGAGGTGATGACGTAAAAATCCTTGTCGCGGACGATGTCGTGCAACTTTCGGTAGAGCGGGCTCGGCGGGAATTGATAAAAGACGTAATTCAGGTGGGTCGCCCAGTAGGCCCACTTCGCCGGCTCCGCCCATTCGTGCACGCCGACGAATTCGTACTGCATGTGGTGGCCTCTCTCCGCCCATTTGGGAAATACCCTGGCGAAGGCCTCCGTGTCGGTATAGTCGATGCCGGCGGCCGCCGAAAGCCCGGCGCCGGCGCCGATGAGCACGCGCTCGCTCAGGCGAATCGCCCGGGCCATGGCATCGATCGTTTCAGCGCTGCAATTCCCGGGCATAGACATCCAGGTCCTCCTGAAGAAAAACGTTGAAAATCACCCGCTCCAGGCGGTGGCTCCGGCCGCCGAGCCATTCCGTCACGGTTCGAACGGCGATCTCCGCGGCCGCTTCCCTCGGGAAATTGAAGACGCCGGTCGAAATGCACGGGAAGGCGATGGTCCGGATGCCGGGCAGCGCGCCGGCCAGATCGAGGCAGCTACGGTAACAGGACGCCAGCTGGTTTCGCTGGAAATCGCTCACCCCTTCGCCGCCGATGATGGGGCCGACCGTATGCAGGACGAATTTCGACGGCAGGTTGTAGGCGCGCGTGACCTTGGCGTCTCCGGTGGTTTCGGGGTGCCCCTGGATCTCCATGATCGTGCGGCAATCCCGGCGGAGCAGCGGGCCGGCGGCGCTGTGGATGACGTTGTCGATGCAGTTGTGCAGCGGCTGGAAGCAGCCCAGCAGCCGGTCGTTGGCCGCATTGACGATCGCGTCGGCCCGCAGCCGCGTAATGTCGCCTTTCCACAAGACCAGCCGGCCGGCATTCATCAGGCCGCGCGGCCGCAGGGCGTCGGAGACAACCGGCAGGCCGCCGGCGTCGGTCACGACGCCGCGCCCGGCTTCGTCCTGCAGCAGCCGGTCCATGTCATCGACGAAGGCCTCCTCCAACGGCTGCGGCGGGCGGATATTGAGCAGCCCCCGCAACAGCCGCCTCCGTGCCTCATAGCCCGCCGGCAGCCGGTCGATATCGGTCAGGCGTTCGACGCGGACCAGCCGGTCGAGCAGCCGGTCGACAATCGCGTCCTTCTCCTCTTCGGAGAGCGGCCCTCCATATTCGATCGCACAGGGCTCATCCAGCCCGATCTGCCGGCGGTACCGGTCCAGCCCCAGGCCGGGAACCCTGTCGTCCCCTCCCAATTCGGATTCCGTCATCTTTTCCCCCGAAAACTGAATATATAGGCGCCGCGGCAAGCGAAGAACGGCTCTTCGTCAATGAACGGTCTCGGGGCCGTTGGTATCGTCATCCATTTCCAGGTCCTCGGCCGGCGGCCCGGCCTGGGCCGTCCCTTCCGGGGGAGGCGTGTAGCGGATTTCCCTCGTAAGCTCCGCAATAGCGGCGCGCCAGGCGTCCAGGGAGAATTTGTACGCCTCTGACATCCGTGAGAGCTCGTCCGCCGCGCTCTTCTCCTTTTCCTGCCGCCCGGGGTTATCCCACACCCGGGGTATGCGAATTATGCGAAAGCCGCCGATGGACACTCCTGCCATCGACAGGCGGCCCGACGAATCGCACCTGGATTCGATATTGAGTTCCTCCAGGCCGCCTTGAACGGCACCAGGATCTCCCTGCCTCCTGATGTTTTCCCGGAATACCCGGTCGAGCTTCCTGTGAATGGCGTCGGCCCACGAACCGAAGGCCCGGGCGTGCGGGACCACGCAGGTCGAACCGTACGGGAGACTCGCATACAGTTCCAGGTCGACGCGGACGAACCGGGGCTCGGTTTTTGACGATTCTTTGGCTTTGCCCAGGAGTTCTTCCAGCAGGTCCTCCTCACAGGTGAAGGAGCGGGCGGTATTGAACGGGTCCCAGTTGAAGGCGATTTTCGCCGAGACATAAAAGGGCTCGGTGCCGCGCGAGGATGCGGTGACATAAATCCGCCAGCGCCGCTGCGTGCTTTCCAGTTCTATCGTTTCGACCGGGCTGTCGAGGCATTGCCCGAGCAATCCAGCATTTTGAAGCGCAATTTCCAGTTGTTCCCTGAGTTCGTCGTAGCGCATTCCCTCTTCCCCCCGTAAACATCGAGACTTGCCGGTGCATGCATGGCCCGACGCCAATAATACCGCGTTGCCCATAATTTTCATGAAGCTTCTGTGGCTGGAAATAATATAGATTCCAGATGGCGATTTTCCTCGCGGCATCCATTGCAGTATAGTAGGGCGCGATGGAGGCTCAACCGCCCGAAGGCCGGACTTCCTCTATGCCACGGCCGGCTTCCGGAGCATAGGACCGGCAACGGGATGCCCGTCGCCTTCGAGTTCTTCGCCGGTCACGCCCGACAGGCGCCGGGACGCGCCTCGCATCCAGGGAGACGGCACCGTGTTTTCGAGCCGTGCGTTTTAGTCTGTCCGGTTGTACGAACGAATGGAGAACGCCATGAATCGAACGGTCAAATCGTCCCGAATCCTGCTGTTGATCCTGCTGATCGGCCTCGCCTCGATGGCGTCGGCCCAGACGATCCCGCAGGTGAAGCCCGAAGACTCAGGCTTTTCGTCGGATCGCCTGCAGAGGATCCACGAGCTGATGCAGCGAAACATCGACGAGGAGAATTTTGCGGGCGCGGTCACGCTCGTCGCGCGCCGCGGCCGCATCGTGCACTTCGAGGCGCACGGCCTGATGGATCTCGACGCCAAAAAACCGATGGCCAGGGACGCCCTGTTCCGGATCATGTCGATGACGAAGCCCGTGGTCGGGGTTTCCATCCTGATGCTCCTTGAAGAGGGCAGGATCCGGCTCGACGACCCGGCGTCCCGGTTCGTTCCCGAGCTCAAAGACCTGAAGGTGGCGGTTCCCCTGCCCGAAGCGCCCGCATCCCCCTTCGCGCCCCCATCCCAGGCCCCGAAGAGTCCCCGGTTTTATACCATGCCCGCGGATCGGGAAATCACGATCCGCGATCTCATGACGCACACGTCGGGAATGGTCAGCGGCCCCATCAGCATGAGCCGGAACGAGGCCGTGAGCTATCGGCAGGGGGAAACCCTGGCGGACTATATTCCCCGGCTCGGAGGCGTTCCGCTCGAGTTTCAGCCCGGGACGAGGTGGGCTTACAGCGCCCAGGCGGGGATCGACACGCTGGCCCGTATCGTGGAGATCGTCTCCGGGCTGCCTTTCGATCAATTCCTGCAGCGCCGCCTGTTCGGGCCTCTCGGAATGAAGGATACCTGCTTCTATCCGTCCGACGCGCTCGCCCCCCGGATCGCGGCGCTTTACAGGAAGACGCCCACCGGCCGGCAGAAGCAGGACAATCCCGCCTTTATGAACGGCACCTATCTGTCCGGCGGCGGGGGCTTGTTCAGCACGGCAGGGGACTACCTGCGGTTCGGCCTGATGCTGGCCAACGGGGGAGAGCTCGACGGCAAGCGGATTCTCGGCCGCAGAACGGTGGAGATGATGCGCTCCCTGCACATCTCCGACGCGTTGCCCGGCAGGAATCCGGGAGAGGGCTACGGGCTGACCGTGCGCGTCGTCCGCGATTCCGCCGCGGCCGCAACGGCGGTGTCCAACGGCAGTTTCGGCTGGAGCGGCGCTTTCGGCACGCACTTCTGGGTGGATCCGCAGGAAAAGATCGTCGCGGTCCTGATGACGCAGGGCGGCAGCATCCAGCTGACGGCCGATTTCGAAACGGCCGTCATGCAGGCCCTGATCGACTAATCGGGAACCCGGGATCCTCTCGTCTGACCACGCCGGCGGGCCGGGTCAGATTTTGATGAGGCTCTCGACCTTGGCCGCTGCGAGCTTGCCGAGGCGGTGGCAGACATTGAAATCCCGGCGTCCTTCCCTGATGTCACGGCAATGGAGAGGCGCCGTGGCGGCCCACCAGGCCCAGTATTCGCCGGTCTTACTGCCGCAGAGCCTCTTCGCCTCATTCGCGTCAAGTTTCCGGGAACCCACATGGAGGCCGATGGCCATGATGCCGGCCGTCAGGAAGCCGCAGAGATCCTGCTGCCCCATGCCGCCGCCGAATCCTCCCGCGACCCAGACGAGATCTTCCGGCTTCTTCATGAACCGAAGCGCAACCATGAGGCCCGATTCCGCGCAGCTGTACCCCTTGTGCCAGTAATTGTCCAGGTCCACGGACATGGCCGATTTAGCGGCCGCCTCCAGTTCCTCCGGGCTCAAGGCCTCTCTCAGGTCCGGGCCCCGCAGTGTCTTCTGTGCAAACACATCCATCGTCCCGAGCTTTGCCGCGCCCAGAAAAAGCAGGGGCGCCGAAGCCAGCAACTTCCTCCGCGGCGTTTTTAGGGCTCTTTCATCGGTCATAGGATCGTTCCTCTCGTCGGTGTTCGCCAAGCCCTTGCGGGCCCCGCGTTCTGCGGCACTATACCCGTTGTCAGGCTGGAGGTCAAAGCACGAAATCCCGCCTGGGATCCGGCGGCATCACCCGGGCCCAGATTCCGGATTCCAGATTCCGGATTCCGGACAAGCCCGCTTTTCACCGATTTGGGCAAGCGGGCTTTTTTCAGGATGAAGGAATATCGCAAACTGTCCGGGAGAACTACATCTGGGATCTGGAATCCGAAATCTGGAATCGGTTTTTCAAACCGGGCGGCCTATTCCAGCCGGCTCAGGGTGTCGGAGATCTTGTCGAGGTTGAGGCTGCGCGCGGAGGCGTTGAAGATCTCGAAATAGGCGCCCCCCTTGTCGTAGAGATCGGCGTGCGTGCCCGTTTCGACGAGGCTCCCTTCCTTCAGGACGTAGATCATGTCCGAGTCGATGATCTGGGAAATGCTGTGGGAGATGACGACGACCGTCCGGTTTTCCTTGATGGCGTCCAGGCTGTTCTTGATCTGCTCGGTCGCGACGGCGTCCAGGCTGGCCGTCGGCTCGTCGAGGAAGATGACGGGAGGGTCTTTCAGGAACAGCCTCGCGATGGCGATCCGCTGCTGCTGGCCGCCGGAGAGCAGTTGCGCCTCGCTCGAGTACCCGTTGGGGAGCCGGACGATCTGGTCGTGCAGGTAGGCCTGTTTCGCGGCGGCCGTGACCTCGTCGAGCGTGGCGTCCATCTTGCCGTAGCGGATGTTCTCCTCGACCGATCCCCGGAAGATGTGGTTCTTCTGCAGCACCAGCCCGATGTTTTTCCTCAGCGAGTGCGTGTCGTACTGTCCGAGCTCCTTCCCGTCGAGCAGTATCCGGCCCTCGCCCGGGGGATACAGCTTGCAGAGCAGGTTGATGAGCGTCGTCTTGCCGGCGCCCGAAAGCCCTACGAAGGCGACGGTTTTTCCCGCAGGGATGGTCATGGTGACGTCGCGGATCGCCCGGTTGCCGTTGGGGTAGCTGAAGTCGACGTGTTCGAGGACGAATTCGCCGCGGAGGTCTTCCGCCGTGAGGCTGCCGCTCTCCTCCACGGCGTCGCCGGCGTCGAGAATCTCGAAAAACCCCTCGGCGTAGGTCAGCGTCTCGTTCATCTGATCGTAAATGCGGTGGAGCTGGCGGATCGGGGCTGAGACGTTGTTGAACAGCAGGATGTGAAACATGATGGCGCCGATGGTCATCTGCCGGTCGAGCACCAGGTAGGCGGTGAGGATGATGATGAGGGTCACGCCCACCTGCTCCACGAACGACTTCAGCGCGTCGAAGGTATAGTTGGTCCGCCGCAGCTTCAGTTGCGACCGGATGAGGTCCTGCTGCAACTCGTACTGCTTGAGCGCCTCGTATTCCTCCCGCACGAACGATTTGATGACGACGATCGACTCGATGATGTTGAAAAGCCCGTGGGTCTTGGCCTCGCGCAGCGCGCGCAGGCCGCGCCGCACCCCGCGCAGCAAAAAGGCCTGCCGCCAGCTCAGCAGGAAATACCCCGGCAGGATGACGAAGGCGATCAGGCCGACATACACGTTCGCGGTAAACATCAGGACCAGGGCCAGCGCGGAGTTCGCGAACAGCGGCAGCAGTTCGATAAAGACATTCTGGACGAAACCCGTCAGGCTCTCCACTCCGCGGTCGATCCGGGTCTGGAGCT